>NZ_JACJOK010000007.1:0-68651 GCF_014695505.1 Trichocoleus sp. FACHB-90
CTTTTTAGTTCATATACTTGTTGAAGTGTCAAGACCTCTACCTACTGGTTTCTCTGAAATCCCTTCTCTATCTTGTTTGTACCTTTGTTAAGAAAGATGTGACTAATGGATAGCCGCAGGCGGGGAGGGGAGCCGGAGCCGCAGGCGATGGCGGGGTGAGGTTCCTTTGTCAAACGGGATTATGAGTAATCAACCAGACACCAGATCACAGCGATCGCACTTAGAAAATGGGGGAATTTGCCTTACTTGCGATCGCGATCACTCTAAAACCTCAGTAATTTCACAGACTTCCTGTGGAATGGATCGCTTTACACAATCTTTAAAAAGGCGATATTTAGAGTGTAGAGTTCACGCCCCAAAAACAATGTCCCCAGTAAATCTTCTCCCCGGTGCCATTTCTGAAATTCTCGCCAGCGTTGCTGAAACTGGTGTTCTTACTTTAGCTGACCGCTATGGACTGATGGCAGCTGCCCTAGATGAGTCCTTAGATGAAGAAGATAGAAGCTCTCTCAATAGATTGCTCCGTGCAGTGCTAAAAGGACGAGTTCAGGTAGTATAGCAACTCTCCATAGCAGCATAATATCGAATTTGTTTACTGTGCTTCGCTGTCGGAACAATGGGCGTTGAACCAAAAGCAGCGATCGCACTTGCAGACAAAAACTCAAACACTCATTAACTTTTCCCCATCTTCACCTATCTCTGTCAGCTCTAGGACTAAAAAACTCTTTGCAAGATACCTGCACCACATCTTCAAAACCTAGACTTTCAAGATAAGTTATCCACCCTTCTACACTTGGGTCTATTTCCAAAGTTCCTAATATAAGTGCCACTTCTGCAATTTCTGGCACAACCCAAATTTTATAACAACGAGGCTGTTGTGCATCCAACGAAAATTCAACTGCTAACCAGTCAGGGATAGGATTTTCTTTTGGTTCAACCTTCGCTCTAAAGCAGAATGTCATATAGCAATCCTATTTGAGTTATCGCCAGCCCTTCAGATCCCCGGTTTCTCTAATTATTTAGGACTGCTATAGCAATCCTAATTTATTAAATTATTTCTTTTCTCTTCCTCTGTGTTCTGGAGCGCCTCGGCGGTTCGTTTAAAAAACTAGAGACGATTTAGTATTTCTACTAACCCAGAAATTCGTGGATGTTATCAGCTAAATTTTGCTGCAATTTACAGTCGGTGCTAGGAATTGGGGTTAAATAAAAACGTCGTCCTGATACAAGCCTGAGACTAAGCCTGTAAAAATGAATCCATATTAAGTTAGATTTTTCTACTTGAACGCTAGTAATGTTGTCCAATGAATAGCTAATTATTTTGGTTCCCAGCCAACCTTTTTGTTTAAAAGTTACCCGATTAATATTTTTATCGAATAGGCAAGTTTTAACCGGACTCCCAAATATCATAAAGTTGGCGCAAGCAATGCAAAACAACCCAAAAAAATCAACAGGTGGGTTGGACGATAGAAAAATAAAAAGTCCGACGACAGCTGTAAAACCGCTCAATATCCAAACCCCGACTGGGCGTTCTCGCAAAGTGAGTAATGTAAAAGTTTGCTGAACCACTTTCATAACATTACTAATAATGACGATTAACTCTACACCCTAGCTTGCTCGCGGTTCTCTGCTGACGCAAGTCTTACATGAAAGTAGCGGCTTTTTTAAGGGTGCATTAAATTAAGTATAATTCCTACTATAGCAATTCTAATGATTCGTGAACTTCTGTAGGGACACGGCAGTGCTGTGTCCCTACACCAGGGCGAATACTCGTATGGAAAATTCTTGCCTGATATTTTTTAGTCTTTAATTTATTATGAGCATCAAGGCACAAAAGCTAACACCGATACAGGTGTGCCAGAACCACCTTTTAACCGTAAAATTCCAATTACTAATGTGGTGCCAGTAGGCGGTAATTGATGGAGATTTGTCAAGTTTTCTAGGACAATTCTAGGTTTTTCTAGTACAAGTTTATTACTCGTAAAAGCTTCGTCAACTCCTGGATCTACTCCGTGAGTATCAATTCCAATGCCAGCGATCGCACGTTTTTCTAGCAAGAATCGGGTTGCTTCTGCGCCAAACCCTGGAAAATGAAATTTACCAGGCTCAACTTGATTAAAAAAGGCTCCAATATCGCCCCATTTTTCTTGCCAACCTGTATACAACAGTACAACGCTACCATTTTGTATGCAGTGGTGTTGCTCCTCCCAGTTGAGGAAATCATCTATTGTTAAAGCATAGTCAGGATTCTCAGTAGTTTTGTGGCGAATATCGATTACAATAGCTGGCACAACCAAGGACTCGGATGGATAACTATCAATCCCCATTCCATCTGGATAAAAGCTATTCGGCGCATTGATATGAGTGCCACTATGTTCGCCCATCGAAAATCGTCGTAGATAGTAACCATCTTTTTCTAATTCGGCTACTGACTCAAATTCAACGGGCGGATCTTTTTGCCATATGGGAATCTTTGGGTCAATTACATGACTGAGGTCTACAATTTTTGTGTAGGTGATGCTTTTGAGATTGGGTGAATTTGATGTCATACTATTATTTTTGATTTTGAAAAGCGCGATCGCGTATTTGCGCCGCTTCCCTAATCGAATTCAATCAGCATTTCTATCGTACTCAGGCGAAAGCCGCAAGCAGAAAATAATCGCCTCGCCGCATCGTTAACAGCAGTAGTATCGAGGCGAATTTGTTTGACTCCCATCCTGTTAAAGTGTTCAATAGTCTGCATCACCATCTGGCGCGCAATTCCGGCGTGACGATATTCCTCCTCAACCCAGAGGTCATGAATAAAAGCGTATTCCTGTAAACGATAAATTGGGATTTCCTGTTCTACTGTCGCCACGAGGAATGCTCCCAGTTGTCCTGGTTCAGCCTCAGCCACTAGGAAGATGTTGCGATCGCTAGTCGCCATCCTACTCAACCAGTTCTTATAACGCAACTCTGGATTAGGCAAAAATCCATATTTTGCTGAGTCCCACTTTTCGTGCAACGCACAAATCTTGGCAACCATTGGTAGAACAGCTGGTACATCAGCAGGTGTAGCAGAACGGATAAGCATATCTCTATCGTTTGATGCTGAACCTATATACTTACTTATCCGTAGCATAGAAATGGAATGACTGGCAAAGTGCGATCGCTCTGGCATGGTGACGCTACACGAAACCAGACTGCCTAGACTCTATACCTCTTGAATTTTATTTGCCTGGTATTTTTGACAGCTTATGACCCCTGAAAATTCCTCCAATCCCTTTCTCAACCTCAATTACGATTCGGCGCTAGAAGCTTTAGGCGACGATTTTTTTGATGAAGTCGCAGCCGCAGAATTTCCTAAACATATTCTGCGCTTCCGCAATGACGAATTATTCCCAAAACTGGGACTAAAGCCAGAAGAAGTAACGGACGAAGATTTTATCGAAGCTTTTGGTAAATTTCAAGGAAGAAAACCTTTTTTGGCTTTGCGTTACCACGGTTATCAATTTGGCGAATACAATTCTCGTTTAGGAGATGGTAGAGGATTTCTCTACGGTCAAGTGCGAGGAACAGATGGAGAACTTTACGATTTTGGAACTAAAGGTTCTGGTACTACTCCCTACTCTAGAGGTGGCGATGGTAGGTTAACGCTAAAAGGTGGAGTAAGAGAAGTTTTAGCCTCAGAAGCACTTCACTATCTAGGCGTTTATACTTCTCGCTGTCTGTCAATGATTGAAACTGGAGACGCGCTTTGGCGAGGCGATGAACCTTCTCCAACTCGGTCTTCTGTGATGGTTCGTTTTAGTCGTTCTCATATCCGTTTTGGGACGTTTGAAAGGTTGCATAATTTCGGCCGAAACGATTTAATTCAACAGCTTTTAGATCATGTAATTGTGCAATATTATCCCCACCTCAAAGATAAGCAAGACCGCTATGCACTTTTTTACGCAGAGTTAGTGCAACGAGTGGCGAGACTTGTTGCCCAATGGATGTCTGTGGGTTTCTGTCATGCTGTTTTGAACACAGATAATATGTCAATTACTGGGGAAAGTTTCGACTATGGCCCCTTCGCTTTTATTGACACGTATAACCCGCAATTTACTGCGGCATACTTTGATTATTACGGGCGTTACAGTTACGGCAATCAGCCGGGAATTTGCAAGTTGAATTTAGAAATGCTTCAAGACCCACTTTCAGCCGTGATTCGGGTTGAAGATATGCAAGTTATTTTAAAGGAGTTTGACGAGCATTATTACCAGACTTACAATGAGCGAATGCTGAATAAGTTGGGTTTTGCAAATATTGCTCAGCCGGAAGCTGAAGAATTGCTGATGTCAACTCTGACATTGCTGCAAAAAACTCAAGTTGGTTATCACACTTTCTTTTCAGAACTGACAGAACAGTTTAACCGCAATTGGCGCGACGATGCGGCAAATATTCTGAAATCAGATAGCTTTTTAAATTTAAGTGAGGCGGCAGGATTATTAGAAGCTTGGCGAAATTTATATCTGCAAACTTTGCTTAGCTTACCAGAAAGCGAGATGGATAATATGCTTGAGCGGTTGCAGCGTCATAATCCAAAAACTGTGTTACTCAGACCAGAAATAGAGGCAGTTTGGGAGAAAATTGATCAAGAAGATAATTGGGAACCTTTTTATCAATTGATTTCGCGGCTACGGTTTCATCAGGATGGGGCGTAATACTCGTAATCGTTCCCAGGCGGTCGCCTGGGAACGATTATAAATCACTTATTCTTCCTCATGTGGTCGTTCAGTAGCAGCCGCATTTTCTGGCGCTTCATCAAGTCTTGTTGAATCGCTGGCTTCATTAATAACACCCTGGGGAGCTGGTGTAGATTCATCAGCAGCAGCATTAATCAAACCGTCAGCATTTGTGTTGGTTTTTGCTGAAGCACCTTTATGGCTGGCATGACCGCTAGGCATAACTATGTCCTCAATTATGTTAACTGTACACTCCAGCTTAAACTTATTTGTTGTCAGGAATACCCTACCTTGAGGCTTAAATTCCACCTATAAACTATCAGAAATATTGTGTATTTAATTTGTATATAGCTACACTTAGGGAGATGTGTCAGTTATCTGTTACTTTTGACAACTGACAAAAAATGATTAATTGATATTTTCAATTAGATGGGCTACAACTTATCAGGAATTTTGCAAATTAACCTCAAAAGTTTGACCTCCCACCGTCACGCGATCGCCTGCTACTAACTGCCGTCCCCGTCTGGTTTCCAGCGTGCCGTTGACTAAAACTTCACCATCTTGAATCCTTAGCTTGGCTTCGCCGCCAGTCATCACTACACCTGTAAACTTCAAAAACTGATCCAGCTTAATTGTGTTGTCGCTTTTCGTCATATTTGGCGATGAATGGCATACTGCTTACTACCATCTAATTTTAGTTGTAGAAAGGCAACTTATGCAGCATCAGGATTAAGCTGAGTCATTTTCCAGGTACTATAAGTGCCAATCGGACTCCAAACCAAATAAGGAATTAGTAGTGCCGCCGCCGAACTAGAAATCGGTAATACAGAGAGTGTCAACAGAATAGCTACAACTAATCCAGCACCTCCGATAATTGTACCGACACTGAGATTTCTCAGTCTCAGAGTAGCTGGAATGTAAGTCACTGTAACTACTTCTAGTAACAGATAGGTTGCCATTAATAACCAAGTTTTGAGACTTCCTGGGTCTTTATCCCAGATAATAGAAGCACTTATGGCTCCGCTTAAGAAAATGAGATTCCAGATTACGGGAATTGCTGGCTCAAAAACTACTAACCACTTTGGTAAGCGTAGGTGGGTTGCCCACTTAACATCGCGCGGTTTAATAAAAAAACTACCAAAGGCAACTAAAAAGGTGATACCTACAATAACCATCCACGATTTAATCATTTTTTTAACCTTTATTTGTGATAAATCAACCTGAAAACAACCCTTGGCGAGGGTTATAAAGCCATGTTGTCAAGTTTAAAAATAAATTTAATCAGTCTTTAGTGCGAAAGCAGGGATAAAGTAGATTCGCAAGTCCGGGTTTTGTAAGATGGGAAGCGATCGCTATAATAAATCCACCCCTAAACCAACATCCGCAATCAGCGATCGCTCAAAATCAAGGCGGCTTCATGCTAATATCATGGGCAAGGAAGCGTTTTTGTCATCTACCCTTAAGGTAGAGATAGTCCGAATTTAAACAGCAAATATCGTCTCATGTCTAAATTTCCGGAAAAACCATTTCAACAAAACAGCTTCGCCTCACTCAGCGCCCAAAGTGCAGATGACCATCAATCAGAGAGATTGTACGCCCAAAGACAGGCAGATTTAGCTATTCGCTTCAATAAACAGTATCAGAGTGCAGCCTTTGAATTGCCCGAAGAAGTTGAAGCAATGCCAATTTTTCAAGAGTGGGTAGCAGGTACTCTTACCCAAAAAATCACTTCTCCATTCTGGGAAATTGCCCAACCTCAAAAAAATCAACGCTGTTTAGATATTGGCTGTGGCGTTAGCTTTTTAATCTATCCTTGGCGGGATTGGGGAGCATATTTTTATGGTCAAGAAATTAGCACCGTGGCCCGCGATGCACTCAATTCTCGCGGTTCCCAGTTAAACTCGAAGCTGTTCAAAGGTGTTGAGTTGGGTTCAGCCCAGCAGTTAAAATACGAAAATGATTTTTTTGACTTAGCGATCGCAACCGGATGGAGTTGTTATTTTCCCCTCGATTACTGGGAAATCGCGATGAACGAAGTCAAGCGAGTGCTGAAACCCGGCGGTATATTTGTTTTTGACATTCTCAACCAAGAAAGTCCCTTATCGGAAGATTGGGCGGTTCTGGAAACCTATTTAGGTGCAGAGGTGTTTCTCTCGCCTATCGCAGAGTGGGAAAAAATCATTAAAGCGACCGGAGCAAAAATTGTCAAGCGGAAATCCGGCGAGTTATTTGAATTGTACAAAGTTCAATTTTGAACCCAGAAAAATAGTCTAGCTGACAACTGCCCAAGCGTAGGTAATGATTCCCAAAAGTGCTACACCAACAATGATTTCAGGTTGCTGTGACCACTTGGCGCGAAAGCTATTCACAAAATAGGTCAATGCTTGTTTGCGCGATCGCCCTAATTCGGTCATCAGCAATTTTACTTTAGCATCCACCTCCTGAATAGAAACTTCCCCTTTTTTATAGGCAGCTTCCAACTCATCTAATTTCCGCCAATAGTCTTTGGTATCTTCTAAAAGATCAGGTATCATAAATCGCCCCGCCTGTCTAGCGTTATTAACTTATGTAAATAATCTAACGCGGCTATCTGGGCGGTTGTGTCTGTAAATGGATAGAACCATCGTCTATAGATGGGTAGAACTACCACGATTGAAAAAACTCACAGTCCCGCAAATTGGCGAAGCCCATCAACAGCCGATATTTTTACTGATTCCGGTATCAAGGTAAACTCTTAAGTTGCACCATATTGTCCGGAGAAAAGACCTTGGGCATAGAACTACGCAGTTACGTATTTCTAGACAGCTTGCAGCCACAGCACGCAGCTTACATCGGTACGGTGGCGCTAGGCTTCTTGCCATTGCCAGGAGATGCGTCGCTGTGGATTGAAATCTCGCCAGGGATCGAAATCAACCGGATTACCGATGTCGCCCTAAAATCCGCCTCTGTACGTCCAGGGGTGCAGGTTGTTGAGCGACTTTATGGACTTCTAGAAATTCATTCCAGCACACAAGGCGAGACGCGGGCAGCTGGGAGAGCAATTTTAGACGCACTGGGAGTCAAAAGAGACGAATGTCTCAAACCGCGAGTCGTTTCCAGCCAAATTATCCGAAACATAGACGCGCACCAAACACAACTAATCAATCGCACCCGACGCGGACAGCTGCTACTAGCAGGACAAACACTTTATGTATTAGAAGTAGAACCAGCCGCTTATGCAGCACTAGCGGCGAACGAAGCGGAGAAAGCCGCCGCGATTAACATCCTTGAGGTTAATGCTGTCGGAAGCTTCGGCCGCCTCTACCTGGGTGGAAAAGAACAAGATATTTTAGCGGGTGCTGGTGGGGCGCTGGCGGCGATTGAAAACGTGCTTGGGAGGCAAAATCCTGCCGCTATGCGTAAGGAATAATTTTTTGGATTTATATAAAACCACTCTGTTCTAGATTACCCAACAAAAATTACCAACCCAAACAGATATGTCTATACAGCATCTTGCCCTACTTAAAGAAGGTGCAGTCAAATGGATTGAGTGGAGAAGGCAAAACCCAGAGATAGAACCAGACCTCAGCGAAGCGAATCTCAGAGGCGCTAACCTCAGAGGTGCAAGTTTGGGAGGAGCAAACCTCAGAAAAGCCGATCTCTGCAAAGCTAAACTGATCACCGCGAACCTTAGCCATGCGAATCTGGCTCATGCGAACCTTCAAGAAGCCCAACTCATGGACGCAAACCTTCAAGAAGCCGATTTCAGCATTGCGAACCTAAGCGGAGCCAACCTCAGAGATGCCGATCTGGGTAACGCTAACCTGATCGGCGCTGACCTAAGAATGGTTAACCTAAAAGGAGCTAACCTCAGCAATGCAAACTTGATCGGCGCTGACCTCAGAGAAGCTAACCTCAGCGGTGCTGATCTGGGCGGAGCAAAACTGGGAAGGTCGAATCTGTGCGAGGCTAACCTGATCGCAGCTAACCTGATTGAAGCTGACCTCACAGGCGCTAACCTCTACAATGCTGAACTCCTGGGGGCTTACCTTTACAAGGCTAACCTTCACAAAGCTAACTTAAGTGAAGCGCACCTTAGTAAAGCTTACGTTTTCCGAGCCAACTTGAGCGAAGCTGACTTTTACGCAGCTGATTTGAGATGGGCTAACCTGGTGCGGACTACGCTGGCTGGTGCTAACCTCAGCAAAGCCAATCTCAGAGGAGCTAATCTTACAGCAGCTGACCTCACAGGCGCTAATCTCACAGGCGCTAACCTCACAGGCGCTAATCTCCAAAGGGCAATTTTGCCTAATGGGACAACCTAAATTGGTTGTAAACCGTAGACAGACCGGAGAGCCTATCTAAGCTAGAAACGCGATAATAATATATGGCAATTCAAGGGTTGGGTGCGATATATCTGTAGGAACATGGCAATGTCCCTATCAAGGTCGCCCGAAGGTTTCAATTGCGATATATTCTACCCAACTGAGAAACGTTATATAGCAGTCCTATGTGATTCTGATTCGTAAAAAAACGAACTGCTCCAGGCGCAGAGGGCGCTCCAGAGATAAAAGAGAGAGGTTTACAACCTATTTAGGATTGCTATATCGCGGCTTGAGCAATCTGTGTTTGAGGTATTTATCTATATGAATTCAGTCAATAAGCCCTTTGATTCAAATTTGATTCTGCAATGGGTCAATTTGATTGCTGTCCTCGCTGCTTTCGGTATCAATGTATATGCCAATGTTTCTCCGCCTAATGGATTAACAATTGGCGACGTTTCCAATACTTTCTTTAGCAATGTGCAAATTATACCCGCCAATTATGCTTTTGCAATTTGGGGTCTGATTTATTTGGGGTTAATTAGCTTTGGCGTATATCAGGTACTTCCTAACCAACGGCAAAATCCTCTGCTGCGGCGGATTGGCTATCTTCTAGCAGTAGCTAGTATTGCTCAAATTGTCTGGGTGTTTCTTTTTGTATATCAATTTTTTGCGCTTTCGGTGGTAGCGATGCTTTTTATTTTGCTACCTCTGATTGGAATTTATCTGCGGTTGGGAATTGGTAGGGAAAGAGTATCGCGCAAAGAGTTGTGGTTGGTTCATACTCCTTTGAGTATTTATCTAGGTTGGATTAGCGTGGCGACGATTGTCAATGTGGCGAGTACACTTTACAGTTTAGGCTGGAATGGTTGGGGTATCAGTCCCCAAGTGTGGACAGTAATTATGCTGCTAGTGGGGGGAGCGATCGCTGCTACTATTGCTAAAACGCGATCTGACATTGCCTTTCCCCTGGTAATCATCTGGGCTTATTTAGCGATCGCAATACGTCAAGCTAATCAACCACTAATTGCTGCAACAGCGGTAGGATTAGCTTTAGCCTTGGGGTTGTTAGTTTTGTTAAGAGGGATGCGCCGCTTATAATCAGCGCAATATTAGTCCCGTTTTTAAGGATGGTTCTAATCTGTAAAGTTGAACCAAAACGTAAAATCAGCGATGTTGCAATATGTTACTCAAAAAGTAGGAAACATCTAAAAGAAATTTTTCTTAAGCTAGTAGTGTGTGTTTCCGCATTTTGAAGTAGCTATGGATATTCTGTTAACTATTGCAATTGGTATCGGTTTGAGTGCGGCTTGCGGCTTTCGGATTTTTGTACCGCCGCTGGTAATGAGTATTGCTGCACTCTTTGGACATTTGCCACTTTCACAGAACTTTGAGTGGGTGGGAACTTATCCGGCGTTGGAGGCGTTTGCTGTAGCGACTTGCATTGAGATTGCGGCTTACTATATTCCGTGGGTGGATAATTTACTCGATACTGTTTCTACACCGACTGCGATCGCTGTGGGAACTTCCATCGTTGCAGCCTTAATTCCCAACACTGATCCTTTATTGCAGTGGACAATAGCGGTAATTGCTGGTGGCGGTTCGGCGGGACTTGTGCAAGCATTTACTGCAATGACTCGCTTATCTTCAACAGCGCTGACGGTGGGAATTGGCAATGCCGTTGTTTCCACAGTTGAAGCAGCTAGTTCGATTATTCTATCGATATTAGCAATTTTTGCGCCTATCGTGGCTGTGGGTTTGGTAGCAGCATTGTTAATTTTAATCGCCAGGAAAGGATGGCAAAGTTTAGCGATAAAAAGTTTGGTAAAAACGCCTAACGAGTAAACTTTAGGGCGAATAAAAAAAGCCTGCCTACGCTACGGCTGATGTTAAGCCCACGCAGGCGGGCTTATCTTGTGGGGCATCATCGACCCTTTAGGGTGCGGGCGTGTGGGGTGTATCTGCTATTTAACTGCCCCGTTGTTGCATCTCTTGGCGGCGCATAGGCATGGCATCAATTTGCTTAAAAATAATATCAGGTGCGACTGGAGATTTATCGCGGCGCTTTTGCGTACCATCCTTACCCACTAGGATGACACTAAATTCCTCAGAGCTAATATTAAATCGATTGCGGAGTTGAGCCGCCGCTGATTCATCAATAACTTGCTTTTGGATGCGGCTTTTACCTTCTTTTAACAACTCAATAACTAGCAAATCTCTGTCATTTAATCCCGCAGCTTGTCTCTGAAGTAGCTGCATTTGGCTTTGGTAAGCGGGGCTATTTTCTGTAGGGGCAAAAACCAATAATAGGCGATTTTTCCATTGATAGGAGCCAAGATTGAACATTGCTTTAGGTGGTTGTGCGCTGGCTACTTCTTTATAGGATTGTTCCGTATTTTTCAGATGCGGTAACAGGCTGGTAATTGCAGTTGCTGTCGAACCAGCCGATTGAAAAACTGGTTGCTCAATACGAGTTAAGGTCATAGTCGAGCAGCTAGAGGTGAGGTAAGCCAGCAGCCCCAGAACAAGCGATCGCATAATCATTTTAATACTATAGCCATCCGACGTGCTTTGTGATGTTGTAGACAGATACATTTTCATGCTAACTAATATCGCAATCTTCTTTGAGTTGTGAACGAGTATTCACCCTGGTGTAGGGACACGGCAATGCCGTGTCCCTACATAGGTTCACGAATCATTGAGGACTGCTATATCTGCTTTTTCTAACCCAATTCGGATTTTTATATAAATTCTACCAATCGAGATAACCTTGCTGATAAAGCATTCATGGCGTTGAAATAAATTTCTCTTTTTAAAGCTTAAACCCCTAAAACAGGTTGGAACATTTATTTGGGAATCGTGACGATGGCTTTAGTTATGAAGCCGTGTATACGCTTTCGCGGCTTGTGGCAGAGTACCTTAGTTCAAGGCGGAAGGGATGCAAGAAGTCTACTAACCGAGATGTATTGAGAGTAAACGCCCTAATGCACCGTTTTGGGCGATATTTTAACGGTTTTCCCAGCTTACTATTGACTTGAGAATTTTGTGGAATTGTGCAGACTAGCAGCGATCGCGTTTGTATAAGGATAACTGCTGTGAGTGAAAGGGATTTTTGCAATTGAAACCCAGTATTGGCAGAAGAAAGCGCTCTAAAAAAATAACAAAGGTCGCATGGAAACGTTTAGCTATTACCACCGGGGCCGGGTTACTGACAGTTTGGGCGTTAGTTTTCGCCTATGATACGTGGCGAATACGAGATAGTTGGTGTGTGAAGTTATTCTATCCAGATGGAACAACCAAAGAGTTTTATCAGGATGAATGTCAGCCATGAAAATTTGCGCGATCGCATCCTGTTAAGCTGCTCTATCTTTACCAATTACAACGCAAAATGAGATTACTATATCAAATCCGAGCTTTGTCTGCAACTCCCTATCAGCTGAGCTTTTATGGCTTATCGGGAAACCTTATAGTCAAAAGCAACTGTGCGATCGCGTACTTAGTTGTTCCAATTTTCTGACTGATTGGCAACAGCGCGATCTCACCCCTTGGAATGCAGCAGCAAAAAGCTATTCCACCTATTTTTATGGCATTTTACCTGGGAATAATGCCCTTTACACAGCATTCTTTGTATTCTATAGCACAAAATTCTTTTACATCCCGCCCTTTCTTTAGAAAGACTAGCAAGCCGCTCTAGTAAAGCCTAAGACCAGCGATAGTCTTTTTTAGGATTTAGATAAAATTCATCCTTCAGGGAGAAGGAAACGGCAGACTTATCAGGTAAATTTACATACAGTACCAAGCTGTTTTTAATAAATGCTTGGCAAGTTAAGACACGGTTTGCAAAGCGCTAGTTGGTGCTTTATTACGTTTGTTATTGCTGTTTCTGAAGAATGAAGGCTGCAAAAAATGCCATGTTTTACTTTCTGAATTAGCTTTTACCTTTCAAGGGTAAGACAATTTTGGAAGCCATATTTCGATTATATAACTATCCGAGGCTAGTTATGTCCCAACAGGAAAAAAAAGTGAACAATAGTGTTAGCAGTGTTGGAGCATGGGAAATAGAAAATTCTTCTAAAACTGCACCCGAATCGCCATCCCTAAATGCATCATCAAAGTTGAAGTTTGATTTTCCTAAATCTTCCTTTTCAGATACACCGGATCTGGTTTGCTTGTCGCATTTACGTTGGAATTTTGTCTATCAGCGACCTCAGCATCTCCTAAGCCGCTTTAGCAAGCAGCGACGTGTATTTTTTATCGAAGAGCCGATTTTTAGTGCCGATGCCGAGGGGCGAATTGATATTAGCATCGGTGAAGATGGAGTCTGCGTTGTAGTGCCACACCTGAGAGAAGGACTGAGTGAAGAAGCAGTAAAAACCACTCAACAGGTGATGTTAGATGATTTGTTTGATGCAGCGCAGATTAACGATTACATCCTCTGGTACTATACGCCGATGGCTATGGGGTTCTCGCGCCACTTAGAGCCGCAGGTTGTTGTCTATGACTGCATGGACGAGCTATCTGCATTTAAGGGAGCGCCACCTGCCCTAAAAGACTTGGAAGCTGAACTATTCAGCCGTGCAGACTTGGTATTTACAGGCGGACAAAGTATTTACGAGAGCAAGCGCAACCACCACCCGAACGTCTACGCATTTCCGAGTAGCATTGACAAAGCGCACTTTGCACAATGTCGAGACGTTGAACGCAACGCTACACAAGAACCAGCAGATCAAGTGGATATTCCCCACCCGCGTCTGGGATTCTTTGGGGTGATAGACGAGCGCATGGATATTGACTTGCTTGGTGGCATTGCCGAAGCGCGTCCTGACTGGCATTTAGTTATTATTGGCCCAGTTGTCAAAATAGATCCAGAAGTTTTGCCACGCCACCCCAATATTCATTATCTGGGTGGCAAATCTTATCAAGAGTTGCCTGCATATATTGCTGGATGGGATGTGGCATTGTTGCCTTTTGCTCATAACGAGTCAACACGCTTTATTAGTCCCACAAAAACCCCAGAATACCTCGCTGCTGGTAAACCAGTGGTGTCTACTTCCATCCGCGATGTGGTGCGTCCTTACGGGGATATGGGTTTGGTACAGATTGCAGACACAGTACCCGATTTTGTTGCCGCAGTTGAGACGGCGTTGAATCAATCTCAGGAATCTGAGTGGCTGAACAAGGTGGATGAGTTTTTAGCCGACAATTCTTGGGATTCTACTTGGGGAAGTATGATGCAGCTGGTGGAAGGTGTAATCAGCAACGCAAGTGCGTCTTCTAAAGAGGCCTTAACGCCGGATATGCAAAGCGTTTCCACAGGCTAAGAGAGTCAAGATGCTGCCGCGCGGGGATCAGGTTTGCATTCTCAGGGTGGGGTAGCCCACTTTACAAAGGCAAATTAAATCGCGGTATTTCTAGAGTTTGTTGCGTTTTGGTCAGATATAACTTTGAAAGTGCCTTTTCGAGTAAGTTGCACAAGGCTGAGTTTTCAAAGTTTGAGAGGTTGTTACTGTACGTAGCTGGTATTTTTTTATGCCAGCAAGATCACTAATCGAAATTCAAAAGGCGGAATAAAAAAATGTTTGATTATCTCATTGTTGGGGCCGGTTTTGCTGGAAGCGTTCTGGCTGAGAGGCTGGCGAGTCAGGCAGGAAAGAAGATTCTAATTGTAGACAAGCGATCGCATATTGGTGGCAACGCTTACGACCACTACAATGATGACGGCATTCTCGTACACAAGTATGGGCCCCACATCTTCCACACCAACTCCCGCCAAGTTTTCGAGTACCTTTCAAACTTCACCGAGTGGCGTTCTTACGAACATCGCGTACTAGCTAGTGTAGACGGTCAATTAGTTCCAATTCCCATTAACCTCGATACCGTAAATAAACTTTACGGACTAAATCTCACCTCGTTTCAACTTGAAGAGTTCTTTGCGTCGGTTGCGGAAAAGAAAGAATATATCCGCACTTCGGAGGATGTAGTTGTTAGCAAAGTCGGAAGGGAACTTTACGAAAAGTTCTTCCGCGGTTACACCCGCAAGCAATGGGATCTCGACCCCTCGGAACTTGACAAATCAGTTACAGCTCGCGTACCAACTCGCACCAACCGCGACGACCGATATTTTACCGATACTTATCAGGCGATGCCATTGCACGGCTATACCCGGATGTTCGAGAAAATGTTGTCTCACCCGAACATCAAGATCATGCTCAACACCGATTATCGGGAAATTCAGCAGATAATGCCGTATCGGGAGATGATTTACACCGGGCCAGTTGATGCTTACTTTGATTTCCGCTATGGCAAGCTTCCCTACCGTTCCCTAGAGTTCAAGCACGAAACCCTCAACCAGCCAAACCATCAACCAACGGGGACGGTAAACTATCCCAACGAGCAGCT
Source organism: Trichocoleus sp. FACHB-90 (assembly GCF_014695505.1). Classification (NCBI taxonomy): domain Bacteria; kingdom Bacillati; phylum Cyanobacteriota; class Cyanophyceae; order Leptolyngbyales; family Trichocoleusaceae; genus Trichocoleus; species Trichocoleus sp. FACHB-90. Next base: position 15,407 of record NZ_JACJOK010000007.1, read on the forward strand.
ATATACCCGGATAACAGAGTTTAAGTATCTGACGGGACAAGAGCATCCTAAAACTAGCCTTGTGTACGAGTACCCCCGCGCCGAGGGAGATCCTTACTACCCAGTACCGCGTCCAGAAAACGCTGAAGTTTACAAGAAATATAAGGAACTGGCTGATGCAACTCCTGGTGTGCATTTCGTGGGGCGGCTAGCGACTTACAAGTATTACAACATGGATCAAGTGGTCGCTCAAGCTCTTTCCATCCACGAAAAGATCAGCACAAAACTACCTTTAGAACTAGAACCAGTAGAAGGTAGAAGCGGCTATACCCAGAATGTTAGTCTCAACGAAATTGTTGAGCAACGCCCACAGGCGGAAACGGTGACAGCAAACGGTAATGGGAAAAGCAGTCATTAGTCATTAGTCATTAGTCATGGGTTATTAGTCATTGTTCTGTAGGGTGGGTGATGCCCACCTTACCTGTGACTAATGGTGGACATTACCTAATGTACCTGTGACGCGACAGCGAATTAATGAGGAGTGAAAAATGACAAAAGCATCATTAGATTGGCAAATAGGAATTAAGAATTCTGAATTAATTCAAGATTCAAAATTCAAAAATCAAAAATCAAAATTGGAGATGTGGGCGGGGCTAGAGTGTACCGTTAATCGCGTAGGCGATCGCTATTTCAACCAGATGGAGCGCAACGGTCACGGCACCCGGTTGGATGACCTGAACTTGTTTGCCGAACTCGGCGTGACTGCCATTCGCTACCCGGTGCTGTGGGAACTAACTGCCCCCGAAGGGCCAGATAAGGCAGATTGGTCGTGGGCGGATGAGCGACTGGGACGTTTGCAAGAACTAGGCATCACTCCGATTGTCGGCTTAGTTCACCACGGTAGCGGCCCGCGTCATACTAGCCTGATCGATCCATCCTTTGCGACTGGGCTGGCAGAGTTTGCCCACGCGGTTGCTGAGCGTTATCCTTGGGTGGAAAATTACACCCCTGTCAACGAGCCTTTGACTACGGCACGTTTTAGCGGATTATACGGTCACTGGTATCCTCACGGTCGGGATGCTTTAACTTTCATTCAAGCGTTGTTGACCCAGTGCCGCGCTGTTATTCTTTCGATGCAGGCGATTCGCCAAATTAACCCGGCTGCAAAGTTGGTGCAAACGGAAGACTTGTGTAAAGTTTTCAGTACGCCGAAGATGGCGTATCAGGCAGAGTTTGAAAATGAGCGTCGCTGGCTGAGTTTCGATCTGCTGTGCGGTCGCCTGAACCAAGCTCATCCGCTTTGGTCATATCTGCGTAAGCTGGTGGGAATTGATGAAGCTGATCTTGAGTGGTTTCTGGAAAATCCCTGTCCGCCGGACATAATGGGCATTAATCATTACTTGACAAGCGATCGCTTCCTTGATGAGCGCCTTGACCGTTATCCTAGTTGGACGCATGGAAGCAACGGGCGGGATCAATATGCAGATGTAGAAGCGGTGCGGGTTTGCACCGAAGGGATAGCGGGGCCGCGTACACTCATCAAAGAAGTATGGGAACGCTACGAAATAGCGATCGCAGTCACCGAAGTACACCACGGTTGTACCCGCGAAGAGCAGTTGCGTTGGCTTAAGGAAGTTTGGGATGCCGCAAACACTGTGCGTTCCGAAGGCATAGACTTGCGTGCCATCACTGCTTGGTCGCTGTTGGGTTCCTACGACTGGAATAGCCTGGTGACTAGGGATGAAGGACACTATGAGCCTGGGGTATTCGACTTGCGATCGCCTCACCCGCGTCCCACAGCAATTGCCCGAATGATCCGCGACTTGGCAAAAGGTGAGACATGCGAGCATCCGCTTCTCGATGTACCTGGTTGGTGGTGGCGATCCCAGCGACTTCTCTATCCTCCAGTAAGTTGCAATTCGGGACTGGGAACTGGCGAAGAAGGGTCTGGGTACTTAGGACTTGGGACTTGGGAAGATAAGAACACTTCCTCTTCACCAATTTCTAATTCCCAATTCCGAGAAAATCCACAATCCATAATCCAAAATCCACAATCCCTCCGTCCTCTTTTAATCTCAGGAGCAACCGGGACGCTAGGAAATGCTTTTGCTCGACTGTGCGACCTTCGGGGTATTCCATACCATCTCTTAACACGCAGAGAGATGGATATTGCTAACCCTGCCTCTGTTGATAGTGTATTAACAGAGTTGAAGCCTTGGGCAATTGTCAACGCCGCCGGATATGTTCGCGTAGATGATGCCGAACTAGAACCTGATGCTTGCCGACGCGAAAATGCCGACGGGCCAGCAGTTTTAGCCGAAAGTTGCGCTCGGCATGGAGTGCAACTGCTTACCTTCTCATCGGATCTTGTTTTCGATGGAGTTTCTACCTCTCCCTACGTTGAAAGTGATGCTGTTGCACCGCTTAACGTCTACGGACGCAGCAAAGCTGAAGCTGAGGTGCGTGTCTTACAAGCCCTGCCCTCAGCACTTGTAATCCGTACCAGCGCCTTCTTTGGGCCGTGGGACGAGTATAACTTTATCACCGTTGCCCTACGGACGCTCTCCGCTGGGAAGCCTTTCGTAGCAGTAGAGGATGAGGTTATCTCACCTACATACATTCCGGATCTTGTCAATACCAGCCTCGATCTTTTAATTGATGGCGAGTACGGCTTGTGGCACATCGCTAACTCAGGCGAGAGTTCCTGGGCTGATTTGGCAAGGTTTGCGGCTAGATGCGCTCGTCTCGATGCCAAGCAGGTTGAAGCTCGCCCCATGCAAGTCCAACTATTGGCACCGCGTCCAAAGTACAGCGTTCTGACTAGCGAAAGGGGTGTTTTGCTGCCATCTCTGGAGAATGCGATCGCTCGCTATTTCCAAGAGTGCAAGCTGCCACTTTTGGCATAACAAATGCACATAAATCTGTTGTCCTTTTTAACAACCATTTCAGCAAAATTTTTCCCCTTTCTTTTACTAATTGAGGCGTATCTATATGAGCATTCTTTCTAAAGTCGTTCAATCTCCTGATGTTTTGGATGGTTCTAAGGCTACCCAGTTTACCCGTGATATCGAAATCCTGATTAAGCAGGGAGTTAAAATTGTTCTACTCGACCTGAGAAATGTCACCTTTATGAGTAGTTCTGGCTTAATGGCTCTAGTTTCAGTTTTGAGAATGGCTAGGGCCTCTGGTTGCAAAGCTTTTATTCATTCAAGCAGCGATCAAGTCAGAATTATTTTGGAAATGACAGGTTTAGATCAAGTTGTTCAAATCCTTAATAACTCGGAAGATTTTAATAACTTAGAAGCCAAAGCAGTGTCTAATGTTCAACCTAAACTAGACACCTTACCAAGGTCAGTATCCTCTCGCAAGCTGAAGTCGGCTGGTTCCCAGGCACAGGCTGCTTCCGCACGATAAAGAGGTTTACTCGTTAAGAGTTTCTGACTGGGAATGCTATAAGTGAGGCGACGGTCGCCTCACTTAGTCTTTTTTTTAGGAATTTTTAGGTTGATAATCATAGCAAAACCCAACAACTCCCCCTCGGTTACTGGTTGTTGGGTTTTGTTTTTCAAACGCCACATCTCTCAAGAGTCCTAATAAAGCTAGTAGGGAGGTAGTCCACCCTAAGCTTATTAACTTCATCCTTCCGAGTCGCCTGATCGGGTGATGTTCTAAAGCTAAACGCGCCAATAATATAAGCTAAGCGATCGCGCTTATTTCAATATATCGGCTCTGCGAAGATTCCTAAGTTATGTAAACTACATTGCTTCGATAGATTTCTTGTAGTACGATGTTACAAGTTCGATTGGAAAATTCTTGAAAAGTATCAAAGGAGAAAGAAACATGAAGGATATTGTCGCCATTGAAACCAATAACCATCAAGACACAACACCGTAACCTCACAGATGTACGCGAATAATTTCCACAATTCCTCTGTGAGTGTAGCGGTCAGCATACGCACACCTAGAGGAAAATTAAATGAATTTAGAGGTATTAGGCTGGAATAGTTTTTTTGCCAAAAACTTCAATAGCTACTTCCAACAGGGATATACTGTTGGGCGAGTCGCTATAGAGCAGAAAAACACTTACCTTCTCTATACTGAGTTTGGACAAAGAGCAGAAGTCACGGGGAAAATGCGCCACCAAGCCGGAGGACGCGCAGACTTTCCGGCGGTAGGAGATTGGGTAGTAATTAGCCCTATCGACGGCGAGGAAAGAGCAATAATCCATGAGATTTTGCCGCGCAAAAGTAAATTTTCTCGGAAAACTGTAGGCGCAATTACAGATGAGCAAATCATTGGTACTAACATTGATACGGTATTTCTAGTTTCGGGATTGGATAGGGATTTCAATGTTAGAAGAATTGAACGCTATCTGATTTTAGTTTGGGAAAGTGGCGCTAATCCAGTCATCATTCTGAATAAAGCAGACTTGTGCGATCGAGTTGAGGAAAGACGAGTTGAAATAGAAGCGATCGCGCCCGGTGTAGAGATTATCATTCTGAGCGCGATCGCGCACCTTGGACTGGAAGCTTTAACCCCTTACCTTACCACTGGGCAAACTGTAGCCCTAATTGGTTCTTCTGGAGTGGGAAAATCCACGATTACGAATCAATTAGTAGGTGAAGACATTCAAGCTGTTCAATCAGTCCGCCTTGGAGATAGTCGCGGTCGTCACACCACAACACATCGAGAGTTAATCATCTTACCTTCTGGCGGTTTGCTGATAGATACTCCGGGAATGCGAGAAATACAAATATGGGCTGGAAATGAAGGTTTGCAGTCAACTTTTTCGGATATCGAAACTATAGCCAAGTTGTGTCGCTTCCGCGATTGTCAACATGAGAAAGAACCTGGATGTGCAGTGCAACAGGCGATTCTTGAGGGTACGCTTGATAAGCAACGTTTCCACAACTATCAAAAACTGGAACAAGAAGTTGCCTATTTGAGCCGCAAACAAGATAAAAAGGCGCAATTAGTCGAGAAAGAGAAATGGAAAAAAATCCATAAAGCTTTAAGGAAAAATCCCAAGCGTTAATCATTGCTACCCATTTCTCTTTCGATGCACTACGAATAAATACCTCACCCCTTCAAAAAGGGGGTATGAAGTATAGCATTACCAATAAACCTTAAAATTAGGGGTTTTTACTATGGATGTAAAATCACTTTTAGTAGCTGAAAATGTTAGCTACGAATTTGCTTCAGGGAGAACTTTATTCAAGGAAATCAAAGTTGGGATTTCTAAAGGCGATCGCATTGCTCTGGTTGGTGCTAATGGGGTAGGAAAGTCAACATTTTTAAAAATCTTGGCTGGTGAAATCCAAGCCAGCTCTGGTTCGGTGATTAGTCGCGCTGTTTATTACTTACCGCAAATTAGTACAATTAAACAGGAAATCAAAGAAAATACTGTTCTCAACTTTCTCAGTTCATTATCCGATGAATGGTGGGAAATCGGAGATATATTAGAGGCGACACTAGGCACCTCTATTGATATGTCTTTACCGATTGGAAGTTTAAGCGGTGGAGAAATAACTAAACTGTTTCTGGCGATTGGTTTATCTAAACAGCCAAGTCTCTTATTGCTGGATGAACCCACTAATCACATGGATTTTCTAGCTTTAGAGACTTTGAAGAATTTCTTAACAGACTTTACCGGAGCTTTCGTAATAGTCTCTCACAAACCTTTTTTCTTAGACCAAGTTGTGAATACAACCTGGGAATTAACTCAATCGGGACTGAAGGTTTACGGCGGTAACTATTGTGGCTATAAAGCACAAAAAGAGACAGAAATACAGGTTGCCTTAAGGACACATGAAGTAGCAAAAAAAGAGCTGCTACGTGTCAAAGATGCAGCCTTAGAGGAACAAAAACGTGCTGCACGCTCAAGAAAAGAAGGACGCTTACAAGCTCACGATAGAAGTATGGGAAGGGCAGAAAGAGGTTTCTTTTCTGAGTTAGCATCCGCTGCTGCTGGAAGCGCTTCAAAAAAACATGAAGCAACCGTGGCTAAAGCAATGCAAAAATTTGAAGCTTCTAAAATTAAGACAAATAAGGTTACTCTGGTAAGTTTGGAGGAAGGAAGTAGTAAAAAGGGGAGAAATCTCATTGATATTCAAGGTGCGGAACTCAAAATTGGAAACCAACTTCTCCTCAAAAATATACAGCTTCATATTTCATCGGGAGAGCGGGTTACTGTTTCCGGAGCTAATGGTTCGGGTAAGTCAAGTTTGGTGAAAGCAATTCTGGGTATTAGAAATCAGAGTTCCCAACTTTTTCTTGAGGCAGGCGAAGTTTTAGTTTCAAAAGATATGCAAATCGTATATCTCGACCAGAATTATGAGTTAGTAGATAGGGAAATGACAGTTTTAGAAAATATGCGAAAAGCTAATTCAAGTCTTGCCTATCAACTTTTACGGCAACAGTTAGGACATTTTTTGTTTTTCAATGATGAAGTCAATAAAAAGGCTAATTTGTTAAGTGGAGGTGAGTTAGCGAGATTAGCATTGGCTATGATAAGTATTTCATCAATTGATTTACTGGTTTTGGATGAACCGACGAACAATCTGGATTTAGAAACAGTTGCTCAGATTGTCGAAGCGTTATCGGAGTTTCAGGGGGCAATTTGTGTTATTTCCCATGACATCGATTTCTTGAGTAAGATTCAGATAACCAAAGCCTGGAGAATTAAAAATAAAACTTTGCAAGCTACAGCTTTTCTTCCCAATCAGCAAGAGCAATATTATCAAGAAATCATTGGTGATTTGTAAGATTAATTCTTCTTATTTGGGAAAAATTGGATTGCATCCCAGTAAAAGCACCTGGCGATTAGAAATGGCGGCTATAGAAACTAAGTCCGCCTGCGCGGACTCAATGCACCAACCAGATTTGATGATTTAAGCTTTATGCTGCATTTGGGCGTAAGCAGCATAAACTCCCTGAACGTTATACCAGTTAAGGAAAATTCTGGAAATTTCTAAAGCTAATTGGGGATTACCTCGGTCAATTAACCATTGTAGAAAGGGTGCCATTGTCTGCTCGTTAAGCCTACCACCAAGAGAAAGTAATCCCCAGAGGATGCGGTGCAGCAAAGTCATTTGAATCATCATTCGCACGTCCCAAGAAGGGTGTTTTTGATAAAACAAAACTCCCATGCGTCCCCGTTCAATTTCTCTGCCAATCATGCCCTGAATTTGTTCTAAGGCAAAGGGTGGATGCCAGTGATAACCGACAGCTTCGGGGCATTTAATCAGTTTTAACCCTAGTTGTTTGAGCCTAACACCTAGTTCTAAATCTTCCCAGCCGTAGAGTTGAAAGCGGGTGTCGAAAAGTCCGGCTTTTTCCAACCAATGCTTTGCGATCGCTACATTTCCGGTAGCAAAGTAAGCGGCTGAAAAATCCGTGATTTTGTAAGGTTCAGAAGTCGGATTCTCAAAGTTATTGGTATTGATCACCCAACCATAGGTAAAGATGCGATCGCTTCCTAACTTCTGCTGTCCCTGCACCAAAGCATTAGCGTGTGAGGCGAGAAAATGTTCAGTGACAACCAAATCGCTATCAATAAAAATGATAGTGTCACCTTGAGCCTGTTCTACTCCCAGATTACGGGCGGCGGCTGGCCCTTTGTGGTCTTGCGAGTGCGATCGCACATGAGGAAACTCAGCAGCGTGCGATTCTAGCCACTCCAGCGTCCCATCCGTCGAACCATCATCCACCAGCACAACTTCGTAGCCTGTAACGCGACTATAAGCGCCCAACTGCTGAGATTCTAGCGCTCTCAAGCACTTTTCCAAAATAGGTTTGCGATTGTAAGTTGGAATGACAACGCTAAAAAACACCGTTTCCCCTGGAATACAACTGTTTACAGTATCCCTCAAAGAAGAGGTAAGCCCATAATTGAATATGAATCTGTGATATTACTGACAAGAATGGACAAAGATTAGTTGCATAATAAGAACTCGTTGTTTTGCGGGATTGAGAGATAAATGGGTCGTGCTACTAAAGTGGTGCTGGCATATTCAGGTGGAGTCGATACCTCCGTCTGTATCCCATACCTTAAAGAGGAGTGGGGAGTACAAGAAGTGATTACCCTGGCGGCGGATCTAGGACAGGGAGATGAACTAGATCCAATCCGGGAAAAAGCCTTAAAATCGGGTGCGAGTGAATCGCTAGTAATTGATGTAGTCGAGAGATTCGTCAAAGATTATGGATTTCCGGCAATTCAGGCGAATGCACTTTACGAAAATCGCTATCCCTTAGCGACTGCTTTGGCCCGTCCGTTGATTGCGAAAATATTAGTAGAAGCTGCCGAAAAATACGGTGCAGATGCGATCGCGCACGGTTGCACTGGCAAAGGTAACGATCAGGTGCGCTTTGATGTGTCGATTGGCGCACTTAATCCCAACCTCAAAATCTTAGCACCAGCCAGGGAATGGGGCATGAGCCGCGAGGAAACAATTGCCTACGGCGAACGCTTCGGGATTCCATCGCCAGTGAAAAAGTCTTCGCCTTACAGCCTTGACCGCAATTTGCTAGGCTTAGCAATTGAGGCTGGCCCTCTGGAAGATCCGTGGACGGAACCGCCGGAAGAAGTTTTTGCGCTCACCAAAGCGATCGCGGATACACCCAACGAGCCAGAATATGTTGAGATTGGCTTCGAGAAAGGCTTACCTACCACCCTTAACGGCGAAAACCTCTCGCCAGTGGCTCTAATTACTAAACTCAACGAGCTAGCTGGAAACCACGGTGTCGGACGCATCGACATGATCGAAAACCGTCTTGTGGGTATCAAATCGCGGGAAGTCTACGAATCTCCCGCAATGCTGGTATTAATCCACGCGCACCGCGACTTAGAAAGCTTGACTCTGACCGCAGATGTCACCCGCTACAAGCGAGGCATTGAAGAAACTTACAGTCAGTTAGTCTATAACGGTCTGTGGTATAGTCCGCTAAAAGCCGCTCTGGATGCCTTCATTCAACAAACACAAGAGCGGGTGACAGGAACAGTGCGGATTAAACTCTTTAAAGGCAACGCGATGATTGTGGGACGCAACTCTGACAATTCTCTCTACAGCCATGACTTAGCTACCTACGGCGCTGAAGATCAGTTTGACCACAAGGCAGCTGAAGGCTTTATCTACGTTTGGGGATTGCCTACTCGCGTTTGGTCGCAGAAAGCGGATTAAAGTCTCTTCCAGTCTCGCACTGGAACTATCTATCGGCTCGTGCCGAAGTTCCTTAAGGAAGGACTTTGAAACTGAAAGTAAGGAATCACTAGAGGTAGAGCCTCTTGAATGCGTTCCCAGTCTGAGACTGGGAACGCGGATATTTTAACTTTTTTCAATTTCGCGTTTAGCTTCGCGTGCCTCTAACCAGAGGGGGACGACAATCCAGGCAATTACCGCCAGCAAAGCTACTATGCCAAATTGTGCTACCCACAAAACTAATTTTTCTAGGGGAATGATTCGCCCTGCGAAAAATGATAAAGTTACCATCACCGATGCCCACGCCGTTGCCCCAGCAATGTTATACATCATGAATTTGAGAAAGGGCATTTCGGCAACTCCAGCTAGGGGACTGGCAACAATCCGTAGCAGCGCTAAGAAACGACCGAGAAATACGGTTTTCCCGGCGTTTTCGCTAAACTGATTTTTAAATTCGGCGAGTTTCTCTTCGCGGATGCGGAAGATTCGCCCTACACTCACCAGTAAAGGCCAGCCGCCATATCTGCCAATCCAGTAGCCACAGGTACCGCCTACGACTGCACCAGCGATCGCGCTACCTAGCACAAACCAGTAATTCAGTTCTTTACTACCTGCCAAAAACCCCCCAGCTAGAGTAATCGTTTCACCGGGTAGGGGAATTCCCAGGTTTTCAATCAAAATTCCCAAAAAAACTGCCCAATAACCGTATTGGTGAGCAATTTCTTGGACGTTTTCCAGCGATACAAAATCGAAGGACATTTAAGGTAACTTAATAAAGCTTCATCTATTAACTCATATTGACGCGATTCCGGGATAAGTGTCAATCAAAAAAACGACTTATCCCTATAGGCGTTGCTTTCAGCCTGAAATTTTTGTAATTCTCTATACAAAGCGCTTTTACATCTGGCATACTCAACATAAAGCTGGATTGCTATGCCCAAATCGTCTGGTCTGCTGCCACCGCGACCGTTTGATTCTAGATACTGGCAAAGCTTTGAGAGTTTGGTTGCACCAAGGGCAGCACTGCTTGACTTGAAGCTGTTAGCTTGATGCTCTAATGCTGCCATATCTCCTTTTGCTACAGCGATCGCGATCGCTCGCAGCTTTTTGGGAGCCTCCTCGACAAAAATATCAACTATACCCATCATAAATTCTAAAGCGCTTTCGCCTAATGACTCTCGCCATTTTTGCAACACTTTAGTATCAAGCGCTTCTCCATACTCGTTGTCTGAATCTGAGCGATCCCAGTCCATCTGGCAGTTACACGGGTCTTGTGCCAGGTTCTCAATAGTTTTTACGATTATGTCAGAGCGCATATTACTTTAATAATTCGCTGTAGTTTAGCTCTTAGTTCCAAACTACAGCGAATCCCGGTATAAATCGTCCGTTATTTCACCTAAAGCATTTCCGTAAATTGGGGTGGATTGGGTATAAATCTAAAGATTATTTTAATTAGTTATGTAATATAGAATACAGATCACAGAATTTTCACTGAAAACATTCACCAAGTTCAACGCAACTTTATAAAACAGTGCGATCGCCTACTGTTGATCTGGGCGAAATTACTGAAAATCAAGAACCCAGCAGTTATGCCGGGTTCTGTAGAGGACAGGCAATTTTTGACAAAGCCTTGTCAACAGCTAGGCACGATTCACCGTTAAAGAGCCGCTGTGTTGTTATCAGCTTATTTCAGGTTGGCACTAGCTCACCAGGACGCAACTTCGCCCATTTGCCAGTTTCCTGTTTAAAGCTGAGACAACCCACAACATCCCATTCCATTTCAATATAATCGTCCATTGAACGGATATTGACGTTAATTGTGGGTTCAGTAGCCTCAAAATCAGGTGTTTCAGTCAGGTGAGGCACCTGATGCTGCGTTTCTACGGCATTGTAGGTAGTGCAGCGATCTACGTAATGGCAGTTAATACAAATACACATGGTGCAGCCTCCGAAGGCTTTTCTGATAATCTAGCGCAGACAACACTTGATATTAATTACCTTCAGGGTTGATTTTTGTTGCATCAGTTTTTTGTTGGTTGCGCTTTGGCGTGGGAAAGTTGGAAAGTTTGAATGTAGGAAAGTTGTTAGAACCTTAATCGTTTCAACTTTCCCACTTTTCAACCCTTAAGGTGACTAATGACTAATTCCTCTGCCTTATCTCCCGAAACATGGCCTTTTAGCCTGGAATTGCTGGCTACTCCTGCTTATATGGTAGGTGGTGCCGTGCGGGATGCCTTGCTGGAACGTCGCCGCGAGTACCTAGATTTGGATTTTGTCCTACTCACAGATGCGGTAAAGACAGCGCGAAAAATTGCCAGTCGCTACAAGGCGGGTTTTGTGCTGCTGGATGCCTCTAGACAGATTGCCAGAGTAGTATTTGACCAAGCAACTGCTGATTTTGCTCAAGCTGAAGGAGCAAATTTGGAGACAGATTTGCGGCGGCGGGATTATACGATGAATGCGATCGCTTACAATCCCCACACAGGCGAACTCATCGATCCCCTCAACGGCTATGCAGATTTGCAACAAGGCATCATCCGGATGGTTTCCCCCAAAAATCTGCAAGATGACCCTTTACGGCTATTAAGAGCCTACCGCCAAGCCGCCCAGCTGGGTTTTATCATTGAACCGGAAACCCTAACCGTAATTCGGCAACTAGCGCCCTTGCTGGGGCAAGTATCAGCAGAACGGGTGCAAGCAGAGTTAGCTTATCTCCTCAATGCCCCTGATGGCACACCCTGGATTATCGCGGCTATTGAGGATGGTTTACTTCAAACTTGGTTTAAGAGTGCCTTTAGCCCCCCTTTTGAAGGGGGGTTGGGGGGATCTCCTAGCCTTCAAGGGGAGTTGGGGGGATCTCCTAGCCCCCCTTTTGAAGGGGGGTTGGGGGGATCTCCTAGCCTTCAAGAGGAGTTGGGCGTATCTCTTAACCTTCAAGAGGAGTTGGGCGGATCAGTCGTCTCTACAAGATTGACAGCCATTGAACCTTCAGCTGTTGTACTAGCCCAAACTTGGGCTGAGTTAGGAAACTTACTCTCCAAACCAGTAGGCGATACCTTAAAAACCTCTTGGTTGGGAATTGCAAAACTGGCAACTCTGCTGTCACCCATCCCTGAACAAGCCGAAGCTGAATTATTAAATTTAAAATACAGTCGCGCTGAAATTCGCGCCCTCACCACTGCAATTAAATACCTACCCCAATTGCAATCATCCCAGATGTCTTTACCAGAACAGTATTTTTTCTTTCGGGGAGTTGGGCAAGTCTTTCCGGCTTTGGTAGTGTTAGCTGTGGCATCTGGGACACCTGTAGAAGAGTTGGCACCCCTGATCAATCTCTACCTCACCCCTGATGACCAAGTTGCCCATCCTACGCCACTCGTAACGGGTACACAGCTAATACAAACTTTTAACTTAAAAGCTGGGCCACAAGTTGGTAAAGTCCTCACCGCGCTGGGATTGGCACGCGCCGAAGGCAAAATATCCACCCCAGCAGAAGCCATAAAATTAGCTTCCCAATTACTTGAGGAGCAGTAATTTTTGGATTACATTAAGAAAATAAAATTACAGAGTAGGGTGAATGCGATCGCACTTACCCTACTCCACAAGGCTTATTGGGTTCTCAATCTTAACCCAACCTAACTATGTCTCAAAGCGACTTAGCACTCTACGCACGAGTCAGATTTAGTAGTTCTTTGGGAGATGCCAGCAAGTCAACTGCTACGAAGAAAATTTTGCCTTGGGGATCTAGTAAGAACCGCCACGCAATGTTCATCCCAACGCTAGCACCGAACCAAGGTGTTTCTACTGTGCCTGTGACTTTATGCTGCGTATAGCCATCTTCTATGCGCTCAGATACGCCCTTCTGTGGGATCATTTTGAGTCCCTGGCATTCTTCACGCATATATGCAGAAATTGCCTCATGACCGACAATCGGCTTCTGGAATGGCGGTTGCAATGCTCCGTTTTCAGCAAATAAAGCCACAGCAGCCTGAAAGTCAAATGCGTTCATGTTCTGAATATAATTCAGCACCGTAGGCTCAGTGATGCCCTCAATTTTGACCTTAGCACGAGAAGCTAGCTCGGTTGGTGTCATCAGGGGATCTTCGGGTTTTGCGTAATCGTTAAGAGCAGGATCAAATCCCATGTTGACTACGGTATTACGCAAAACTGTGATTTGCTGACCCGGATCGAGTTTCTTAATGGTTTCTAGCACTGCTGCGGCTTCAGGAGTCATTTGATAGCCAGGGGGGATGGGAGCGACAATACCCTGTGCCATCAACTCTCCTAATTCATACCAAAAACCTAGTTTGGTGTTGACGCTGAAAGAAGAATAGGAGCGGCTGATGGGAGTGTCAGCACGGTTAGCAAGATCGTTCATGACTTGCGTTTGGGCGGCAGCAGGCATCTGCTTAATTTGGGCTAGTAAACCTTCCGCTAATATCATGCGGGCGGCTCCTGTAGCGGCGCGAGTAATTGAAACACCCATTTCGGTGTAGGCAAACCAAAGTAATGCCAGTTGATCGTCAACGCTGAGCTTATCGAAGGCTTGCGTGGTAGCTGGAACAGCATTAGCTACCTGGGTGGTAGGGAAAATGCCTTGAGCTGTCTCGATCGTATACGTCATGGATGTATTTTTAGATTCGCCAAAAGTGTCAAACCAGAAGCCTCTGGTTTACGAATCTTTCTCTCCTGTAATAAATATATAACAAAAACTTTACATTCTTCAATAAAAGTTTACAAAAGGGAGACTGCGATCGCGCCATCAAGAACTTGCACCAATCGGCTTTCTTCATGCGTGGCGTGAGGTTCATTACTGGATGTAATTGTCTAAGCACTAGAATTGGACGGCTGAAAAACTTGATTCACTCGCTTGCTTCACACGGCTTGCTCCAAGCCATAGCATCCGAGAGCATCTGCTCAATCAAAGGGGCCTTTGCCTGGACGTAGCCCTCTCGATCTAGCCGGAATTGAACAGCCAACTTGCGTTTCAAAGCTTCGTATTGCTTCGCCTTGTCTGGGTGGTGCTGGAGAAAATTGCGGAATAGAAGTTGGTTTTCCCAAACTTCATTTCCCAGCTTCACTAGATGAAGGTGGTGAGTGCGGGGCATTCCTTTACGAAAGAAGTGCCGCCCTGGAATACCCGCCTCACCTTGGTAGACATAGCCGAGTGTTTCCAAAGCTTTGATGTAGGTGGGGCTTGGTGGTAACTCCTCCACGCCTACAAGAATATCGATAATCGGTTTAGCCGCCAATCCTGGTACTGAGGTACTGCCAATGTGTTGAATATCCAAGACAGCATCACCGAGGGCGTTGAGAATCTGGGACTTTTCCTGCTCAAATCGGATAGACCAATTAGCATCGTAATCTACTACTTGGATAGAATCTTCCATAGTTTTCAATTAACTCCTTACCCATCACTAAAGGATTGTTGCTAGAGAACATCCAAGAAACTTTCCCCTGGAAGACTTCGCATCTCCATCTGTTGATTTATCCTGACAGCAGCAGCTAATCCAGAATTCATTGCCCCTTCCACCAAGTTTCCGCCGCACCAATCGCCACAACAAACTAAGGGCAATGGTGTCTCAGCATCAAGGCAATCAATATTCAAAGGATTACTGGGGAAAGCATAACGCCAGCGGTGAATTTGCAACCATTCAGGGGAATCCAGCCCAGGAATTAGCAACTGTGCAGCACGGGATAACATCTGCTGTGCAGCTGAACTTAAATCTTGGGCATCTAAATAACGTTGGGCAAACTCCGCACTGCTTTGCAGAACAAAAATCGGCATTTCTGGATGTTGACGTTTGCTGCTGTCTAAACCAATCCAGGCTAAATCAGAGTCATTTGAGATGTTACAAGCTTTCCAAGTTGGTAGAGGAAATTCCTTGGAATAACCAGCCATAACGCTAAGGCTGGGGTAAAACTCCACAGACCGCAAAATCTCCAGAAATGCTGATGATATAGTTTGGGTTAAAGATTCCAGTAACATCAAAGCTTGAGGCGCTGGAATTGCCACAACCACAGCTTTTGCTGTTAATTCGTCGGCTGTGTCCTCAAAAGTAAGATTCCAAGTTTTTTCCCCTGTGAGACTAAGCGCCTGCACTCGTTGACTCAATCGCATCTCTAGATTAGCAGCTAAAAACTTAGCGATCGCAGTCATTCCAGCAGGTGCCACATAACGAGGATATCGCTTTGCTTCTACTAACTGAGACGGCGATGCAGTATCTAATTCGTAAACAGTATCCGTCCAAACTTCAAGAATATTGCGATCGCATAAAACCCCGACAAACTTTTGCAACAACTCACCTTGTGGTTTTAAATAGCACGTCCCATGATCCGCACAAGTACCCTGCAATCGGCGCGTCGCTACCCGTCCCCCAACACCACGAGATTTGTCAACCACAACTACTTTATATCCAGCTTGGTGCAACTGGTTCGCACAGGTAAGTCCCGCCATTCCAGAACCAATCACAGCTACATCAAACATAGCTTGTTACCCACAGCCTTAAGGTATATATGAGTAGAATAAGGGACAGCACCGCATCTGGGGTCTGGGAGGATTGCAAGTTGGACGAGCTGAGAGCCGCGCTGGAGTTAGCGACAGAAGAAGAATTAGAGCATTTGACGGACATCTTGTTCCGTCGTAAATTTAATCCCTTAGATTACGTTCAGACACCTGAACCAATAGACATCCAAAGTCAAGATCGCGAAAGTTGGTTGGATGCTATCGAAGATAGATTTCGCTTTTTAGCAGCAGATGGAGTGACAGTATTGCGGGGACGCACTGGCGAAGTAACGTATCGCCAAGCTTTGATTCAGGTTTGTCGTTACCTGAAAATCCCCTACTCCGCAGAACTTTCGACTACAGATTTAGAGGCAGAAGTGTTTCTCAACCTGATGGGACGGGTGTGGAAACAACTGCCACGACAAGAACAAAGAGCAATGACTGTAAGAATACAGGGAAGTCTGGCAAATTCTGAATTTTCCGACCCATTGCCAGTAAACTTGCAGCACGATCCTGTAGGTTTACTGGTCAAAGGCGGTAGCGCTTTGGCTGTCAGTTCCATTGTGCAGCCGATATTGCTGCAACAAGTCGCCCGTCAGTTCGCGATTCAGTTTGCCAGCTATCAAGTTGCCAAAGAAACAGTTATTCAAGGCGGTGCGGTGGCGGCGGTACAGTTTCAGAATTATATGGCGCTGCAAACAGCTAAGCGAGGTATGGCGATGAGTGCTGCCCGCTATGGTGCCATGCGGAGTGTATTTGCCTTGGTGGGGCCGGTGATGTGGGGATGGTTTTTTGCCGATTTAGGCTGGAGAGCGATCGCTACTAACTATGGTCGCATTATCCCGATCATTTTTGCCCTAGCACAAATTCGCCTCACTCGCTCAGAGTGCTGGGAAATGGCGTAAAAAGATACTCGTGCGATCGCCCTACCATCCTTAAAAAATCAGGGTGGTTTCATACAACCCTTAGAAAATATCGAAAATTGCGACATTTTGTAGGGGCATGGCAATGCCCCTACCTCCAACCAAAATCAACGTTAAAAAATTTTCTTTTAATAAATAAACTACCCTGCCGACCCTCCTTAAAAAAGGGGGCAGCAAAAGAAAAAGCAAAAAGAAATGAGGAAAATTCTTTTGCCTTCTTCCCAACATCCTGACCCCAGCTTGCAGGCATCTTGGAACTATGCCCAGCTGGGGTTACTAATTTTTCCCTTCATTCCGATTCTGGGTGCCTTGGGAATATTTTTGGCATTGGTAGGCACCTGGAAACAAAAGTATCGCCCAATTATCCGCCGCCCCCTGAACTGGGGATTTGCTCTTTTGAGCGTAATCTTGATTATTTCAGCTGCTTTTGCCTTTAATCGCGCTGAAGCTTTTCTGGGATTGGCTAATTTATTCCCGTTTTTCCTCTTATTTGCCGCTTACAGTCAACTGATCCAAACACCAAATCAGTTGCGGCGACTAGCTTGGATTCTGGTTATTCCTTCAGTACCAGTAGTTATTCTAGGCTTCGGGCAGATATTTTTAGGTTGGGCAACTCCAGCGCAGTTGCAAGGTATCGTGGGTTGGGCGCTTGAACCCAAAGGCAATCCCCCCGGACGCATGGCTTCGGTGTTTATGTATGCCAATATCCTAGCGGCGTATTTGCAAATTGTTTTCATTCTGTCGCTGGGACTGTGGATTGAAGAAACCAAAAGGCAAAAGCACCTCACCCCCAGCCCCTCTCCGCTTGCGGAGAGGGGAGCCGGAGCCGAAGGCGGGGGAAGGTTTCTCGTTCCCAGTCTCCGGCTGGGAATGCCTACCGTGAGGCTCCAGCCTCACTTATCCTTTAGCTTTCTTAGGAATTGGGGGAGACGGAGCCTGCAAAACGTGCATTCCCAGTCAGAGACTCTTAACGAGGGTAAAAAAAGGGATTCTTATTGGTTGCGCTGGGTGTTTTTGAGTGTGGCGGTAATTGGGAATGCGATCGCTCTCATCTTAACCAACTCCCGCAACGCTTGGGCAATTGTTATCGTCAGCTGTCTCGCCTTTGCGCTCTATCAGGGTTGGCGTTGGCTAATTGCCCTAGTCGCAGGTGTGGCTACTACCGTCCTCTGGGCAGCTTTTGGCCCTTCACCTGTGCGAGAATGGCTGCGAATCATTGTCCCAACTTACTTTTGGGAGCGACTCACCGACCACCGTTATCCAGACCGACCAATAGCGTTGTTACGAACAACCCAATGGAAGTTTGCTTGGTCGATGACGCAGCAACGTCCCTGGACTGGTTGGGGGTTAAGAAATTTTACGCCTCTCTATGAGGCAAAAATGCAAATTTGGCTGGGACATCCCCACAGTTTGTTGTTAATGTTAACTGCTGAAACTGGCATCCCAGCAACAATTTTATTTTTTGGATTAGTCGGTTGGGTAATGTCTCAAGGTATCCTGTTATTAGCAAAGATGCACTTCACCGCTTTACCACAAAATAAATTAATTATTTTTAGTTATTTAGTTGCTTTTGGTTGCTGCACTTTATTTAACACTGTAGATGTAACCCTCTTTGATTTACGAGTGAATACTTTGGGCTGGTTGCTGTTAGCAGCAATTTGTGGAGTCGTTTATAAAAAGAAAGCGATCGCTTATCATTTGAATTAGCTTTTTTAGCAAGCGTGGTAATTACTAAGATTTTGAAGTTGGGTCTGAAAATACAAGTAGTTTTTCGGATTGATTACTAAATATTTTTAGATTAATATCACTTTTATGCGGATGAGGTTAGCCGGGAGGCTTGCGCCTTTCAGAAATAGGGAGGAGTTTTTAGTAACAAAATATATCAACTTCTCTCTTGCCCCCTAGAAGGCCTGTGCGGTTCGTTTAAAAGGTAGTCACAGCTCAAATAGGATTGCTATAGAAAATGCAGGAAGTAATTAAAAAAATTTCTACTTTGGGGATGCTTGGAGTAATATTCGTTATCACAATGGCTGCTACAGGCTTGAGTGGCGCTGCCATCGCAATAGTAGCAACTATTAGCGGTTCCGGTGGAATGATGGGAGGTATAGCAGCTATTGGAATCACAGGATTAATTGCCGTTGCTCTAGCTAAATTTAGCATGGAAATAGTAAATCAAATTAAAACCCAACAATCCAAAGTAGCTAATTCTATTTGTAAGGTTACAGAGGAAGTTATAAAAGATTTAGAAAATGTGCCGGGAATGACTTTTGCTGACGAAAGAGATTTTCAGAAATCTAGACCTATATTTACTCTTAGAGATAAAACGGTTGTTAGAACTTGGAAAAACCCGCTAGGAGTCGAGCATATCTTCTTGGCAGATAATAATGGGAAGATAATTTATGGCGGTTTTGTAGGTTGGATTCATTCCGATGGTCTGAAAAAAGCCATTAATAAAATCAGAAAAAATTATACTTGATGTCTTGCGATCGCATCCCCACTCCCCTAACTCTTTACTTCATGCTGAGGGCAGTCGAGGCACAGGTGTCTTAGAATAATTGAAACCTATTCGTAACCAGGCAGAGTGGAGCTGCGGTGACTCATAACAGGGCAACTGCGAACAATGAAAGTCGAAGGATGCCATATCAAACAAACTTGGCAACCAGTCATTATGCCCTGCTGGGGCTGCATCCTTCAGCATCAGCAATCGAAATTCGCCGGGCTTATCGGGAACTCAGCAAGCGCTACCATCCCGATACAACAGACTTGCCAGCTAAAACGGCGACAGCTAAGTTCCAGCAGATCAACGAAGCCTACGCCACCCTCAGCAACCCAGAACGGCGACAGGCTTACGACATGAGAATTGGCTATTCCCGCATCAGCGTGATTCAGGCTCCGGGAAACTTAAACCGTCCAGTGTCACAGCCCAAACCAACTTATTCCTCATCAGCTTACCTCGATCCCACTGACCGCCCCCTATCTGCTGGGGAAATTTTTGCTTTGTTCATCTTGGGTGTAACATTTTTGGGATGCCTGCTGTTAGCGATCGCTATTGGTTTAACACGAGGAGACACCGCTTTCCAAGTTTCCGGGCAGAAAATTCCGCCGCAAGTGTTGCAGCAGATAACCATTAATCAACAGCCTATACCTGGATATATGGCATCCCTTCTGGTGACTCCACAAATCCCAAATTCCAAATCCCAAATCCAAGTATCCATATGACTCTTCCCGCTGCTGATACCCCCCTATACAACCATCCCCTCCCTGAGATCGAGCAGTGGCTTCAAGGGCTAGGATGTCAACAAGACCGTGCAGACCTACACTGTTGGCACATTGCTCGACCTTCGTGGAAAGCCGAATTGTTACTGGATGTGGAAGAGCTAACCGTGCGTTATCTGCAAGCGGGTGAGGGTGGGCGCGATATCCTGCGCTCTTTCAAATACTCCCTCACTCGCCAAGATGTAGAAAACGCCGTTTTTTCTGGGCCTTAAAGAGTTTGCTTCTTTCCAGGTTAGAAAGTTGAAAGTTAGCAAAACAAGCTCAGAGAAACTTGAAACTTAGCAGCTTGACCCCTCAAACCTTACCAAAACGGCGATCGCGTTGTTGATAGACACACAACGCCCGATGAAACTCCGTCCGGTCAAAATCAGGCCACAGCGTCTCTGTAATATAGAGTTCCGCATAAGCCATTTGCCACAGCAGGAAATTCGAGACGCGCATTTCGCCACTGGTACGGATTAATAAGTCGGGATCGCCCACATTGGAAGTGTAGAGATGCTTTTCAAACAAAGCTTCATCAATTTGATCTGGCTGGAGCAAACCTTGCTGCACAGAGGTAGCGATCGCTCGACAAGCTTGCAAAATTTCCTCACGACCGCCATAATTCATTGCCACCGTAAATTGAATGCTGCGATTGTGCTGGGTTTCGGTCATTGAGCGCTCAATCTCAGCTTGAAGGCCTCGCGGTAATGCCCCCAGATTCCCCATAAAGTTGATTTTCACATTTTCCTGCACCATCTCCCGCAGCTCTTGCCGCAAGACCCGATCGAACAGCGTCATCAAAAAATCAACTTCATCCAGCGGACGCCCCCAATTTTCCGTAGAAAAAGCATAAGCCGTCAGTGCTGGAATACCCCAATCCTTACAGCAGCGCAGCAATTCCTTAAGCGCATCGACTCCCCGCCGATGACCCATAATCCGGGGTAGACCCTGACGCTTTGCCCAGCGCCCATTTCCATCCATAATTACCGCTACGTGCTTTGGCAGGCGGGTTTCATCCAGGTCAGCAGGCAGATTTTGTAAGACAGTTGGTTTTGGAGTCATTTCTTGTCACGAGAAGCCGGAGATACAAGACGGAGCAAGCGCAAAATCAGTGCCTTTCCCTTATCGCTAATCTGGCGTCCTAAACTGCGTAGACTTGGGGCGACGGCTCCCTCCTCGATTGACGGCGAGAAACGCGCTTCTAACAGTTCTTTCAGCTTACTGCTGGTGAGGGGACGATTTAGGCTCCCCCGCTCCGCTAAGGAAATGGAGCCTGTTTCTTCAGATACAACGACACACAGGCAATTTTCGACTCGCTCGGTAATTCCCATTGCCGCCCGGTGTCGCGTTCCCAGCTGGCGCGATGCCGTGCGCTCAGAAAGGGGCAGAATCACCCCAGCAGCCATAATACGGGAACCACTGATAAACACTGCACCGTCGTGCAATAGGGTAGATGTCTGAAAGATGGTTTGCAAGAGTTCTTTTGAAACTTCAGCATCCAGCTTGACACCCTGAACGGAAAAATCGCGCTCATCAATCGTCCCACTCGTTTCCAGAATCATCAAGGCACCAGTACGGTTTTGAGACAGTTCTTTAACGGCATCCACAATTTCATCAACCACGCTATCAGCCTTGGGGACTGCTCGGCGGGAAGGTTGCAGCAACTGCACAATTTCTCCCCTGCCTAATTGTTCCAGAAAGCGCCGAAACTCTGACTGGAAGATCACAGCCATCGCCACAGCCGAGCCAACTACCAACTTTTCCAGCACAAAACTCAAAAGCACTAGCCCCAGTCGATTACTCACCGCTGAGGCCAACATTAAGACAATTAAACCCCGTACCATCCACAACGTGCGGCGCTCCCCAATAAACAGGAGTACCAGATACGTGAGGACTAGAACTAATACAATATCAAGGCTTTGAAGCACCAAGGCAGAAGTTCCGGCAGGGTCTTGACCAGGACCCGAATTCATTGAACTTTAATGGGATTTGCTGAAGTTTGCACCGATAGGTTAAAAGGCAAAAGGCAATTATAGCTACTCAACTTTAGTTATTTGTCAGAGTCTAAATCTAGTGTAACTGCGGTTACATCCTGCCAATCAGCTAAAAGCTAATCGCTATTTTTATTTTTTCCTTTGCTTGCTTGAGTTTTTTAGCTCTAAGGTTCGATTTTAGGTGACGCGCTTTTGGGCGATTAAGTAGGTGAACATATTTAAACTAAACATAGCTGTTTTCTACCCAGTCCGGCATCGCTTCGGAATATATAACGCTTCTCGTTTGAGTCAACTAAAATCAGACCTCACCCGCAACCCCTCCCGAAATAGGGCTGCGGGGCTAATTTCCAAGCCTCTCTCCGGAATCGGAGAGAGGCCAAAATAGCGAGATAGTTTTCAGGAGATTTGGTGGGCAAAAGCCCACCAAACGTTTAATTAGGTTTACCCAATTAGCCGAAAACTGCCTAAAAGTCAATTCCCAACAGCTAATCGGTCAGGTACGCGATCCTGCCGAATTAAATCTTGGTAGGTTTCCCGCTGTAGAATCAGGTTGGCTTCTCCCTGACCTACTAAAACTGCTGCCGGACGAGGCAATCGATTGTAATTAGATGCCATGCTGTAATTGTAGGCACCTGTATCCATGACTACCAAGATATCTCCAGGCTCAGTTTTAGGTAGAGCCGCTTCTTTAATTAGAATGTCTCCAGATTCGCAGTGTTTACCAGCAAGGGTGACTGTTTGGGTAATCGGTTCTGACATCCGGTTGGCAACTACCGTGCGATAAATTGATTGGTAGGTGATGGGACGCGGATTGTCAGACATACCGCCATCAACGGAGACGTAGGTGCGGATGTCTGGAACAACTTTTGTGGAACCTACGGTGTAAGCTGTGACGCAGGCGGAACCAATTAGCGATCGCCCTGGTTCACACAGTAACTTAGGTAAAGGTATTTGTTGAGCTTGGCACGCTTGGGTAATCCCATCGCTGACGGTTTTTACCCAGTCCTCAATACTGGGGGGATCGTCGGATTCGGTGTAACGAATTCCTAAGCCCCCGCCGATGTTTAACTCGGTGACTGGCAAACCTAACTTGGCAGCTTTCCCAAACCACTGCACGATGACACCAGCTAAATCTTCATGGGGTTGGAGTTCAAAGATTTGTGAACCGATATGAGCGTGTAAACCGATACAGTGTAGGTTTGGCTGCTGAGTGATAAAAGCAAATACTTCTTCTAGTTGATTGGGATCGAAGCCAAATTTGCTGTCCAGGTGTCCGGTGCGAATATATTCGTGAGTGTGACACTCGATCCCAGGAGTAAACCGCAGCATGATGCGGATTGGGGCTGGGGACTGGGGGCTGGGGACTGGGGACTGGGGACTGGGGACTGGGGACTGGGGAAAAGATTCTTGCTTGGTTCTCAGCCCGGCGACAGTTTTCAATTCTAGCCAGTTGTCTACGACAATGGTGCAGCCAGATTCTACAGCCAGAGTCAGTTCTTCAAGCGATTTATTGTTACCGTGGAAATAAATTTTGTCGGGACTGACACCAGCTTTTAGGGCGGTGTAGAGTTCGCACCCAGATACTACGTCAATTCCCAAGCCTTCCGAACGAGCGATCGCGCAAACAGCTAGGCAACTCCATGCTTTAGAAGCATACAGCACCTGAGAAGACCCGGCATAATGACGCTTCAAACCATCCCGATACTGACGACAAGCTGTTCGCAGCGTTTCTTCGTCCAAAATATAAAGTGGCGAACCAAATTGCTGGACAAGTGTCGTTACATCACATCCGCCAATTTCCAGACAATCCTGACTGTTGACTTTAGATGTCAGGGGCAAAAGTTCCTGATTTGGCGAGGGAGTTTCCTGAGTTTCTGTCGGAGTCGGTAGATACTTACGTCCAGAATTCTGAACCCCGACATTTGGTGTCAATAACATGATCTGATATTTGTCCTTGCTTAACAGGCATCGAGTGCGTCTTGTTTTTTAGTGTACAATTGTTAACTGTGAATTTTTTAGAACTTAAGCCACTAACAGCAGACCAGCTAAGTGCGGTAGTGGAGCTAGATAAACTTTGTTTTGGTGAACTGTGGACTCTAGATGGTTACAAGCGAGAGCTAGAAAGTCCCAATAGTGACTTGCTGATCATGGTCAGCGAATCATCAGCGATCGCGCAATTGTCTAGTTGTGAGTTGTCAGGTTCAAACAACCCTACCTTCCCACCTGACAACGTTCAAACTATAGTAGGATTGTGTTGCCTCTGGGCAATTTTGGAGGAGGCGCACATCACAATTCTGGCGGTTCATCCAGAGTACCGGGGCTTGGGATTGGGTCAGGCGATGCTTTACGCTTTACTCAAAAGTGCTTGGGAACGCGGACTAGAATGGGCAACCCTAGAAGTGAGAACTTCTAATCAAGCAGCACGTTCTCTTTACGAGAAGTTTGGCTTTGAGGAAGTAGGCAGACGGCGGCATTATTACAAAGATACTGGTGAAGATGCGCTAATTTTATGGCGCGGCGGTCTTCAGAAACCAGAATTTAAACAGACTTTAAGCGATTGGTACTTGAC
The DNA here is from genome assembly GCF_014695505.1 of Trichocoleus sp. FACHB-90. Lineage (NCBI taxonomy): Bacteria > Bacillati > Cyanobacteriota > Cyanophyceae > Leptolyngbyales > Trichocoleusaceae > Trichocoleus > Trichocoleus sp. FACHB-90. The sequence continues at coordinate 39,831 of NZ_JACJOK010000007.1, forward strand.
CGCCTCCCATCGCCTCGCTGCATCTGGCTTTACATTTTCAGTATTTTAACCTACCTCTAAAGGTTAAAAAATTTAAAGTTTCTAACCTTAGATAGTAGACTTCCCTAATCCCAACTAATTAGATAGGGAAACCGTAACAAATAAATTGTGGGATTGCTGATTATCTGCAAGGTAACAGCCTCACAAAAACCCTATGTTAGAATCACGTTACAGGCACGCAGCAGGGAAATAACAAGCCGCCATGTTTGAACGCTTCACAGAAAAAGCCATTAAAGTAATCATGTTGGCCCAGGAAGAAGCACGTCGCCTGGGACATAACTTCGTGGGTACGGAGCAGATCCTCCTGGGTCTAATTGGAGAAGGTACTGGTGTCGCCGCCAAAGTCCTGAAATCAATGGGGGTAAACCTCAAAGATGCCAGGATAGAGGTGGAAAAAATCATCGGTCGCGGTTCCGGCTTTGTGGCGGTAGAAATTCCGTTCACCCCCAGAGCCAAGCGCGTTTTAGAGTTATCTTTAGAAGAAGCTCGTCAGCTAGGGCATAACTACATTGGAACGGAACACCTGCTTCTGGGTCTAATCCGGGAAGGTGAAGGGGTGGCGGCGAGAGTTCTGGAAAACTTAGGCGTAGACCTCTCGAAGGTGCGGACGCAAGTAATTAGAATGTTGGGAGAGACGGCAGAAGTCGGCGCACCAACTTCCGGCGGACGCACGAAGACACCAACCTTAGATGAGTTTGGCTCCAATCTAACTCAAATGGCATCTGAGGGCAAGCTTGATCCAGTAGTTGGTCGGGCAAAGGAAATTGAACGGGTAATTCAGATTCTGGGACGCAGAACGAAGAATAACCCAGTATTGATTGGGGAACCAGGAGTCGGGAAAACTGCGATCGCAGAAGGTTTGGCCTCAAGAATCGCCAACAACGATATCCCAGATATTCTGGAAGATAAGCGCGTCGTCACTCTGGATATTGGTTTGCTGGTAGCAGGCACCAAATACCGGGGTGAATTTGAAGAACGCTTAAAGAAAATCATGGATGAAATCCGCTCGGCGGGGAATGTAATTCTCGTGATTGACGAGGTACATACCTTGATTGGTGCGGGTGCAGCAGAAGGTGCCATCGACGCAGCAAACATTCTGAAACCTGCCTTGGCAAGAGGTGAATTGCAGTGCATCGGCGCAACGACGCTGGATGAATACCGCAAGCACATTGAGCGGGATGCAGCCTTAGAGCGGAGATTCCAGCCAGTAATGGTAGGAGAGCCGACAGTTACCGAAACAATTGAAATTTTGTATGGTTTGCGCGAACGTTACGAGCAACACCACAAACTGAAAATCTCTGATGAGGCGGTGGAAGCTGCTGCTAAGCTTTCAGACCGTTACATCTCCGACCGTTACTTGCCAGACAAAGCAATTGACCTAATTGATGAAGCGGGTTCGCGAGTGCGCCTGATTAACTCGCAGCTTCCACCAGCCGCGAAGGAACTAGATAAAGAACTGCGTCAAGTTCTCAAAGACAAAGACGACGCAGTGCGGAGTCAGGACTTCGACCGAGCCGGGGAACTGCGCGATCGCGAAATGGAAATTAAAGCAGAAATCCGCGCGATCGCTAACGCGAAGAAAACCGAGTCTACCACTCGCGATGACAGTGCCTCACCCGTCGTCACCGAAGAAGACATCGCCCAAATTGTAGCTTCTTGGACAGGAGTCCCTGTGAACAAACTCACAGAATCTGAATCCGAGAAACTGCTGCACATGGAAGATACCCTACACAACCGCCTCATCGGTCAAGAAGAGGCTGTCAAAGCGGTATCTCGCGCCATTCGTCGCGCACGGGTAGGACTGAAGAATCCCAACCGACCGATTGCCAGCTTTGTCTTCTCTGGCCCCACCGGAGTAGGTAAGACAGAATTAGCGAAATCTTTGGCAGCATACTTCTTCGGATCAGAAGAAGCGATGATTCGCCTGGATATGTCGGAATACATGGAGCGACACACAGTTTCTAAACTGATTGGTTCGCCTCCAGGGTATGTCGGTTACAACGAAGGCGGACAGCTCACCGAAGCAGTGCGCCGTCGTCCATATACCGTGGTGCTATTCGACGAAATTGAGAAAGCACACCCAGATGTCTTCAATATGCTGCTGCAAATCTTGGAAGACGGTCGCCTGACTGATGCCAAGGGACGCACAGTGGACTTCAAGAACACCTTGCTGATTCTTACCTCCAACATCGGTTCTAAGGTGATAGAAAAAGGTGGCACAGGCTTAGGCTTCTTCGATACTCAAGAAAACGAAGCAGAGGCACAATACACCCGGATTCGGTCACTGGTGAACGAGGAACTGAAGCAATACTTCCGTCCAGAGTTCCTGAACCGTCTCGACGAGATCATCGTCTTCCGCCAATTGACGAAGGACGAGGTGAAGGAAATCTCCGACATCATGCTCAAAGAGGTGATGGGACGACTTGCGGAGCAGGGAATCACCTTGGAAGTTACGGAACGCTTCAAGGATCGCCTAGTGGAGGAGGGGTATAATCCCAGCTACGGTGCGCGTCCACTGCGCCGAGCCATCATGCGCCTCTTGGAGGACAGCTTAGCCGAAGAAATCTTGAGCGGTCGGATTTCCGATGGCGACACGGCGGTTGTTGATGTCGATGAAACCACCAAGGAAGTGAAAGTGCTGCAAGGAGAAAAGCGAGAGCTGTTACCCCAAGCCGCAGAATAAAAGCTCTTGAGTTATTAATTCAAGATTCATAGCTTTCACGCTGGCTAAAAACTAAAAAGAAGGTAGAGAAACGATGGTTTCTCTACCTTCTTTTATATGTGGCTTGCTTTGATTAAAGTCCTGTATCATGTCCAAAGTTAGGAATTTCTAACTCATAACTCAAGACGTGATACATCGCATCTCTACAACTCTTAATTCTCCCGTGCCTTACCTCACCCGGATTCTGATTTATCCCATTAAATCGCTGGACGGTGTTGCTGTTACTAAGGCAACCGTTCTCAAAAGTGGTGCATTACAGCATGACCGAGAGTTTGCCATTGTTGACGAACATGGTAAGTTTGTCAATGGCAAGCGGAACCCGAAAGTTCATTTACTACGAACATCATTTGATATTGACGCTAGTAGCGACACGATTAATCGCGTCTGCTTAGAAGTCCAGGGAACTAAGCTGGGAGGAGTTTTTCACCTCGAACGAGAACGTGCTGAACTAGAAGCTTGGTTGAGCAACTATTTCGGCTTCAAGGTAAAATTGCTGCAAAACTCTCTTTTAGGCTTTCCAGATGATACTGATGCTTCTGGCCCAACGGTAATTAGCACTTCAACCTTGGAAACAGTTGCTTCCTGGTTTCCCGAACTAAAAAAAGGTGCGATTTCCCCTGTAGAGGAGATGCGTCGCCGCATTCGAGCTAATCTGGAAATTGGCGGCGTTCCCCAATTTTGGGAGGATGGACTGTTTGCAGAAGTTGGTATAGGAATGCAGTTTCAAGTCAAAGATGTGCAGATGATGGGGGTGAATCCCTGTCAGCGTTGTGTGGTGCCAATACGAGACACCTTTACGGGAGAAGTTTATCCTAGCTTTCAAAAAATTTTCGTGAGTCAGCGCCAAGAAACTTTGCCTGATGGCGTAAATTTATCTCGCTTCAATCACTTTTTTCGGTTGAGCTTAAATACGCAGATACCAGAATCGGAAGCGGGTAAAATTTTACAGGTAGGAGATGAAGTTGAGATTTAAGAATAGCTAATGGAAAAAAAATTACCTTTTTCCCTATGAGTAACGAAAAAGACCAACAGCATCCTCTGTACAGTCGCGATCGCGCACTTGTTAACAACCTCTTAAACGGGGAAATTAATGATTATAACCTGGCAGAACTTGCAAGGCTACGCATTCGCTATTTCGGCTTTCCCGGCGCAAGAGATATCCAACAAGACCTGGATAAAGTTCTTCAAGCGTGGAAGTTGACCGAAGAAGAACTCTATGAAAAAACCCGTCAAATTCACTCTCTTGGTCTTGCTTATAAAAGTCGCGCTAAGCGACAAGATACAGAAGATTGGAGTTGATTGGTACGAGATAAGAGCAATTCCTTTAATAGCAGGACTTACGCACTTACCGTGAACTAAAGTTCCGGCTCAAAGCCCAAACCCATTGAAATGGGTTGGTTCGGGGTTTTTTAGTCAGTTTCAACTGACTTGGGCTTTCAGCCAGGAAATTGATTTCCTGGTTCCTAGTGCGTAAGTCCTAAATAGGTTGTGGCAAGTAGAGACGTTCTATATCATGTCTCGGAAATAGGAAATTTTACGATTCCTAAAGGAGTTGCTTGCTATAGTATCTCTCGCTAAAAACTCCCAACACTTTTAACTGCATTTAAGCCTAACTTATGATACACTAGAAGAGTTGTCTCAATTCGCACATCCAGGGTTTCGGGTGTTTCCGCAGGAAATACGTCTGGATGGAGGATTAACCCGAAAGGAGAAAAAAATATGTCAGTCGTCTCTTTGGCTCAAATGATGGAGTCGGGAGTTCACTTTGGGCATCAGACCCGACGGTGGAACCCGAAAATGTCTCCATATATCTACACTTCCCGCAATGGTGTCCACATCATCGACTTGGTGCAGACAGCACATTTGATGGAAGATGCTTATAACTATATGCGTTCGGAAGCTGAGAAGGGCAAGAAGTTTCTCTTCATTGGCACCAAGCGTCAAGCTGCGGGTATTGTGGCACAAGAAGCTGCTCGTTGTGGTTCCTATTACATTAACCAACGTTGGTTAGGGGGAATGCTTACCAACTGGGCGACGATTAAAACCCGCGTAGAGCGCCTGAAGGATTTGGAGCGTCGGGAAGAAACCGGAGTCCTCGACTTGTTGCCCAAAAAAGAAGCTTCCATGCTGCGTCGGGAAATGACAAAATTGCAGAAGTATCTGGGCGGCATCAAACTGATGCGGAAAGTTCCCGATATCGTGGTAATCGTGGATCAGCGTCGGGAATATAACGCTGTTCAGGAATGCCAGAAGTTGGGGATTCCCATTGTGTCTCTCCTTGATACAAACTGCGATCCTGATGTGGTAGATATTCCCATCCCAGCCAATGATGATGCCATCCGGTCAATTAAGCTAATAGTGGGTAAGTTGGCGGATGCCATCTATGAAGGGCGTCACGGTCAGCTAGACGCAGAAGCAGAAGACGATTACGAAGATTACGAAGGCGCTGAAGACGACCTCGATTACGAGGAAACCGACTCACCCATTCCAGATGAAGAGGAAGAGGAAACCCAGGAGTAATTCAGCGTTGGAAACATCAATATCTTAGTAGGAACACCAAGCAATGGCGGAAATATCTGCAAAAGTCGTCCAAGAGCTGCGCCAAAAAACAGGCGTCGGCATGATGGACTGCAAAAAAGCGCTCAAAGAAACCGACGGTGACATGGACAAAGCCATTGAATGGCTGCGCCAGAAAAATATGATCAAGGCGGGGAAGATGGAAACCCGCGCCGCCACCGATGGGTTGATCGGCAGCTACATTGGCACTGCGGGAAGAGTTGGCGTTTTGGCGGAAGTTAACTGCCAAACCGACTTTGTTGCCCGCAACGAAGCGTTTAAAACCCTGGTGCAGAACATTGCGATGCAAGCAGCGGACGCTTCAGATGTCAATTCGCTGATGTCTCAGCCGTACATTCACGACCAAAATATTACGGTTGAAGAGTTGGTGAAGCAAAACATCAGCCAGTTGGGTGAAAACATTCAGGTGCGTCGCTTTGAGCGGTTTGTGCTGAATGAAGGAACTTCCGGGCTAGTAGGCAGCTACATCCACACAGGGGGACGAGTTGGGGTTTTGGTGGAAGTGAACTGCCAAAGCGATGAGGTTGCGGCCAGTGAAGGATTCAAAACTCTGGTGCAGAACGTTGCCATGCAAATTGCTGCTTGTCCCAACGTGGAATATGTGAAAGTCAGCGACATCCCCGCCGAAGTCGTTGAGAGAGAAAAAGGAATTGAAATGGGGCGGGATGACCTGGGGAATAAGCCGCAGAACATCAAGGAAAAGATTGTTCAAGGGCGAATTGACAAGCGCCTGCAAGAGATGACCTTGATGGATCAGCCTTACATTCGCGACCAAAGCATCGCGGTGGAAGATTTGGTGAAGCAGCACGTTACCCAGTTAGGTGGAAACATCGAAGTGCGTCACTTTGTCCGGTATATCCTGGGCGAAGGGCTAGAAAAGCAAGAAAGCAATTTTGCTGAGGAAGTTGCAGCTCAAATGGGCGGCAATAAATAATCAGCGCGATCGCTCCCCTTGTATGCTGCTCTAAAAGGTAGTAGCTGCTATCAAGAGTCGAAAAGACAGGTCAACCCCTCACATGGCTGACCTGTCTTTTATCATTAGTCCTGAGTCCTGAATCTATTGACAATTGACTAATGACGATAAGCCGTTATTCTAAAGTAGAGTAGTACAGTTGTACGCAAATAACGTTCCGATAAGCAGCTGTCTAGATGATGCTATGGCGAGAACAGTAGAGCAAATAGAGTGGGATATGGCAGTGCTGCAAGAAGCGACCGACGCGATCGCGTCTGAATTCCACAATACCTACAACCAATACCTGACCGCGTTGGGGCAAGCAATGCGCCAGCAGTTAATCCAAGCTATTTATTATATTTGCACCCAGGCTTACCCAGAAGCGTTCCTAAGCTTGCCTGTTGACGCAAGACAAAAATTACAGCAGAACCTCCTGCAATTAGCACGTAAAGCTCAAACACAGCTGTTGTTGCACCTACCTCGCCCCATCGAGACAGCAGCCAACAGCGTCCCGACAACAAACCTGGAAGATATCGCTAAGTGGCAAGAGCAGCTAGAAAGCGCCATTAGCGAAACCTTGATCTCAGTCTCTTGCGACATCAATAGCCTATTACAGGAAACTGGTATTTTACCCAACAAATTCCCGCCAGCGGTTCTGGAAGCAGCCGTCAAAACAGAACCATCAGGTCAACCAGTGGGAGGACGACCCAATATCATAAAATTGGCAATCGAAATCGCCAATGATGAGATAGAAATGCCAGAATTTCCAACTATCCAAAACTCCAATGTCACACCAATCGTGGCAATTCATTTGCGGTTATCGGAAATTGAGTTTGCTGACTCAACTGTAATGGCGTTTCGCAACCAAATTCGCAACCTCAACGCACAGTTCACTACACTCCGCCGGGAATTTCAGAAAAAGCAGCGTGAGCGTACCGTTGCAGATGCTCAAGCCGCTTGGCGTGCGTGTTGGTTTGAAGAATAGGGATTAGGGACTAAGGAGAAACTATGGAAACAGAATCACCGGATTGGTTGCGATTGCAAAAAGCCCTGGCGGTGGAAGCAGAACGGGGCTTCACGGACTTGATGGGAAAACAATATCGTTTCAGTGAATTCTTGTGTTTGGAGTTTGGCAAACCTCCAGCTACCTTGATACCTATGGAACGGCGCAGGTGGCAAGAAATGGCAAACAAATTTGCCCGTTATCCTGACTTCCCACTTGAAGAACGACAACATTTGGTAGCAGAAACTCGGCGGTTTCTTCACCAGATGCAGCAATCTAGCAACAAACAAACCCAAGAACAAACAAGGGAAAATAGGGAACAATATACTATTGAAAACCCCAACTATAAAGCCCCGCTAACCGCTCCCTTAGTTCAGTCTAATGTAGGCGGCGTATCTCTCGACCAACAGCTCTCGCATTTGCCGGATGTGGGGGTGAGAAAAAGCGGATATTTAGCCAAGCTGGGTTTACAGACGGTGCGGGATATCCTTTTCTACTACCCCCGCGACCACATTGACTATGCCCGCCAAGTGAATATCTGCGAACTCGAAGCAGGCGAAACGGTGACAGTGGTGGGAACTGTAAAGCGCTGTACGTGCTTTAGTAGTCCGAAAAACCAGAAATTAACGATTTTCCAAGTGGTTCTGAAAGATAGAACCGGCCAAATCACCCTCAGCCGCTTTTTTGCGGGCAATCGCTACAGCAATCGCGGCTGGCAGGAAGGTCAAAAGAGTCGGTATCCGGTGGGAACAATCGTGGCGGCATCTGGCTTGGTGAAAAAGAGTCAATACGGCATTACTCTGGAAGAACCACAAATGGAAGTTTTGGCACACCCAGGAGACACGATTGATTCTATGTCGATTGGTCGGGTAGTGCCGGTGTATGCGCTTACTGAGGGTGTGGCGGCTGATATGGTGAGGAGTGCGGTAATTGCCGCTTTGCCTGCTGCTAAACAGCTAAAAGACCCTTTACCTGCTGCTTTGCGAGATGGGTATGGGTTAATGAAGTTACCCGAAGCGATCGCTAACATCCATTTTCCCCCCGACAGTGCCGCCAAGGAAGCCGCCCGTCGTCGCTTAGTCTTTGATGAATTTTTCTACCTTCAGTTGGGTTTCCTCATGCGTCGTCAAGCCCAACGTCAAAAGCAAGCAAGTGCAATTTTAGCTCCCAGAGGTAGACTCATCGAGCAATTCCACAAAGTTTTGCCTTTTAAGCTAACCAACGCCCAGCAGCGAGTTCTTAACGACATCCTCAACGATTTGCAATCATCCAGCCCGATGAATCGTTTAGTACAAGGGGATGTCGGTTCTGGTAAAACTGTTGTAGCAGTAATTGCGATCCTCGCCGCCATTCAATCAGGCTACCAAGCAGCGTTGATGGCTCCCACGGAAGTTTTAGCAGAACAGCACTACCGCAAATTAGTCGGTTGGTTCAACCTCCTACACTTACCAGTAGAACTGCTGACAGGTTCCACCAAAACCGCCAAACGTCGGGAAATTCACGCCCAATTAGAAACAGGAGAATTACCTCTATTAGTAGGTACTCATGCTTTAATTCAAGACAAAGTTAATTTTCATAAGCTGGGTTTAGTAGTAATTGACGAACAACACCGTTTTGGTGTAGAACAACGGGCGCTTTTGCAGCAAAAAGGCGAACAGCCCCATGTATTAACTATGACAGCCACGCCGATTCCCCGAACCTTGGCGCTAACAGTGCATGGCGATTTAGATGTCAGTCAGATTGACGAACTACCACCCGGCCGTCAGACGATACACACCACAGTTTTAACCGGAAGGGAACGCACCAACGCCTATGACCTGATCCGCCGCGAAATCGCTCAGGGACGGCAAGCGTATATCGTTTTACCCCTAATTGAAGAATCAGAAAAGCTGGACGTGCGCTCAGCAGTGGAGGAGCATCAGCGCCTTTCTGAGAGCATTTTCCCCCAGTTTCAGGTAGGTTTGCTACACGGTCGGATGACTTCAGCCGAGAAAGACGAGGCAATTAACTTATTTCGCGACAACCAAACTCAGATCATTGTCTCCACCACCGTAATTGAAGTTGGCGTGGATGTGCCTAATGCTACGGTAATGCTAATTGAAAATGCGGAGCGTTTCGGCTTGTCTCAGTTGCACCAGTTGCGGGGTCGCGTGGGTCGGGGTTCTTACCAATCATACTGTCTCTTGATGAGCAGCAGTAAAACCGCAGATGCCCGTTATCGGCTGAACGTGTTGGAACAATCCCAAGACGGCTTTTTCATTGCTGAAATGGATATGCGGTTACGCGGCCCCGGTCAAGTGTTAGGTACTCGCCAGTCTGGGGTGCAGGATTTAGCTTTGGCAAGTTTAGTGGAAGATCAAGAAGTTTTAAATATAGCGCGGGATGCAGCTGAAAAGGTGATATTGCAAGATAAAAAATTAGAGCAACATCCTTTAATGAAAGCTGAGTTAGACTATCGCTACCAGCGCTTAATGGGTGGCGCGATTTTAACATGATTGACCACGACCGTTTATTTAAAGAACTACTCACCGAGTTCTTTACAGAATTTCTAGAGTTATTCTTTCCAGAGATGGTTGCTTATCTGGAACCCAATTCAATCAGCTTTGAACCAAACGAAATATATACTGATGTCACGGCTGGGGAAAAATATGAAGCTGATTTATTAGTAAAGGCTAGATTCAGACAACAAGAATCATATTTTCTAATTCACTTAGAACACCAAGCGCAACCACAAGCAGATTTTGGGCGGCGAATGTTTCGTTATTTCGCCCGGTTGTATGAAAAATTTGCCATACCCGTGTATCCCATCGCTATCTTTTCTTACAACTCTCCGAAACTTCCACAGCCAAACTTTCACCGCGTAGAATTTCCCGATACAGTGGTTTTGGAGTTTAACTATCAGGTGATTCAATTAAATCGCCTGAATTGGCGAGATTTTCTGCAACACCAAAATCCAGTAGCCAGTGCGCTGATGGCTAAAATGAACATAGCGCCAGAAGACCGTCCTAAAGTAAAATTAGAGTGTCTGCGCCTGCTGGCAACTCTGCGACTAAATCCAGCACAGATGAAAATGATTTCTGGGTTTGTTGATACTTATATCCAGTTGAATACAGCAGAAGAAGAAATTTTTCAGGCTGAGATTGCTTCCTTTGAACCAGTTGAAATTGAGGTAGTTATGGAAATCGTCACCAGTTGGATGCAGAAAGGGATAGAACAAGGGTTGGAACAAGGTAGACACGAGGGAGAGTTGGCAGTAATTATGCGGCTACTCAACCGTCGAATTGGTACAGTTGCGCCTGAGTTGCAAGAGCAAATTCGCCAGTTGTCTCTCCCCCAGTTAGAAGATTTAGCGGAGGTGTTGTTAGACTTTTCGGATGCAGCAGATTTGGTGAGTTGGTTGGAAAGTCACCCAAAGGGTTAATTTTGGGTTTAACTGTAGCTGACGCGATCGCGTTCTACAATATTAAAGCGATCGCGCTCTTGTTACAAAGCGATCTGTTGGCTTCATCGCAAAGCGAATATCTCGGCTATATTAGGCAATACCTGATTAAACGTTGTAATTAAAGTAGTCGTCTTGGGTAATTCGGCGCTTATCTCTCTCAAAACACCCAGAGCTGTTTCTGCTTGCGTTTGGTGTTGGGATACTTGAGGATTTTTCCCGGCTTCGGCTAAAATCTGCACTTGCTGAAGTGCTTTGGTTTTCTTCTCTGCTTGCAAGCTATCGTCAGCCTGAATTACTGTTTGCAATTGAGTCAGCAATTCCCTGATTCCAGGTAAACCGCCTTGATTGGACTCTGGTAACTGTTCAACCGCATTTGTCACCTCTTGGTTGATGCTATCACCACTATTAATATTGATTTCGCTATTTTCAGGCATTGCTTCTCCTTGATGTTCATATACGCCATGAAAACTAGGTTAATTGAACATTGCTCAGAGACTTCAAAATTCAAAATGGTTGTTGGCTGTGAATGCCTGTGATATACTTGGAAAGCTTGGGCGATTAGCACAGTGGTAGCGCACATCCTTCACACGGATGGGGTCACTGGTTCAAATCCAGTATCGCCCATATTAGTTGTAGAGTGACTAATTGTTTGTCATCTGTGACAGATTATTGTCATTAAGACGAATTATATATCGTCGTGCCAAATTGATGTCGTTGAACTATTAGTGACCTCTCACGTTTGGAAAAAAACAGCTTTCCTTATCGTTAGTTAGAAGAAAGCGAAAGCCCCCAAATATAGGGGCTTTTTGGTTATGTCAATGGCGTGCGATCGCTACCTTCCCACGCCATACACGCAAAGAGTTTAACTATCTTTTGGGATTCATACAGACTGGATTTGGATTATGTAAACAATCCCAACTTCCTGGCCGAAGATTGCTATCTCCAGTAGTGCTTTGTGGTGTATTAGTGGTGGGTGTGCGTGCAGGCGTAGTGCCGGGGGGTATAGTGGCGGGTGTGGCGTCGTTGGTGGTGTCGGGTGTAGTGGCGGGTGCGTTGTCGTTGGTGGTGCCGGGTGCGTTGTCGTTGGTGGTGCCGGGTGTAGTGCCAGGTGCGCTGTCGTCGGTGGCGCCAGCGCCTGGTGTAGTGCCGGGTGTTTGGGTTTGAGCGAATTGTTGGCTGCTTGCGGAGGAGTCAATACGAGCATTGCCATTAATAGAATTAACGCTATTATTAGCGCTAACTTGTGCTAATGCTGGGAAAGCCAGAAAAATTCCAGCAGTTGTAACCACCGACATCATACCAATGCCTTTTTTAAATCGAGTTTTCAGAGATGTATTCATCAGTTTCTACTTGGCTCTTACCAGTATCAGGTCGCACTTGATTAAATCTCATCCTCAACATCATAGTCGTCATACTATAGATAGAAGTAGTGCTTCCTAAGTGATGGAATAATGGGTAATGTTACGAGCTTAGGCGCGGCTGCACCTTACAAAATTATTCTCTTATCCTGCTATAGCGCCTTACCATAGCTGGAAAGAAGAAAGCAAAGTACGAGTGCGAAAAATATTTCAAAGTAGATTAATCGCATTCATATTGCGATACTTAATCGAGCGCAGCTAACACCGCCTTAGGTATTAATTTATCTTTAAACCAAATAATTCTTGCTGGTACATCTTTCAAGTTGACCCCTGCTTTTTCTAGATTCAGCCGTTCCGAAATCGCTAAAATTAAGTTATCGCATTCAGCACGACGTACCTGAGAAAATTTCTTTTGCAAATATTCCGGTCGCCAGTAGCCGACAATTTCTAGTAAGAAGGTGCGACCATCTGGATGTACTAAGCGAAAGTCGGGAATCATCACGCTACCGGGAATTGGGATCAGGTCTACTTCTCGTTCTAATACCCAATCTGATTTTAGCGAGTCCCAGCGGTCAGCAAAAGATGCTTCCAGCATACTATCGTAAGGCTTACCGGGGGGATAGTGGGACACTAAGCCACAATCGGAATTGAGAGTAAAGCGTCCGGTTTTCCAGGTTCCGGTGTAGGTGTCGCGATTTTGGAGGATGGCGGATAGACTCCATTTTGTAACGTGGAGTAAAGCGGGGAGGAGTTTAGCGATCGCTAACCCATACCTTGTACTAGGCTTAAATAAACTCGTCGGGCCATCAACTGTAATCGTAAACCCATGATCCGCATCGCCCTCAATATACGCCATCAATTGAAATAGTTTCAGATAGCGAAATAACAGTTTATACTCTCCTGGGACGTTGCGGTGAGCATTCAAAGTAATTTGACTAGCGCGATAGAAAACGCCTTGCACTTGAGATAAATTGTAGCGGTGTAGCAAATCTTCTGGCGTAATCCCATCAAACTGAGTTAAGATGCGATTCTCGGCTAAATCTGCGTAAAGTCCAGCCTGAATTTGACTTGGTAAAATTTCTCTTTCTAATTCCTGACTGAGTTTGTCAGCTAATATATTAAGTGTTGCACCAGAAGCTTGCGGACTCGGAATTGATTGTGCAGAAAGGGCAAAAACTCGCTCTCGTAGTTGCGGCGGTTCCAGAGGACTAACTACTTCAAAAGTAGACAAACTGCTTTTGAGAATATGAGCTAATCCTCGCTTTAAGCGATAATCTGGGCTATCACCTTCTAATTCTGATAATTGACGATCTAGTTCTCCTTGAGTGTTGCCTAATGCCTCTTGGAAGCAAATAATCAATTCATTGGCAACCGCTAAATTTTTCGCATCAATATTTAGGCGTTTGGGGACTATCGTTTCGCCATTTTGTCTGTGGATTAAAAGGTCAGTTGGTAGCATGATGAATGAACCGCAAAAAAGAGAAAAGACTAAGAATCAGGAAGATTTTCATCATCTACCCACTTTGCTGGTGATTCCGCTGCTTTCTTCGTAACATTAGAATTTGCCCCATAAAAAATCTCCAACTGCCCTTTCTTCTCTCTTTCTCCTCCTTCGCGCTCTTTGGGTCTTCGCGGTTCATTCCTCTTCTCACCACGTCGCCTACTAGAAGTACCCTCCTCACTCGTATCTTCCGCCACAACCTCATAAAGCATAGCGCGTTTATTAGCATCATTACCCTTACGCAAAACTCGCCCTAATCGCTGAATAAACTCGCGCTGTGAACCCGTACCAGATAATATTATTGCCACACTTGCAGCAGGAACATCAACCCCTTCATTCAGAACGTGAGAAGCAATCAGATTTTTGTATTCTCCCTCCCGAAATTTAGTTAATATCTCGTGACGTTCTTTGATAGGGGTTTGATGGGTAATTGCCGGAATTAAAAACTCGTGAGAAATGCGATAAACTGTAGCATTATCGGTAGTAAAAATCAAGGTGCGTTCCGGATAATGTTGCGCTAAAATATTAGATAATATTCGCAGTTTACCATCAGTACCAAGGGCAATATCTTTAGCTTCGCGGTGAGCTAACATGGCACGTCGTCCAGCTTGCGATCGCGCACTCACCATGACAAACTGCTGCCACCCTTGAATACTGCCTAAAGAAATATTTGATTCTCGCAAAAAATTGTTGCGTAGTTGAATCAGCTCGTTGTAGCGATCGCGTTCTAGTTGCGATAACTTTACCTTAATCTGTACCACCTCATGATTGGCTAAAGCCGCACCCGCTAATTCCTCAGCAGTTTTGCGATAAACTTCCGCACCGATTAAGATATTAAGATCAGTGTGCTTGCCATCAGAACGCTCAGGAGTAGCGCTGAGTCCAAGACGATAAGGCGCGATCGCATACTCAGCAATTACCCGACTAAAATCTGTAGGTAAGTGGTGACACTCATCAAACACTAACAAAGCATACCTGTTTCCCAAAGTCTCCGCGTGAATAGCCGCACTGTCGTAAGTAGCAACCAGTATCGGCGTTTTATCCCGCGAACCGCCACCCAACAACCCCACCTCCGCATCCGGAAAAGCCGCTGTTAAGTGAGCATACCACTGGTGCATCAAATCCAGAGTCGGCACCACAATCAACGTACTGCGCGGTGTCGATTGTATCGCCATTTGCGCCAGATAAGTCTTTCCCGCCGCAGTTGGCAACACCACAACCCCCTGCCTACCCGCTTGCTTCCAAGCCAACAGAGCCTCCCTCTGATGCGGGTAAGGTTCCATCTCCATACTCGCCACCAGGGAGAGAGACTCAAAACCTTTCGCCTCATCGATAAAATTCGTCCCTTCCGCTTGCAGCACTTCTACCAATTGGCGATAATGTATCGCCTGGATGCGGAACTTTTCCACCCTGTCATCCCAAGTAGCGTATTCTACCCAAGATTTCCCCCTTGGCGGTGGATGCAAAATTAAAGTTCCTCGATCAAAAGATAATGTAGGGGTACGAGCCATTTGTTTTTTGAATTCTCTGTCCCCGATAATTTTAGAAGACTCAAGGCATAATGCAGAATGGTAGTTCGCCTGACATCTTGCAGTTGATGATTTTTAATCGCCAGCTAGATTTTTTTAATCGGAATGCTTCCTTAACAAACAGCGTGTTTACGGTAGCGACAGAGGAGAACTGAACAAAGATGTGGAGAGTAACGCATCCCCGGCTGCGGCGCTACGGTGTTGCTGTAATCAGTACAGGTATCGCACTACAACTGACATTAGTGCTGAAGCCACTAATCGCGCCTACCATTTTGCCACTGTTTTATGCCGCCGTGACGGTTAGTGCTTGGTATGGCGGGATGAAACCGGGGTTGCTGGCGACAATTTTGTCTAGTTTAGTCATCAACTACTTCTTTGTAGCTCCAGTTTACTCGCTGGCGATCGCTAGTTTGAGCGATATCTTGCGGCTAGGCGTGTTCGTGCTGGTAACGCTACTGATTGATACGCTCAACTCGGAACTTTGCACTGCTAAACAGCGGCTGGAGACGAGTATGCTAGAACTGCAAGCCAGTGAGGAGCAATATCGTCGCATTGTCGATACCGCTTACGAAGGTATTTGGACAACCAACGCTGAGTTTAAAACCGAGTATGTCAATCAGCGCATGGCGCACCTTCTTGGCTACAGCGTAGAGGAAATGCTGGGAAGTTCGATTTTTGACTTTATGGATGAAGAAGCTCAAATCGAAGCTCATGAGAGGATTAAGCGACGCAAGCAGCCAAATAAAGATCAGTTTGACTTTCGTTACCGCCGCAAAGATGGTTCAACGCTTTGGACGATTGTCTCCACTAGCCAAATTTTAGACGAACGCGGTCAATTTATGGGCGCGATCGCTATGATTACCGATATCACCCTCCGCAAGCAAGCTGAAGAAGAACGCATTCAACTACTCAAGGAAGAACAAGCTGCTAAAGAACAAATTACTAACACTTTAGAAAGCATTTCCGATGCTTTTGTTGCCTTAGACAGCGAATGGAGGTACATCTACGTAAACACTCACGCAGAGCATTTTTTCCAGAAACCCCGCGAAGAGTTAATCGGCAAAATTGTGTGGGAAGTATTTCCCCCACTCCCTAACTCGCAATTTTATATTCATGCTCATCATGCACTTTCCGAGCAGGTGACTGTCGAGTATGAAGAGTTTAATCAGCGCTTTCAAAAATGGATATTAGTCCGCATTTATCCATCCAAAGATGGTTTATCTGTTTACTTCCGCGACATCACTCTCCGCAAGCAAACCGAACAGTCGCTACAGGATAGTCAAGAACAAATTAGTCTGATAACAGACTCGGTGCCGATATACATTTCCTACGTTGATTCAGAACAGCGTTATCGCTTTAATAATCGGGCATACGAAGAATGGTTTGGATATTCGCGCGCCCAAATTACCGGAAAGCACCTTAAGGAAGTTATGGGTGAGTCGATTTATCAGTCAGTTGAAAAGTTTATAGAAGCGGCATTGTCTGGACAAAAAGTAAGTTATGAAAGCGCCTTTACACGCAGCAATGGAGAGCAGCGGTATGTTCAGGGTACTTACGTTCCCCATTTTGGAGAACGGGGAGAAGTTAAAGGATTTTTTGTTCTCGTCAATGACATTACTGAACGCAAGCAAGCAGAAGAAGCATTACGGCAAAGCGAGGATCGCTACCGAGCTTTTGTAGAACAAAGTTCAGAAGGAATTTGGCGGTTTGAACTTGAGCAGCCAGTTTATATAAACTCTTCAGAAGATGAGCAAATCGAGCAGTTTTATCAATATGGTTACTTGGGGGAATGTAATAATGTTATGGCACAGATGTATGGCTATGAAAGTGCGGAAGAAATTGTAGGAACAAGACTAGAAAACTTTCTTGTTCGTGAAGATATAAATAATATTGAATATTTACAAGCATTTATTCGTTCTGGCTACCGACTACACCAAGCAGAATCTTATGAAATTGATAAGCAAGGTAATTTCAAATACTTTGTGAATAACTTGGTGGGAATTGTGGAAAATGGTCTATTAGTAAGAGCGTGGGGAACTCAAAACGACATCACTCTGGACAAGCAAGCAGAAGCCACACTGAGCGAGAGCGAAAAACGGTTTAGAATAGCGGCACAGTGCGCTACAGATGTGATTTATGAATGGGATATCGAGAGCGATCGCATGGAGTGGTTCGGTAAAATAGACGAACACCTGGGATACGAACCGGGAGAGTTTCCCCGAACGCTACAAGGTTGGAAAACTATGCTGCATCCGGACGATCGCGATCGCGTCATAGCGGCGGTAGACCAACATCTGCAAACAGGTGAACCATTTTTCCAAGAATACCGCGTCCAGCGAAAAGATGGCACCTACCTGTATTGGACAGATAGCGCCACAGCCATCAAAAACGACAATGGTAAACCGATAAAATGGATCGGCGTAAATACTAATATTACAGAACGCAAGCGGGCAGAAAAGCAAATTCTTCGCCATGCCAATCGCTTACAAGTTCTAGCCGAGGCTTCCCGAACTTTTGCTGAAGCAATCCTAGATTATCAAACTGCCTTGGATACAATCTGTCAGCGCACAGTCGAGTTAGTCGGGGATACTTGCACTATTCGCCTAGTGTCGGACGATGGACAGTGGTTGAATACAGTTGCCGTTTATCACCCTAACCCAGAAGCGATCGCCTTTGTCCGCGAGTTGTCAGATGCTGCACCCCAGCGCGTCGATGAAGGATTAACCGCGCGTGTGTTTGAAAC
Organism: Trichocoleus sp. FACHB-90; assembly: GCF_014695505.1. Lineage (NCBI taxonomy): Bacteria > Bacillati > Cyanobacteriota > Cyanophyceae > Leptolyngbyales > Trichocoleusaceae > Trichocoleus > Trichocoleus sp. FACHB-90. The sequence continues at coordinate 57,697 of NZ_JACJOK010000007.1, forward strand.
AGGAGAGTCGCTGCTCATCCCCGTTGTATCACAGGAGCAGCTACGCGCCTCAATCAAACCAGAGTATTTACCGTGTTTGGAACGCTTTAGCGTATACAGCCTTCTCATTGCACCACTGCGGGTGCGGGGTCGGATCATTGGCACAATAGCTCTTTCCCGCGACAAGAGCGACAACTCGTATACTATTAATGACCAGGTATTTCTGCAAGATTTGGCAGATCGAGCCGCCTTAGCAATTGACAACGCCCGCCTCTACAACCACTCTGTGCAGGCGAACCGGATGAAAGACGAGTTCCTAGCCACGTTGTCCCACGAACTGCGAACGCCGCTTAACGCCATGCTTGGTTGGACTCAGCTACTCCGTAACCGCAAGTTCGACCCCACCACCACCGCCAAAGCGCTAGAGACAATTGACCGCAACACGCGATCTCTTTCTCAACTCATCGAGGATGTTCTAGATGTCTCACGCATTATTACAGGTAAACTGCGTCTGAATGTTTATCCAGTAGAACTTCTACCAGTTATTGAGGCAGCAATTGATATTGTCCTACCAGCAGCTAACGCTAAAGAAATTTACATTGAATCCATATTAGACCGCTCACTGGTATCAGTCTTGGGAGATTCCACTCGTTTACAGCAAATTGTCTGGAACTTACTTTCTAACGCCGTCAAGTTCACACCTAATAAAGGTCGCGTGACAATTAAACTGTCAGTAGTCAGGGAACAATTGTCAAGTCGTCAAATTGAAACGTTGTCAACAGACAACTATGCTCAAATTCAGATAAGCGACACAGGTGCGGGAATTAGTCCCGATTTTCTCCCCTACGTTTTTGAACGCTTCCGACAAGCTGATGGAACGACAACGCGATCGCATGGTGGACTCGGACTCGGTTTAGCCATCGTCCGCCATCTAGTAGAACTGCAAGGCGGCACAGTCCACGCCGACAGCCCAGGAGAAGGACAAGGAGCAACATTTACAGTCCGCTTGCCACTCATCGATAAGGGACAGGCGACTAAGGACAAGGGACTAGGGACACAGAAAGCACACCCTACCCCAATTCCCGATCCCCAATCCCCCATCCCCCTAAATGGTTTGCGCGTGCTAATCGTAGATGATGAGGCAGATGCACGAGATTTGCTCTCTACAATGCTTGCAGAGTATGGAGCCGAAGTCACCGCTGTTGCGTCTGCGGGCGTTGCACTTGAAACACTACAACGTTTAAACCCTGATGTCCTCGTCAGCGATATTGGGATGCCGGAAGAAAATGGCTACAGCCTGATTCGCAAAATTAGGGCGCTCGATACCGCGTCGAGAAATATTCCCGCTGTGGCGCTGACAGCTTATGCTAGAGCAGAAGACCGGACGCAGGCTCTTTTGTCAGGTTTCCAGCTACACGTCCCCAAGCCAGTCGATCCAGCCGAGTTAGCTGCGGTAATTGCCAACCTCGCCGGACGCACTGGACAAGTTTGAGTAATTTTAGAGTGCGATGGCTTCGCCTCGGACTCCGTCCTACGCATCTTCTCCCCCTGCATCACAATTGATCTGGGTCAACCCCCATCTGACGCAGCCGTTCTGCTAATCTTTCAGCCCGAAGACGTTCTTGTTCAGCCCGAAGACGTTCTTGTTCGGCCCGTTCTTCTGACCACAGCAACAACTCTCCTTGGGCATTCCACCACCGCAGCCAATAGCCGTCTCTACCTTCATGGCTTCCTTGCCAAACTCCCAGAAATAAATCTAATCCGGGAATCCAGTAACGTCCCGTCTCATCGGGTGTTTGCAGTTGGTAACGCTGCGACTCTAGCCCATAAACTTCGACGCGCCCCGTATCTGGTCGAAAGATAACATAGCGAGGCACTTGAACTACTCTTTCATAAAAGAACCACTTACCCACACCTTCGGTAAATTCCACCGAATATTCTTCGCCATAAGTAGCAGAAAGAAACTCCATCACCACTTGGGGAATTGTTCCCTCAGTATGTGGCGTGTAGCTGCGACGCGGATAAGAACGAGTCCAAGGTTGCACCGGACGCACATACATCCAGTCTGGTGCTTTGCAGATGATTCGCCCCTCAATGGCGGCACACAAGGCAAAGTTAGACACGATGAGGGCATCTTGTATTAAGTTCGGAAAAGCGGTCAAAGGCTGGCGCAAAGCAGCAGCTAATGGTGGTTGATCTGTATTCTCCACAGGGTCATCTGGTAGGGTAAAATCTTCTGGCAGCAGAGGCCAGGTAATGGATAGTTGTGGCAGGGGGGTTTGAGTGATCGGAGACACTTTTCTTTTGGTGAAGATAAAGTAGACTTTTGCTTCTATTGTGATCTAATTACAAGATTTATCAACGACTGGCACGCCCACAAGCGATCGCGTTTATTTCCGTGGTAATTTGGTGGCCAGGAGTGCGATCGCTCTCACCTCCAAAACACACCATGCCAAGCTTTCTCCCATCTAAACGAATTGCATTTATCACAATTGCTGTTTCTGTAACCGCGGCTTGGTGCCATACAGCACCAGCGGCATTTGTCCAACCCCTCAGAAGCAAGCAGGGTATGGTTGTCTCCGCCCATCCATTAGGTAGTGAAGCGGGAGTTTCCATGCTACGCAAAGGCGGTAACGCGGTTGATGCAGCAGTGGCTACAGCTTTCGCTATCTCTGTGGTAGAACCTTTTTCCGCAGGTATCGGCGGCGGTGGGTTTTTGTTGCTGCGTTTGGAGAAAACTGGCGAAATCAAAGCCCTCGACTTCCGGGAACGCGCACCCTTGAAAGCGACCCGCGATATGTACCTGGATGCGGCGGGAAAAGTGCGTCCCAATGTCAGTGTAGATGGACATCTGTCGGTGGCGGTGCCGGGAACGGTAGCAGGACTGTATGAAATTCATCGCCAGTACGGGAAGCTATCCTGGCAGGAAGTTGTGGCACCGTCGGTTAAGTTGGCGCAAGATGGTTTTATTGTTAGCCGCCGCTTTGTCGCCGCTGCGGAACGGAGAAAGGAACCGTTATTAAAAAATCCGGCGGCGCGTCAAGTTTTTACGCGCAATGGGGCGATGTATCAGCCGGGAGAAAGACTGATACAAACAGATTTAGCCAAAACATTACAAGCGATCGCGCAAAATCCCCAAAGCTTCTACACTGGCAACATTGCCAGGGCTATAGCCGACGACATGGCAAAAAACGGTGGTTTAATTACACTCGAAGACCTCAGAACCTACAAAACCACTTGGCGTACCCCAGTCTGCGGCAATTTCCGCCAATCTCGTATTTGTTCAATGCCGCCGCCTTCCTCCGGAGGCGTTCACCTGCTAGAAATATTAAATATTATTGGGGGAACCCCATCCCCCAACCCCCGGTTAATTGAGGGGTCTGGTGACGTGAAAGCTAGGTTAGTTAACGGGGAGGCTAACGACCTGAAATCTAAAGGATGGCATCATCCCGACACGCTGCATCTAATGATCGAAGCGATGCGAATTGCCTATGCAGATCGTGCAGAACATCTAGGCGATCCTGATTTTGTGAAAGTCCCAGTCTCATCACTAATTAATCCTGCTTATGCCGCTGAAAGACGACAGGAAATTAGTATGGATAGGGCTAGATTATCCAGCGAGGTGAAACCAGCAGATAAGGAAACTCTACAACGCCTTGCCCGCGAATCAAACGATACCACCCATCTAACGGTGGTAGATGAGAATCGCAACACAGTCAGCCTTACCTTTACCGTTAACTACGGCTTTGGTTCCGGGGTAGTTGTACCCGGTACCGGGATTCTCTTAAACGACGAGATGGACGACTTTGCTGCTGCGCCTGGAGTGCCTAACGCCTATGGTTTGGTGGGTGGTGAGGCGAATGCGATCGCGCCCCGCAAAATTCCCCTCTCCAGCATGACACCCACCATTGTCACCGAAAATGGTAAACTCCGCATGGCTGTTGGTGCGCCCGGAGGCAGCACCATTATTACCACCGTCCTGCAAGTTGTTCTCAACGTCTTAGAATACGGCATGGATGCCGGACAAGCGGTGTCCGCCCCTCGCATCCATCATCAATGGCTTCCCGACCAGGTGAGTGTAGAACCTTTTGGTTTAGATGCCGCTACCATCGCAGAACTGCGTCGTCGCGGTCACAAAATCGAAGAGCGATCGCCTTGGGGTAATGCTAACGCGATCGTAGTAACACCGGACGGATTTTTAGAAGGCGCAGCCGATCCTCGCGGTGAAGGTGCGCCTAGTGGTTATTAGATAAATTAAAAATGTAGAATTTAAGATTAGTCTTTTTAAAATTTTAAATTCTTTGCTATCGCTCGTGCTATCAGTTACCAAAGTCCAACCCGATTGCATTAGCTTCTGGTAACTTGCCCAAGCCTTTGATTTAAACAATGGTGCTAAACCATTAAGCCACTTTTGTTTAAATAAATACTTACAATAAGCAACTTTTGATTAATAACTGGGTATACAACCCGGCAAAAACTTATTAATATTTTTCAAGGTTCATCGGCTTAATTTGCTCCACCAAAGCTCGTCTATTAAACTTTACTGTCAAAGTTAATTTTTTTAACTTAGTTCCATAAATTAAGAGAAATTAGTGTATCAATCTGGTTGCCCAAATTGGTAATTTTACAATCAGTTATTTTGTATAGCCATCCTATTTAAGTTGTGAACGAGTATTCACGCTGGTGTAGGGACACGGCAGTGCCGTATCCCTACAGGAGTTCAGGAATCATTTAGGATTGCTATAGCTTTGATCCCTAATTCCGGATACGAATAACCATCTGCCCGGTAGAACTGATTGAAACTAATTCTTCACTCCCACAACCAAATGTCTTTCACGTCTAGATATAATTGTTCACAATCCAAGGTTGTTACCACTCGCTTGTTCTGGTAAAACATGATTTCGGTAGGGAAGTTAAGTTTCACCCAGTCGGGTAAGCCTCCCTAAACTTCACCGGACGCACAATCTCTCCCTTCCAAGTCACGCAGACCAGTAATAATACTGCCTAGCCCACATTAATTCAGTATAAATCCGCATAAATCCGCAGAAAGGGTGATGATTTTGATAAAATTTAAGTTGTAATATTACTGGAAAAAGATGTCGCACAGTAAGATAAAAATTACGCAAAGCCAGAAGGTGTAAGTATACCAAAGCTTTAGAGGAGCTAATGAATTGATGATGCACAAAACTGAATCTACCAAATAGTGCAGAATTATCCAGCTACCTAGAGTATGCGAGAGGACTCATAACAATATCAATATTAAGTAGGTGTATCTTTTGCCAAGTGCAATCCCAGTAGCCCTACTCAGCGAAAAGACAGCCTAGTAGCGCCTACAGCAAGCCTTTGGCATCGCAGCCCCCACAAAACGTCCGAGGAAGCTAGAAAATATTAATTATCAAAAGTTTCCCGACAATCCCTTACGTTTAAAGAAATTGAAATCGATGGGTTCGCGTACCACACAAAGCTAATAGTTCACTAATCGCGGCACTCTAGTTGGCAACGCGGCTAGTCAAAATGACAAGATTTAAGCGCAAAAAGTTAGAATTACACCTTATTCGGCGGACTGGCCAGCTTCTCAAAGCTCGTCAGGCGTTGCAGACTGAAGCGACATTGCCCATGACTCATGAAGAATTAGAAAGACTGGTGAGGGAGCGGACAGCCGAACTAGCCCTAGCTAATGAAGAACTGAATCAAGAAATCAATAAGCGCCAGCAAGCAGAAGCAGCGCTGCGGGAAAGGGAACAGCTTTATCTTCGCCTACTAGACACTACCAGCGAAAGCATTTGGCTAATCGATGCCGAAGGGCGGACGACTTACGTTAACCAGCAAACAGCCGATATACTTGGCTACACTACAGCCGAGATGATTGGTCGTTCTGCCTTTGATTTTCTGTTTGAAGAAGATTTGTCACAAGTACAGTGGTATTACCCACGGATGCTACAGGGAATCAAAGAGCAGTACGAATGGCGTTGGCGTTGCCGAAATGGTCAAGAAGCGTGGGTACTCGCTAGCACTAATCCAATTTTCGATCAGAACGGTCAATTTCAGGGCGTTCTGGGTATGTTCACAGATATTACTAGCCGCAAGCAGGCGCAAGAGGCTCTAAAAGAGAGCGACAGGCTATTCCAAGCAACATTTGATCGGGTGGCTGTTGGCATCGCCCACGTAGGAATAGACGGAAAGTGGTTACTGGTTAACCAAAAACTCTGCGACATTGTGGGTTATACGCAAGAGGAATTGCTAACGCGGACTTTCCAGGATATTACCCACCCCGATGACTTAGATACAGATATTGAATATGTCTGCCAAGTCTTGGCATCAGAGCTTCAGACATACTCAATGGAGAAGCGCTACATCCGCAAAGATGGTTCTCACATCTGGATTAATTTAACCGTTTGTTTGGTAAGAGAAGCTGACGGTGCGCCTAAATATTTCGTCTCTGTTGTTGAAGACATTAATGAACGCAAGCAAGCTGAAAGTGCGTTACAAAAATCCCTTAAGGAATTGTCAGACATCAAGTTGGCGCTGGATCAAGCCGCGATTGTCGTCATGACAGACGAAAAAGGAATTATTAACTATGTTAACGATAAGTTTTGTCAAATTTCTCAATACTCGAGAGAAGAACTGATAGGAGAAAACCATCGCCTCATTAATTCCGGCTTTCATCCAAAAGAATTCTTTCAAAACCTTTGGCAGACAATTTCTAATGGGAGAATTTGGCAAGGAGAAATTAAAAACAAAGCAAAAGATGGCAATTATTACTGGGTAAGTACCACAATTGTTCCTTTTCTAAATGGCCAAGGAAGACCGTCTCAATATTTAGCAATTCGATTCGACATCACTGAACGCAAGCAGACTGAACAAGCATTGCAGCAGAGTGAACAAAGGCTGAAAATAGCTCTGGAAGCTGCCGAAATGGGTATTTGGGACTGGAATATCTTAACTAATGAAGTTACCTGGTCGGATAAGAACGAACAGCTATTTGGTCTGGCTCCGGGTACTTTCCGGGGAACCTATGAAGCCTTCCAAGAGTGCGTTCATCCTGAAGACCGCGAAGCTACACATCAAGCTGTAATTCGTGCCGTTGAAGAAAAGAAGGACTACGAGCAGGAATATCGTATTATCAGACCTGATGGCAGTATCCGCTGGATGATGGGAAAAAGCCAGTTGTTTTGTGATGAAACTGGTTTTGTGGGGGTGCGGATGATTGGCACAACCAGGGATATCACCGAGCAGAAGCTCTCGGAAGCAGCGCTAAGGCAACAAACTGAGCGGGAGCGGTTGATTGGCGCGATCGCGCAACGCATCCGCCAATCTTTAAAGGTGGACGAAATTCTCAATATTACAGTTACTGAAGTACGAAATTTTCTCGCCTGTGACCGAGTAATACTTTACCGCTTTTCCCCAGATGGAAATGGTCTCGTAGTTGTAGAATCAGTCGCTGCTGGTTGGATATCTATGCAGGGATTGGTAATGCCAAATACCCTGGTAGAAACCTATTTTGAACGCTATAAAAAAGGAAACATTATCGCAATAGAAGATATTTATATAGCAGGTTTAGATCAAGATTACATTGATTTAATGGCTGAGTTCCAAATCAGGGCTAACTTAGAAGTACCAATTTTGCGAGGGCAACAGGAGAGCAAACAAGCAGAGGATCAGACAAGCAGAGGAACAGACTTGGGAGAAAAAGCTTTGTCCCCAATCCCCAATCCTCAATCCCCAATCCAAAATCGATTCTGGGGACTGTTGATTGCTCATAATGGTTCGGAACCCCGACAATGGCAGCAGTGGGAAATTGATTTGCTCTCTTCATTGGCAACACAGGTAGCGATCGCTATTGAACAATCTGCACTCTTCAAACAGGTGCAGGTACTTAACGCTAACCTGGAACGCCAAGTCCAAAAACGTACCACCCAACTACAACAATCTCTCGGCTTTGAAGCAGTGCTGAAACGCATCACTGACAAAGTTCGCGATAGTCTTGACGAAAGCCAGATTTGCCTTGCTGCTGTAAGAGAATTAGCTCTCTCATTCTACGTCGGCAGCTGCCATGCCTCTTTATACAACTTGGAGCAAGATACCGCTACTATCTGCTATGAATACACCATTTCAATGCCTTCCTCTAAAGGTCGCGTGTTGCAGATGGCTTCCTTCCCGGAAATTTACCAACCCCTCCGCCAAGGTAAGTGTTTCCAATTTTGTTCGGTTAATGCGAACTCTAATGATGGTCAGGCGGCTATGCTGGCGTGTCCGATTTTTGATAATCAAGGAGTGTTGGGGGATTTGTGGTTACTCCATCGCCCAGATTACACTTTCAACAATTTAGAGATTCGGCTGGTGCAGCAGGTGGCAAATCAATGCGCGATCGCTATTCGTCAAGCCCGACTTTATCAAACTGCACAAGCGCAAGTTCAGGAACTCGAAAAACTAAATCAACTCAAAGATGACTTCTTGAGTACAGTTTCTCACGAGTTGCGGACTCCGATTTCTAATATGAAAATGGCGATCCAAATGCTCAAAATTTCTCCTACAGGGGAACGAAGTCAGCGCTATTTGCAGATATTGCAAGCTGAGTGTAATCGAGAAACTGAGCTAATCAACGATCTCCTAGATTTGCAGCGCCTAGCCGCTGCGTCTTATCCTAGCTTTCTTGCCACTGCAATAAATATACCCGAATGGCTGCCTAGCATCCTTGAACCATTTCGTTCGCGCGTTCAGGAACGTCAGCAAATCTTACAACTTCACATCCCGCCAGAATTGCCTCCCCTCGTCTCCGATTTAACCAGTGTGGAGAGGATCGTGAGCGAGTTGGTTAATAATGCCTGCAAATATACTCCACCGGAAGAACAAATTACTGTGAGTGTGTATGCAAAGGAGAAAACGCTGCAATTGAGCGTCAGCAATTTTGGTGTTGAGATTCCTCAGAAGGAGCTAAGCCGCATTTTTGAAAAGTTCTACCGCATTCCCAGTAGCGATCGCTGGAAGCAGGGCGGAACTGGTTTAGGATTGGCACTGGTGCAGAGACTCACAGAGCATTTGGGAGGTACTTTGCGAGTGGAAAGTGCTAATAATCAAACAACTTTTACCGTCGAGTTACCTTTAATAGCCTCTTGAGGGATTGGGGATTGGGGATTGGGGATTGGGGATTGGGAATTGGGAATTGGGAATTGGGAATTGGGAATTGGGAATTGGGAATTGGGGAAGAGGAAAAAGTCTTACCTAGTCCCTAGTCCCTAGTCCCTAGCCCCCAGCCCCCAGTCCCTAGCCCCTAGTCCCCAATCCCCCTATTCACAATCTGGCGGATTTGGGCTGTTTTTTCGGCATACTGGGCATCATCCAAGACTGGTTTTGCGCCTTCAATTGTTAGCGGTTGGGCAAGATCGATCCATGACTTGCAGCCGCCGTATTCAGGACTATAGGTAATTATCAGTGGTTGGGGAAGTTGGTAAGTGCGTAGCAGCAGCACATAAAGGGGAGTTCGCGGCTTCCATTTCAGGCGATCGCTTACAAATTGCTCGTTCCAGATATGGTAAGGTAGCAGCGCCTTAACAGCCGCTTCGTCACTTACCTGGAAAATATCGGTAATTTTAGCCCAGGCACCAATTCTGATGGTTTCAGGATGCCAGCCTGACGGCACTGTTTCCACCAGGTGGGAATATTCAGCTTTCAGCAAATTTGGCTGTAGATGTTCAAATGTTGGGTAAAGCAAAACTTCTTTTTGGGCAACTTGGAAGCGGTTCCCTTCCTCCCGGATGCCGCCTTTGCGTAGCAGCATAATCGTTTTGCCTTGTTCTAAAGCATCAACAGCAGTTGCCCATTCTTTGAAGGCGTGAGTAGTATTTGTAGTGGTTGTAGTGGATTGCATAAGTATCGGGTAGAGTCCTGATTCAAGACTAGCGCCAACATTTAGCATGAAGGCATAACCCTATTACTCAGGACTAACAAATGCAAACGCGATCGCTTGGCACTTCCGAAATCCAAATCACGCCTATCATGGGTACATGGCAAGCTGGCAAAAAGATGTAGGTGGGAATTGAAGATGCCGACACTATAAAAGCAATACGGGCGGCGTTTGATGCTGGTATCACAACAGTTGATACCGCTGAAGTCTACGGAGAAGGACACTCTGAGCAGATTGTCGCCTCTGCCCTGTCAGATGTGCGCGGCAAAGCAGTTTATGCCACAAAGGTGTTTGCCAACCATCTCAAGTATGACCAAGTGATAGAGGCGTGCGATCGCTCTCTCAAAAACCTAAATACCGATTACATCGATTTATACCAAATTCACTGCCCTGCTGGCACATTTAAAAGTGAAATTGTCCCCCTTGAGGAGACAATGAACGCTTTGAACCATCTCAAAGAACAAGGTAAAATTCGCGCAATTGGCGTTTCTAATTTCAACCGCACTCAATTAGAAGAAGCCGCCCAATATGGACGCATTGATAGTTTGCAACCGCCTTATTCTCTATTTTGGCGTTGGGTAGAAAAAGATTTAACTCCTTACTGCGTCGAAAACAATATTTCCATCGTTGCCTATTCTCCTCTTGCTCAAGGATTATTAACTGGGAAATTTGAATCAGGACATAAATTCGACCCCCAAGATAACCGCGCTAAAAATAAACTCTTTCAAGGAGAGAATTACGATCGCGCTCAGTCAGCTTTAGACAAACTACGTCCGATTGCTGAACGCCATCAGTGTAGCCTAGCTCAGTTAGCTTTAGCTTGGTTAATTGCCCAACCACAGGCGAATGCGATCGCAGGTGCAAGAAACGAGCAACAAGCCGTAGACAACGCCAAAGCAGGTGATATTAATTTATCTGGCTCTACCGAACTTGTTATGTAAAAATGTTAAAAATGGCTAATCAAAATAGCAGAAACAGAATAGGTATAAGAAGTGACATTTGTTGCGGGGCTTGAATTCTGGGATTGATTGTGATTAAGTAGATGCAGTAAAAAAGCAGCCCCAGACTGGGT
>NZ_JACJOK010000070.1:0-13229 GCF_014695505.1 Trichocoleus sp. FACHB-90
AGAGTTTGAACCCGAATTTCTCCAGAAACCATGATGCACCCGAAACTTTGCCATCACTTACTTCTACCTGTTCAAAATTATCGACTGTGACAGTTGAAAGGGCGGAATGTGGGTTAGAGCAGTTGGCTACACAAGAAAAAGAGAAGGTAGAACAGTCGGTTCAAAAGATACTCTTTTGGGACTTCAGAAGGGTGATTATGGCTCATGGCAGCCTTGTAGAGACTGATGCAAAAAGAAGGTTTAAGGAAGGGTACGAGTGGTTTTTAGGTAAGTCTCTTTGAGATTGCAGCACAGATACAGCAATCACGAGTTTTTCTTGACTCAATAGCAAATAATTCAAGACAAGGAACAATCCATCAATCTCTCAAATCTTTAGAACCAAGGCTTTTGACAATAAAGCCGCTCTTAGGCATTTGGTTAGCGCTGCAACTCCCATAAAAATCAATGCTCCAACGAAAGAAAATTCTGGCAGGTTTGATAATTGCTTACGGCACAGGGGTTATTCTCTGGGTTGCTCATAACTTTATTCAAGCCTTGATTACTGAACACATTCGAGTTGATTTGACGATTGGCAGTTATGTCTTAGTAACCTTGTTGGTCTTCTTTGGCACATCATCCGTGGCGATTGGTATGTGGTATCAACGCCATCCCAACTGGGTGAGGCGAGTTGTGATGGCAGCAGCCGCCGCGCTAACTATTGCAGTGGTCTATGCTTCTACTGCGGTCGATCCCAGCAGTCTCCTAATCAGTCTCACTTTCTTGGCTATGTGGAGTGTGCCACCTCTTGCTATAGGAATGTACTTGCTCAAACCTGTCAGATGAGAAAGATGTCACTCACGGTATGAAAACCATCGGGAAGGAATTTGGTTGTCATGAGTCATTCCTCTTTCACAGAATGAATAGGACTTTTCGCTCGTTCAGCTTAGGCAGATTTGCTGTCGTTGAGTTCTTGCTCAAGCTGCTCATCCCAAAAGGAGGCTTCAACCTTGTGTCCATCTGGATCACGCACAAAGCAACCGTAGTATGGCTCACTGTATTCGGGTCTGCCACCTGGCGCCCCTTCATCTGTGCCACCGGCTGCCAGTGCTGCTTCGTAGAAGGCATGGACGGCTTCTTTCGTGGGAGCGATAAAGCCAATATGAGTACCATTGCCAACTGTTGCGGGCTGTCCATCGAGCGGTGTTGCCACCCAAAACTCTGGGTACTGTTTTCCATAAGCGATCGCACCTGGATGTTCCATCAGTCGCTTGCAGCCTAAAGGGGGCAACACAGCGTCGTAAAAAGCGATTGCCCGCTCAAAATCATTGGTGCCAATCGAAACGTGCGAGAGAACGCTGGGATTATCGTCCATATCTGAATCCTCCATGAGTTAATTTGAAACCGGGCAGATCAGAGATTTGGAGCGGTGCTTTGATCGGTTTTAGCTGGAAGCTCAATGAAACGATTACCCTTGGGGAACTGCGAAGCAACCGCATTATAACAGTGCATTTGTACTAAAGCAATCGGGTTACTCTTGCCTTTGTTAAGTTGCAAATTCGTTCTGCTGGAGTAGATATTGAGGCGTGAGGGAGTGCGATCGCGTTCGGTAAACTTCCAGCAATAGAGATTGTAAGTTCGACTGACTTAACCGCTGGGTGAGGACTTCTAACACTCACTACTTCTGGGACGAGTGACATATTTAGTTCAGGCGTTGTCGCGCTCTTCTATCAGTCTGTGGGAAATGGCTAACCGCCTTGCTTCACATGGACGTTGGAGCTAAACTTCGCGCAGCCGACGTTCCAGGAAGCGGCGTTCACTCTCATTGGTCACCAGCGCCAGCGCACAGGCATAACTCTGGGCGGCGGCTTGGGAGTCTCCGAGTCGTCGCAACAGATCGGCACGGGCGGCGTGAAACAGGTGATAAGTGTCGAGTTCGTTGGTGAGTCTATCAATAAGTGCAAGTGCCGCCTGAGGTCCGGCTACCATTGCGATCGCCACCGCCCGATTCAATGACACGATGGGCGTTGGCTGTAAGCGTTCCAAAAAACCATAGAGTCTCACGATCTGCGCCCAGTCTGTCTCTTGGGCTTGCGCTGCCTGACAGTGAAGTGCGGAGATGGCGGCTTGCAGCGCAAACGAACCTGACCCGCCGCGCAGCGCCTCCTCAACCAGCGGCAATGCGGAGGCAATTTGCTGCTGATTCCAACGGCGACGATCCTGATCTTCGAGCAGAACCAAATCGCCCCTCTCATCAAGACGGGCATCACGCCGCGAGTCGTGCAGCAACATCAATGCTACCAGCGCGGTCACTTCTGAGGGCGGTTGCGGGGACATCAACGTTCTGACGAGGCGACCGAGTTGGATCGCTTCGGCACAAAGATCGGCTCTGACCATTGCCTCGCCACGGGTCGCCGCATACCCTTCGTTGAAAATGAGATAGATTACGGTCAGCACTGCATCTATCCGCGTGGGCAGATCGCTTATCTCTGGAACTCTGTAGGGAATGCCTGCATCTCGAATCTTGCGCTTGGCACGCACGAGCCGTTGTGCCATTGTTGCCGTGGGTACGAGAAACGCACGGGCAATTTCATCGGTCTCCAGTCCGCCCAGCATTCGCAGTGTCAAAGCGACCTGCGCCTCGATCGCCAGTGCGGGGTGACAGCAGGTGAAGATCAGCCGCAGTCGATCGTCCGGAATTTCATCGTTGTCATAATGAGGCTCCTCACTGCTCGGAATCAACCCGGACGCGGCATACCATTCGAGTTTCTCACCCAGCCGCGTTCGTCGTCGGAGGCGGTCAATCGCTTTGTATCGCGCTGTTTTGATAATCCAGGCACGAGGGAGAGCCGGAATGCCTGTGTCTTGCCACTGATTGACAGCCGCCGTAAAAGCCTCCTGTGCTGCCTCTTCAGCGATGTCAAAATCTCCCACCAGCTGGATCACAATGGCAATGATCCGCCCCCAGTCAGTGCGGTAAACGGAAGTAATCGCCTGAGTGACATCTGAGTTTGTGTTTGAAACCATAGCGGACGATCAAAAAGTTTCTAAAAATTTCTGTTGAGGTGTCGATTTGAGCCAACGCCATTCGACTCACTTACAAAGGGAAAACCGGAGGCAACTCAAGATCAGGTCGAGCGTAAAAATTTTTTGGCAAGGTGTCGATTTGAGCCAGCGTCATTCGACTGACTTATGAAAGGAATCTAAGGAGGTCAAGCTCAGATCGTACTGGATGATAAAAATTTTTGGCAAAGTGTCGATTTGAGCCAGCGTCATTCGACTCACTTACAAAGGCAACCAACGGAGGCCACCGAATGAAATATGTGCTGCTGATTTACCTGGAAGAAAATGCCCTAAGCGAACCCGAGCGGGAGCAATGCTATGCAGAATCAGCCCAACTCGCGCAGCAACTGGACTCGAAGGGACAGTATTTAACGACCGCTCCGCTTCACCCTGTCGCAACAGCAACCAGCGTCCGGGTGCGCGACGGCAAACCGCTCGTGACCGATGGACCTTTTGCCGAAACCCGCGAACAACTGGGTGGATTTTTCTTGATCAATGCTCAGGATCTCGATGAAGCGATCGCGATCGCTACTCAGATTCCTGGAGCGCAAGTCGGCACGGTCGAAATTCGCCCTGTTATTGAAGTCGCGGGCTTGCCAGATTAATGCCTGCACGAAACTTTACCCAAACTGAAAACTCAAAGGAGATCCTGCAATGACAACCGCAAGCACAATCACATCAAACGAAGCTCAAATTCGCCAACTGATCGCGGATCAACAACATGCCATTTGCGCTAAGAACGTGGATCAAATCATGTCCCGCTATGCGACCGAAGTCATCATCTTTGATGTTATACCCCGTTCCAAACCAAAGGCAAAGCCGCTTTTCGTCAAGCGTGGGAAGCGTGTTTACCCTGCTTTCCCGATTCATTTGAGATGGAAACAAGAGACCTCACAATCATCGTGAATGACAATTGGCAGTTGCCCATTGGCTGTTTCGCTTCATAGGACAGGAAGACCATCCCGCCATGCAAACCTGGGTGCGAGTCACATCCGTCTGCCAGAAAAGTCAGGGCAACTGGCAGATTCTCCACGAACATCTCTCTGTTCCCTTTAACCCAGAAACGTCTCAAGCTGCTTTCACGCTCAACCCGTAATCCAATTTCTGAACCAACTCTTCTGAGTACATCATGAAACTCAACCCTTATCTCAATTTCAACGGCAACTGTGAGGCAGCGTTCAAGTTTTATGAGCAATGTCTCGGCGGCAAAATTGTCATGATGATGACCCACAAGGAAGCACCCTCGGCAGAACATGTGCCTGCCCAATGGCACGACAAGATCATGCACGTTTGTCTCGATTTAGGCGATCGCCTCTTAATGGGGTCTGACAGTCCGTCTGGGTATTTTGAAACACCCCAAGGCTTCTATGTGCAAATTAGCGTTGACGAGCCAACCGAGGCAGAACGCATTTTTCACGCTTTGGCAGAAAACGGGAAAGTCAAGATGCCGCTCGCTCAAACCTTCTGGTCTGCCCGGTTTGGCTTGTTGGTCGATCAGTTCGGCACACCCTGGATGATCAACTGCGAACAGACGACTTGAATCTTCGTCATCTCCCTAAAACTTAAACCTCAACACATGGCGTTGCTGAATGATGGGATGATTTCTTCTGATTAAAAACGAAAAATCAGGGACTCCAGCCCCCGATTCATCCCTATGATCAGCAACGCCCAACACATGATCACCGCTCGTTTATCTGCAACAAATTACACAAGGAGAAACCATGAGTACTCAAATTTTCGTCAATCTACCCGTCAAGAACCTCAACCAGTCGATCGAGTTCTTTACCCAACTCGGCTTCCAGTTCAATCCTCAGTTCACTGATGAGACGGCCACCTGCATGATTGTGAGTGAGAACATCTCCGTGATGCTCTTGACCTATGAGAAGTTCAAGAATTTTACTCCCAATACCATTTGTGATGCCACGAAAAGCACCGAAGTGCTGGTGTGTTTATCTGCTGAAAGCCGAGAAGCCGTTAATGACCGAGTTCACAAGGCGATCGCGGCGGGAGGCACAACCTACAACGAACCCCAAGACCACGGCTTCATGTATGGACATGGTTTTCAGGATTTAGATGGTCACATTTGGGAATTGGTGTACATGGAGCCAAGCGCAATTAACCAAGCCTGAAACTGTAAGGAGAAAGACATCATAAATCTGCTAACAGGTGAACACTGTACACCCGTGTTTCTCGCAGTTAATCCCCCTGGCAAGCTCCCTGTGTTGGTCGATGGAGTGCATTCAATCACTGAGTCTGTGGCTATCACCTTGTATCTTGCCGAGAAGTACCCAGACCAGGTTAAACGTTCTTAAACCAAAATGTTGAGCCGTCCCATAAGCCTACTTATGGCACCAGTTTACGCAGGGAAAAGCAGTAGACTCTTGGGTGACGTACTGAGTGCTGCACCCTAAAAGTGGCGACCGAGCCTCCCCAAATCGCCGCTTACATCCCAAAAGAAATCCTCATCGCGCTGGACAACTGGAAACAGAGTAATGAAATCAAGTCTCGTAGCGAAGCGATCGTCAGGATTTAAAGCTTCTTATTGCGTTGTAGGTGGCTATGAAGGGTGTGACAGTTGAAAGGGCAGAATGTGGTTTAGATAGTGAAGAGCGATCGCTTTCGCTTATTGATCACTATTCCACGAGTGCAACAGCATCAGGGTTGGCAGCCAAGCGACCATCTTCCATATAAACAATGCGATCGGCAATATCCAAAATCCGATTATCATGCGTCACTAGCAAAATAGTGCAGCCTTGTTCCTTTGCCAATTTCTGCATCATTTCTACCACATCTCGACCTGATTTTTTATCCAGTGCAGCGGTAGGTTCGTCTGCTAGAACAATTTTCGGATGACTCACCAAAGCACGCGCGATCGCAACTCGTTGCTTTTGTCCTCCAGATAGATTATCGGTGTAGTAATCAACACGATTTCCTAAACCGACTGTCTTGAGAATATCGGTTGCTATCTCATCCATATTTTTGTCTAGATAGCGATCGTGTAATTCTAGAGACATTCGCACGTTCTGCTTAGCTGTAAGGAAAGTCAACAGGTTGTGTGCCTGGAAAATATAGCCAATTTGCTGTCGCACTACCCTCATCTCGTTTTTACTCGCTCCATTCATTTCTTGCCCCAGGATTTTCAGGCTACCTTCTTGTGCAGAACGCAAGCCTCCCATTAGTGTTAGTAATGTCGTTTTGCCAGAACCCGATGGACCAGTCATAATTACAATTTCTCCAGAATGGATGTCGAGATTGATGTCAAATAGCGCTTGTTTTCGTAGTTCTCCTTCACCAAAATAGTGATTGAGTTGATGGATAGAAATAACAGGTTCAGTGCTTGAAAACTGAGTAGAATCTGAGGAATTTAAAGTATGCATAGCCGCTTAGTTAGGGTTAAGGTAATCGTTTGAACTACAAAAGCAAAAGTTGTATGAGGGGTTAAGGTTATTGAGCGTGTGAAGTTAGAAAATATCAGCTGGGTCAGCAGACTGTAACTTACGCATTGCGATCGCTCCCGATGCAATGCACATCACAAGCGTCAAAGACAGCACGAGTACCAGACGCTCAAGCGACATTTTGACGGGAAGTAGCGTCGCTTGTGCTATTAGTCCGTAAAGGCCAAGTGAAATCCCAAATCCCGGAATAAAACCCAGGATTGCCAGAATCAAAGCCTCCTGAAGCAAAATTCCAACTAGGTAATTATCCCCATAACCCATTGCTTTGAGGGTGGCGTATTCAGGTAGGTGATCGGAAACATCAGAGTAAAGAATCTGATAAACAATTACCGTCCCTACCAAAAAGCCGACGATAGTTCCGAAGCCAAAGATAACGCCGATCGGACTAACTTGACTCCAATAGTTTCTCTCCCGTTGGATAAATTCTTCTTTGGTCAGAACCAGCACATCATCCGGCAATTTGGCTTTTATATTTGCTTGCACTTGCTTGATGTCTGCACCCGGTTTCAACGTAATTAGACCGATATCGATATCATCGGCTTGGCGTTCTGGAAACACACGCAAGAAAGTAGAGTCACTCACAATCAGATTGCCATCAGCCGAGAAAGAGGCTCCCATTGTGAAGACACCCGTGACTTGAATTTGTAAGTCATTCAGTTGAGCTGGAAGCGGTTTAGATTGCTGAAGTTGACTAGCAACATTACCCAGATCGGGTCGCGCTGCCTGGTCATAAAGTACATAATTCAACATCTTGAGTTTATTTAATTCAGGTGCAGCATCTGGCACATCCATTGCTGGGTTACTGGGATTGAAACCATAGATTTGTACCTGCCAGAAGGTTCGATTAGCAGGATTACGCCATCTTCCGATTCCTAGATAGAGAGAGTTGATGGAAGCTACCCCATCTGTACCCGCTGCTTGAAATAGCCTAGAGCGCGAGAAGGGTTTGATGGTCTGCACGTTATCAGATAGAGAATTTAGCAAGAACAGGTCGCCCCGCAACCGATAGTGCATTCCCGTAGCAGAAGCATAGGCAGATTCCATCAGTCCAAGCTGGAAAAACATCAGGATATCGGCGAAGCCAATTCCAGCTAAGGCAACAAAGAGGCGAGTTTTTTCTCGCTTCACCTGAAGCCATGCCAGTGGTGTTTTGCGAAGTAGTTTACGTAGCATAGGTTTCACCAAAGGTGTCACAAAAAATTTTGATATCGGGCAACCGTTATCTTTTACTTCAAAGTTACTTGTGGTTGAATGGCTACCTGTACTTGCAAGTTGGTTAGGCTTGCCACTTGTTGACTATCCTTTGAATTGAGGCGAATTCTGACTTCAATGACGCGGCGATCGAGGTTCTGTCCAGGCTGATTGCTGAAGACTTTTTGCTGGCTGACTTGCAACCCAAGTTGACGAACGGTTCCCCGCAGTTCTCCAGAAATCCCCTCACCAGTAACGATCGCTGATTGACCGCTGCGAATCTTGCCAATGTCGCTCTGGTAAATTTCTGCAACCACTTCCATTGGGTCAGTCTTTCCCAAGTCAACAATACCTTCGTCAGTGATCGCCTCACCGGATTGGGTGTAAACTTCCAAAACTTGCCCTGCGATCGGTGCGCGAATAGTTGCCTCCTTCAACTCAGCCTCAGCCCGTTTAACTGCTGCAACGACCTGGTTTACCTCGGTTTGCGCCACCCGGATATCTTCAGGGCGAACTTCGGCAATCTGGTTTAGAGTAGCCCTAGCTCGATTGGTCTGGGCACGCAATGTGTCAGCCGTGCGATTCCGATTAGATTTGACTTCGTTGAGTTGTGCCTGGGCAGTTTCCAACGTGAGTCGCCGTTGGTCGAGGTTGGATGCCGAGAGTGCTCCCTCCTGATACAAACCTAGATAGCGGTTATAGTCTGCCTGTGCGACATTAACCTCGGATTGCCGACGAGCAATGATAGCGGTTTGAGTCGCCATTTCGCCCCGCAGCTCTTCTTCGAGACGAGTAATTTCGGCTTGTTGAGCGGCAATTTCCCCAGATTTTGCTCCTGCTTTGACTTGAGCCAGTCTTGCTTGGGCTGTGCTAACTCGCTCCTGCGCCTCAAGTAAAGCCGCTTGTAGCCTTTCGCGACTATCGAGAATCGCAATCCCCTGACCTACCTGAACGCGATCGCCTCGCTTAACCAGCAGTTGAGCAACCCGATCATTATTTAGCGTTGCTGGGGCAGCCACTCGCACTACTTCTGAGGCAGGTTCTAGTCGTCCCAAGGCTGTGATTGGTTGAATAGTCGGTGCAGCGGGTGCCACAGGTTCGACAGGCTTCTGTCCAAACTGAGAGATACTGTAGTAAAGCGAGCCACCTGTGACGGCAATCCCCGAAACAATGAGTGCAATCGTCCAGCGATTAAGAGGCTTTAGCCGTTGCAGGATCATAGGGTTCTTCATTTTTCTAGGTAAGTGATCAACATCTTTCCAAGTAGCGTGACCTGCTCAAAAATTGGGATGTCATTGTCTTCCATACGGGTCAGCATCAAGCCCACAAGTTGAATCATCACAAAGTCTGCAAGGGCTGGGTCTGGAATTCTAAACAAGTCGGCAAAAGCTTGCTTGTTTCGTTGTCTGATTCGTGCAAGAACAGGGTTATTGCGAACTGCCTCAATACCCTGCTGCTGACAAAAATCAACCATCATACAGATGTCTTTAATCAGGTGGTCTTCGTACTTGACCGCGAAGTTGGCGAGTGCCTCAAAGCGCTCTGATCGCGTTTGCCCGTCTTTTAATTCGCTTGCGAAGATTTGGAGATACTCTTGACTCATTTCTTCAACCAGTTGCTCAAACATATCCTCCTTGCGTGGGAAGTAGTAGTAGAGTGTTCCAGTGGATACGCCCAACTCTTTAGCAATCTGTCGAGTTGTGATGCTTGCGTATCCTTTCTGGGCAAACAGGTCAAAGCACTTATGGAGCAACTCTTTGCGATATTGCTCATGGTCAACAATCTTCGGCATCTAGATTTTATATCGGGCAACCGTTATTTAATATAGCTTAACGGTTGCACAGAGTCAACTGGGCGATCGCTCAACTTGCGTCGTCTTCACCATCTATCAGATAACAAATTATTTGTCGCTATTGAGATATTAGTGTCGTTAATCCAAAAACCTTTCAAATCTTTTACAGTAGGGGTTTTGGGCTAAGTAACACTTTGGTAAAGATTCCTCTTTAAAGCCATGATTGTCTTAACTCCAGCTTTTCTTCATCCAAATATATCTAGGCTTTGCTAGCGATAGAAACGCTCAACGACAACAATTTGTTAAGACGACAAATAATCTGTTATTCTACATTTGGTCATTGGATGAAACCCGGCAATATCTAATTTTCATTAAAAATATCTCATAACTCATTTATTAATTATCTCATGAGACATAGATAAAAAGACGAGTTATGAGACACGATATCTCTGGATTTGAGGCGCGTTGCGTCAACTCAAAAAATCTGTCTTATAAACGGTCGGTTGCGACTCACACCCCACTTACTTCCTCATCCGCTGTATGTATAAGTGGAAAACCCGGATTAATGTCCGCATAGGCTTGCTCGAAAATTCTTGAGTCTTCCTCAGCTAGATTGAAGGCTTCTGCGTCTTTCCCTCGATAGTTTCCCGAATAGTTTTGATATCCCCTCTCTATCGCTAAAACAATTGTCTTTAGCCACTTAGAGAAGCTATCAAAGTAAATGTGGCGATCAGCATCATTATGCCAAAACTCGATAACTTGACCAGCTTGACCTCCAAAAGACCCCGCCAGATCAAGGACGTAGTAGTCACCCCCTCCATTTTCGGCAAAAGGAATCCAACGTGGGTTCCACCAGTTAGGTTCCTCAAACTCCCCCAATTCAAGAAGTTCATTCGTCTCTGTCCAATTCTGAAGAATTGCTTCTACATTCATAAGACTACGGTTGTACCACAAGGGCTTGTACTTGCTGTTAGAATGTCCATTCTTCCATTGGTAGAAGAGCTTAAACTCTTCGGGTAAATCAACATCTAACGCTGACTCAAAACTCTGGATTTGTTCGGACGAAAGCCCAGGCAATAACATTTCATAGAAGCTCGACCACTTTTCTTGTAATAGAGCATCAAGACGTTGGAGCAACTGTTCTACCATAATACTTTTCAATTATTAAAGAAAAAGAAAGTTAAGCAACTACTACGGCTTGAAGAATTAACTATAGCAGTCCTACTGGATTTACAAACTTATGGTAAATTTGTACTAAATTCTTGATTGCGGCTTATACCTATGAAGAACTTTTTACTGGAACAACAACAAAAACAAGAAAGAATAGGAATATTAATAAAATTTATTCAAAGCAATCCAGAGGCGAGGGAACTCAAACGGGCAATGGCTGTAAAAATGGCGCTACAGGGTGAAGTATACTCTAAAATTACTCAACTCTTGGGTATGAATAAGTCCTGTATCACTACTTGGAAGCAAAAATTTGAAGCTCAAGGGATAAATGGTATTAAGCTAGCTTATAAAGGGGCTAAGAGTTATTTAACACCAGAGCAAAGGGGGGAAGTTATAACTTGGTTAGAGACCAATAAATATTGGGATTTAGATGAATTAGTTACATATTTAGATGCTGACGGGGCGAAAAAATATGCTCAAAAGCTTACATTGTAATGAGTGCAGCGGTTTATGGTAAGAAAAGATAGGTCTACTTTTGTCAATAAGACCTATCTAATGATAATTTTGCCTTTATTTTACCAAACACACCTAAAAAGTAAATTAAATATAGCGGAATACATTTTTCTGAAAATTTTGATTATTCTGCTGCAATCGATTAAAAAATTTAGTTTAGAAGGTTTAGCTACGGCTCTACCAATTCCGATTACATTTGAAAGTAGAAGGAAGAAAATTCAGAGGTTTTTCTCATTACCAAATTTCACTATTGAAAAATTTCGGTTTCCAATTGTGATGGCATGGTTAGAAATAACCTTTTCAAATAGTCAAATAATTTATGTAGTAATTGATAGGACAAATTGGGCTTGTGTAAATCTATTTATGGTTAGTGTTGTTTGGGATAAAAGAGCTTTCCCAATATACTTTGAATTATTGCCTAAATTGGGGAATAGCAATCTCACGGAACAAAAAGCCGTTCTATCCCAAGTATTACCCATTTTCAAAAATTATAAAATTTGCGTATTGGGAGACCGAGAATTTTGTTCGGTAAAACTAGCAAATTGGCTGATGGATTGGGATGTATACTTCTGCTTGCGTCTCAAAAAAAATCATTTTGTCGAAATTGAACCTGACATTTGGATACAATTAAATGAGTTAGGATTAACCCCAGGAATTTCCTTATTTATCAAAGGAGTTAAAATCACAAAAACTCAAGGTTTTGTCAGCTTTAATATTGCTTGTAAATGGCAACGTAAAATCTTGGGAGTAGCTCCTGAAGAAGGAGGGTTTATTCTTACAAATTTGAACACTTTAAAGTCAGCAATTGCTGCTTATAAAAAACGATTTGATATTGAAGAAATGTTTAGGAATTTTAAGAGTGGTGGTTATAATTTAGAGAGTACAAATGTCTCAGGGGAACGGTTAGTATCCCTAATTTTATTAATAGCGCTTGCTTATCCTGGAGCCACAATTCAAGGACAAAAAATCAAACGCCAAGCTATCCAGAAATATATCGGTCGTGTTAAAGAATATGGGCGCATAGCTCGGCGGCATAGCATTTTTTATATCGGATTATATGGGCTTGCCTTGGGTGAATTTTATAGAGAATTGTGGGGAATTAGTCGAGTCATTATTGAGATTAAATCCTAATAAGCGAAAGTATTATCAACAAGGGCGGAGAGCTATGAAGCTTATTCTATCTGCATTCTAGCTATTTTTGTCGCCCCCTCAGATTTAGATGAACATTACGGCGTAATTTATCAATCAAAACAGAGCTATTATGACCTACTATCAGATGCAGGCATTAGCACCGAAGTTGTCCTACAAAGTCAACCCAAGTTACGACCCAGAGCTAGTAAAAAAAAAGAAAAAAGAAATTATTGATTTCTTAAAGCAGAATCAAGCTGAAATTGAGGCAGGACGACTGATTGTGTTTTTTGTAAATGAGTGCCGTTTACTTGGAGATGATGTGTGCGGATATGTTTGGGGTAAGAGGGATACCCGAATTGAAATTCCGATAAAAAATACAAAGAAAAGGCAAACTTATTTCGGAGCCTTAAACTATCATACTAAAAAATTTATTATCCGCGAGTATCCGGCAGGAAATTCAGAAAACACGGTCAAGTTTATCAAAGATTTACGAAAAGAGTATCGTGAAACAAGAATTGCTTTAATTTGGGATGGGGCTAGTTATCATAAATCAGATGAAGTTAAAGATTTTTTAGCAGCAGTCAACAATAATTATGAACCTACAGAGTGGCAAATTACTTGTATTGTATTTGCCCCCAATGCACCAGAACAAAATCCTGTAGAAGATATTTGGTTACAGACCAAGAATTTTTTGAGAAAATGTTGGCATCTGGAGCAAATCGTTTTCTGTCGTTAAGTGGCTATTTAAGTTCTTTACCAATAACCAAAAATTTGATTTTCCTAAGGTGCATCAGTATGCACCTTGTTCTTAACTCATTTAGGACTGGGTGCGTGTCACCTTCTTGAGAGAAAAATTAGGCTAGGAAAGAAGTCTACCCTCCCAAGGATCTGATGACTCCAGAAGAGCAAGCACAACTGCAACAGAGCATTGATACCAT
>NZ_JACJOK010000071.1:0-16727 GCF_014695505.1 Trichocoleus sp. FACHB-90
GATGCTTTGGTTTTGCTTTTCTTGTTCTCAAATCCTGATGGCATTACTCGAACCTTGCCTCTTGATGGATTAAATCTTACCCTAGCCCGAATAGTGCTACTTTCAACCCAACTTTGCCGCTCAGGTAAGTCCGCTTGTCAATAGGGTTTGAGACGCGCTAACCCTGCTCTATGAGTTTGTCAAAACTGAGAAATAACTGGAAGAACGAGAGTTTATAAAGATAATATAAAAGGAGAGCGCAAATTACGATAATTAATCTTATGTGTGGAAAATTTATTTTAAGCTCAAAGAAGTGATACGCTCTCTGGTTAACGCTTTTTGTATTACAGGAAAAACGCCGGATGACTAAAGCCTGTGGGTTATATTTGCACTCAACGGGATGCTCCCATTGCCAATCACCTGCTCACGCTGGGAGATGCCCTCGAAGCGATTAGCGATAATGCCAGGGTTCCACTACAACTTTATACCTCCCCCGATTGAGCGTTGATTAATAGCTATCCTCGAACTGGCTAGAAAGAGGCTAAAAACGACAAGTTAACAGTAAGGAGTGAGTATTCCCATTGGCTTATGATAATATCTGTCGCTATCTGGCAGTTGAGTATCCAGTTGCGTTTGCAAGCTGGCTACTCGATACAGATGCGATCGCAATTCAACCCCTTCCGACTGAACTGAATCTTGAACCCATCCGTTCTGATGCCCTTTACTTTCTGCCAGAACGAAACCAGATTCTGCATCTAGAATTTCAGACTGTGCCTGCTTCCAAACCACCTATGCCTTTGCGGATGCTAGACTATTGGGTTAGGCTGCATCGTCAGTACGAGTGTTCAATTGAGCAAGTGGTGATTTTTTTGAAAGAAACCTCCTCAGAAGCAGTCTTCGTTGAGCGGTTTGCTTTTGAGCGAACTTTCCACTCTTACCGAGTCTTGCGGATATGGGAGCAAGATCCAGCTCGTTTACTGAGTAGTCCCGGACTTCTTCCTCTAGCAGTTTTAGCTCGGACAGACTCACAGACAGCCTTACTAGAGCAAATTGCTGCCAGAGTAGATACGATCGAAGAACCAGACCGACAGCGAAACATTTCTGCTTGTGTGGAAGTTCTGGCAAGGCTGAAGTTTGAAGAAGATTTAATTCGGCAATTTCTCAGAGAGGATCTTATGCGGGAATCACCACTGTATCAAGAAATCTTGCAAGAAGGTGTGCAGCAAGGAATTCAGCAAGGAATTCAGCAAGGAGAGGTGTCCTTAGCTCTGCGTCAACTCACGCGCCGACTAGGGACGCTTCCACCCCAATTGCGATCACAAATTCAACAGCTTTCCACCGTCCAGGTGGAAGCACTCGGTGAAGCTTTGCTAGATTTCTCCACAACACAAGATTTAGTAGCTTGGTTGCAGACTCATCAATAATTTCGCACAGAGAATCTTATGCGGGAATCACCACTGTATCAAGAAATCTTGCAAGAAGGTTTGCAGCAAGGAATTCAACAAGGAGAGGTGTCCTTAGCTCTGCGTCAACTCACGCGCCGACTAGGGACGCTTCCGCCCCAATTGCGATCGCAAATTCAGCAGCTTTCCACCGTCCAGGTGGAAGCACTCGGTGAAGCTTTGTTAGATTTCTCCACAACACAAGATTTAGTAGCTTGGTTGCAGAATCATCAATAAACCCTACTTCAATTGGGCATTTGTATTGAAAAACTGGCTGCAAAGTCCCTGACTAACTAACAGGGTTGTCACCAGGTTGGTGAAAGCAAGCATAAACATAATTAATATCTGGTAAGATGCAGCATTCAAAGGGTCAACGCCACTTAATAGCTGACCTGTGATAATTCCTGGTAGCGTCACCACACCTACAACCATCATTTGGTTCAGTGTGGGAATCAACCCGGCTTTGATGGCATCTTTGCGATATTGTGCTACAGCTTGTTGCGGTGTAGCGCCTAAACTCAGGTGCGTTTCAATCTCAGCGCGACTAGCGTTGACGGTGCTAACAAGACGTTCGCCTGCGATCGCTGCTCCATTCATCGCATTTCCCAGTACAATTCCCGCTAGGGGAATCAAATACTGTGGTTCATACCAAATTGGCGGCTGAATTATCACCAGCGTGGTATAAGCCAAAGTCAGGGCGCTACTCGCTAAAATTGACCCCCAAACTACGGGTAGAACTTGGGGAATTTTCTTGCCAATGCGATTACGGGCGACAATAGCGGCGATGCTTAGCATTACCATCAAGATTGCCAGAACTGCAATTGGATTTTTCCAGGCGAAAACGAAGGCAAGGACGTAGCCGACACCCAAAAGTTGGATAATTGTACGACCAGTTGCGATCGCAAGTTGCCCTTCTAATCCCAGTTTTTGCCAACTGGATAAACCGATGGCAATTGCCATCATGCCTAATGCCCAAGCAAGGTCGGTAATGTCAAGTGTAATTAAAGAATCCACGGTTCATTGGGATTAGGGATTGGGGATTGGGGATTGGGGATTGGGGATTGGGGATTGGGGATTGGGGATTGGGGATTGGGGATTGGGGATTGGGTGGGGATTGGAAAAAAGTCTTACCTAGTCCCTAGTCCCTAGCCCCCAGCCCCTAGTCCCTAGTCCCTAGTCCCTAGCCCCCAGCCCCTAGTCCCTAGTCCCCAACCCCCAACCCCTCTGCGAAACAATTTTACAGCTTCAGCATTCTGAAATGATGTGGGATGGTAAGACCATTCATTTTGTGCGTGTTGTGGCAACCCTGGAATTGTTGAAACAGTCTATAGCTAAAGGTTTCACAATCCAAAATCAAAAATCCCAAATTCAAAATGGGGTAAGGTGCGGATTCCCTTTCTGAACAAAATTTGGTTCTATGTATATAAAAATTTGTGGTGTAAACGAGTGAGTAACATTCCCCCCCTAGACTTGTCTCGGCAGTACAAAAACATCAGTGAAGAGGTGAGTGCAGCTGTTCTTGATGTTTTGGCTTCTGGCCGTTACATTGGCGGTTCTCTGGTTCAAGGCTTTGAGCAACAGTTTGCAGCTTACGTGGGCGTTTCTGAGTGTGTGGCGTGTAATTCTGGCACAGATGCCCTCTATCTAGCTCTACGGGCTTTGCAGATTGGTTCTGGAGATGAGGTGATTACGACACCATTCACCTTTATTGCCACCGCTGAGGTAATTAGTGTGGTGGGAGCCAAGCCCGTTTTTGTTGATATTGATGCCGAGACGTTTAATTTTGATGTCTTGCAGCTAGAAAAGGCGATTACGGATAAAACGCGCGCTATTATTCCAGTTCACCTATTTGGGCAACCTGTGGATATGACCGCAGTTATGAGGATAGCTGAGTCTCACAATCTGGCTGTGATTGAAGACTGCGCCCAAGCCACAGGTGCGGAATGGGCAGACGCTAAAATCGGCAGCATCGGTCATATTGGTTGCTTTAGTTTCTTTCCCACAAAGAATTTGGGTGCTTTTGGTGATGGCGGTGCGGTGACGACTAACGATCCGGCGATCGCTTCCGCTATCCAAATGCTGCGAGAACACGGGATGCGCGATCGCTACTACCACGAAGAAACTGGCATTAATAGTCGCTTGGACACCATACAAGCGGCTATTTTGCAAATCAAGTTGCGTCATCTAGATACCTGGAATGACTTGCGCCGTTCGGTTGCTGAACGTTACCATCAATTGCTGGAGCCTGTCCCTGGGGTGGTGAAACCGCAAGAAATAGCAGGGGGGCGCAGTGTCTGGAATCAATACACGATTCGGCTTACCCAAGATAGCAACAGCGCTTTCCGGGATAATGTTCGCACTCAGCTAGGCGCTAGGGGTATTAGTTCGATGGTTTACTACCCGTTGCCTTTGCACTTGCAGCCTGTTTACAAGGATTTGGGCTACCAAGCTGGGGATTTCCCTGTTACTGAGAAAGTCTGCCACGAAGTTTTATCTTTGCCGATTTTCCCAGAACTGTCCCCAGAGGAGCAAGAGCAAGTGGTCTATGGTTTGAAGGACTGTTTGCTAATGGCTAATGGCTAATAGGAACTAGGGACTAGGAAAAATACTGCCCAAGTACCCAGTCCCCAGTCCCCAGTCCCTATTTTATGCCCGAACTTGCTGACGGCTGACTTGGCTTAAGGCTTCCACCAAGCTGCGAACAGCTGCCACCATTGCCACTTCGCTATTCAGCTGGTTGATAGCGCTTCCGACACCGACACCAGCAGCACCAGCAGCGATCGCCATCGGTGCTGTAACGTTGGAGATGCCCGAAGCGCACAAAACTGGCACGGAGACAGCACGGGAAATTTCGTAAGCTGCTGCTAAGGTGGGAGCGGCTTTTTCAATCAATCCCAGTGTTCCGGCGTGGGTGGGGCTGCTGCTGGTGCCTCCTTCAGTTTGGATAATGTCAGCACCAGCTTTTACTAACGCTTCTGCCAACTGCACTTGCTGGTCTAGCTCTAGAATGTGGGGAACGGTGACAGACAGGGTAATTTCCGGCAGGAGCGATCGCGTCTTTTGTGTCAACGCCATCACTTCCGGGGCTTCAAACCGCCGTCCCTGAGCATAAAAACTATCAAAGTTGCCGATTTCAATCAAGTCAGCTCCTGCTGCAACAGCTTTCACAAACAGCTCCGGTTCTACCGCAGACACACAAATTGGCAAATCTGTCAATTCCCGAACCATCCGCACCAAGTCGGGGTCAGCAGCAATATCCAAGAAGGTAGCGCCGCCCAAAGTTGCAGCCTTGACGGTAGCAGCAACAGAAGAGAAATCAAAGTTATTCAAGCCAGTGATAATTTTTAAGACATTGCCTTGCTCAAAAGCACGGTGTAGAGTAGTATTCATGGTCATAAGCCCTATTTGGCTCGCTAATTTTTCATAATTCATTGTACAGACCAGATCGATATGGTCTCTACTTTTAAACTGATTGGGTACTTCCTCCGATGGTTGTGCATCTGCAAGGTGTGGCAATACCATCAAACAACAAAGCGCTAAGAGAGCTTTTTCCCAAAACCGGGATCTAGACTAGGAGCATAGTGCAGATACTACCCTCCTCCAGCCAGTGACGAGCCATGAATTTCCCTCCCACGAATTTGTCAACTTTTCACTCCGATGTTCTGGCACAGACTGAACTGGGTCAGCTGTGCGGTTCGGAACAGAGGTTTCGCGATCGCTACGAGATTTTGCGGATGCTGGGTAGAGGTGGCTTTGGTGTCACCTTTTTAGCGAGGGATGCAACACTCCCTGGACAGCCGTTGTGCGTGATCAAGCAGCTGTGTCCGAAGTTTAGCGATCCGGCTGGCTTAAAAACGGCGCAAAAACGCTTTGAGCAAGAGGCGAAAACTCTCAGCAAACTGGGAAGCCATTCTCAGGTTCCCATGCTACTAGACTATTTTGTAGAAGGGGGAGAATTTTATCTAGTTCAGGAATATATCCGAGGTCATACCCTGGCTAGACTGGTGAGGCGCGGTGGTTCGATATCTGAAGAGGGGGTGAAACAATTCCTCCGTCAAATTTTGCCATTGTTGCAGTACATCCACCGCAATAACGTAATTCATCGCGATATTAAGCCCCAGAACATCATCCGCTGTCAGGACGATGGTAGGCTGGTGTTGATTGACTTTGGGGCTGTCAAAGAGGAAATTTCCCAGTTAGGGCAATCTGGTGTGAAAGGGTCAACTACCCAGTTCATCGGGACAGTTGGGTTTGCGCCACCGGAACAATTTTCTCTGCGACCAGTTTATGCCAGCGATATATACGCACTGGGCATAACCTGCCTTTACTTGTTGACTGGCAAAGCGCCGTTGGAGTTTGAAAGCGATCGCGCCACAGGTGAGATTCAGTGGCAGAATACAGTGGTAGTCTCGCAAGAGTTTGCCCGAATTCTCAACAGAATGCTGAAAATCTCTCTAAAAGAGCGCTTTCAGTCTGCTGGAGCGATTATGCTGGCATTTGGTTGGGAATCGCAAGACAATTTATCGCAGTTTATGACAACTGTGCGCCGTCCAGAAAAAAGCCCAGTTGAGAATCAACCGGAAGCGAGTCCACCAGATTATATTCCTCCCACCGCCCGAACTGCGATCGCGCTGCGAGACTGGAAAGCGAGATTGCAGGCAAAACAAAGGCACCAAAGAAGAAGCGATCGCGGTATACTCAGCAGTTCTGGTAATTCTCGTTAAAGCTGCGTAGGACTGGCATTCTCCACCCTTGGAAAATGATATCGTGTCGGGCTTGCTCATAAGAAGAGAACCCCACCAAAGCCACAGGCTTTGGTGGGGTTCCTGATTCCAGGGATTTGTGGGCTAATTAACCGGACAGGAAACCCAATTTATAGGGTTGGGGGATATCCTATCTATAATCCTGGCTTTGAATATCTCGCAAACGTGCTTCAGGACGCTTAAAACGATCCAATTGACTTTCAAAGAAAGCTCGATTTGCTTGCAGATGCTTTGGATTTGGGTCGTCTAAAGGATATAGAAGTGCAGTTCGCAACGCTTGAATTACAGCAGAAGTAACGCAGTACATTGAACGTTGAAAAGTGATACCAAGCTGGATTAACATATCATCTTCACCGCGACAGTGTTGACGATAGTAATCCTTGAGATAGTCAGGGAGAAAATGCAGCATATCCTGCATTAACAATGTTGGTGGAATGCCAGCTGTACCTACGGGAAATACATCAGCATAAAGAATCCCGTAGTGGAAGTCTTTTTGCTCGTCAGGTACTTGCTTAGCTTGAGCATTGTAAGACTTCGTACCCCGGAAAGGTGCGGTGCGATAAAAAACAGCTTCTACATAAGGTAACGCTGCTTCATATAACCACATAAAACCCTTCGATTTTGGGATAATTTCGTACTTTTGTCCACGAATATAAACGTGGTGGTAGATGGGACGACCTGCTATGGCAAAGATACCATTCACCAGAAAATTCATCGCATCCGGTACACCTTTAAATCCGCCTTCATCATAGATATCGGACATTTCAAAGAAAACCGGAGCCATCACTTCCCAGAACAAGCCTAGATTACTGTAATAGGACATTTGCCGCACCTGTTCCAAGAACATATCTGGAAACAGCTTATAAAGTCCCAACATTGCCGGATTACCCTGGAAATAAGCCTTAATTGCCCTATCAGCATTTGCTTTGTATTCTTCAGAGTCCAGGTAGGCATCAAATTGTCCCCAACCCATATCTCTACCGTGCCAAAGCATAGCTTGCATACAAGCTTCGGCAAACTCCATGTTTACTCTGTCGTGCCATAAGTGGTGAAACAACTTAGGCATTTTTTTATTGAGTTCACCTTTTTCGATAAACTCCAAAAGTTCCGGATGGGCAGTAGCTTCACCGCGCCATATCCGCAAATCCGCATCATCTCCAGCATAGTGATTATGCAGTTCTAAATACTCTTTTGGGATAAAGTATTTAAAGAAAGGAAATGGCTCTAAAAACACCCTTTCAGCAATATAAAGTAAGTCCCGCCAATAGAAATCCATCGGCACAGCATAAGCCTTATAAATGCCGATGATTTGCATCAAATTTTCCGGCGTATCAGGTAGCATGGCACCGCCAGCTTCCAGACGATGAATTATAGGCGCAAATTCATGCCGCGAAGGAGGTAACTTTGTTGTGGGTTTAGGAGGAGTTTGTACCATTTTCAGTTCCTTTAAATAAATTGCCGTATTTATCCGATAATTCTTTGAAAAACTACTTTTCTTGACTCTGCGGTTAATTAATCCTCACTTGTCAACTTTTGGCGTAAGTCAATCGCGTGAAAAATACTCAAAACATCATGCGTCCACGTTGGCAGTATCAGCGTCATGACAATTTCTTCTACACTGTGAATCGTGCCAACAATACAAGTCAGCCATAAAGTAATTCCTGCGTAATCAAAACCAAACAGCGCCACTGTAGCAATGAAAAGAGTTATTCCCCAAAACTTGGCTGAATAAGTGTGATAGCTGGCGGGTTTTCCATACTTCACCAAATTAACCAACCACCAGGTTAACTGGGCAATAAGCACCATCAACAACGGGACACGAAAGTTAATGAAAATATCGGGGCGGACTAACCACGCACTAGCAACTATAGAGCCGTAAAGACAATTATCAGCCCAACCATCAGCTTGACGTAGTTTAGCATCGCTGACACCTAATTTTCTAGCAATGATGCCATCGAAAATATCTGATAGAAATGCTGCCACAAAACCGACAATAAACCAAATGCTTGTTTTGCCATCAATTGCATCCCATAAGAGGAAGGGAGCAATAATAGCCCGAAAGGCTACAAGTACCCCAGGAATAGATTCAAAAAACCGGTTATTGTTTTGTTGTAATTGGGGCGAAGGTGTCATAAGAGAAATGAACCGCATTAGCGTTAGCGAAGCCATGCGCGTTAGCGCTTTAGCCATGCGCGTTAGCGCTTTAGACGCAAAGAACGGGAAGGGAAGATAAGAAGAAGTTGGTTTATTTGAGGAATGAAACCCAACACAACTTATGGATTTGTTAGAGGATGTCTGAAAAGTCATAATCGAGACGCTTAAACGGTAGATATCCCCCTAAATCCCCCTTTAAAAGGGGGACTTTGAGAAGATTCTCCCCCCTTTTAAAGGGGGCTGGGGGGGATCTAAAGTAACTTTTGACACTTCTCAGACATCAACTACAACTACAACTATTTTCAACCGAACCGTATTGGGGTAGGTATTGCCTAGCTTGGGTTTAATTTTTGGCAGCTACTTGCACGTTGCTAGTAGTGGTAATTGTGGCACCCATTGCAGTTGTTGTGGTTTCACTTAAGCGTACTAGCCAAGTGGGTTGCAATCCCAAAAAGAAAATCAGGGCTGCTAATACTAACGCTGGCGTGCGTTCTACCCATTGCACTTTTGGATAGTATGCGGTGGTGTTGTCTAGTTTGCCGAAACAGGTGCGATTGAGCAGAATCACAAAGTAAACTGCTGTTAAGCCGCTACAGAGGACACAAACTAGGGTAGGGATGGGGAAAGCCGAGAAACTGCCCTGAAGTACCAAAAATTCAGCGATGAATCCTACTAAACCGGGGATACCAGCACTTGCCATTCCGCCCAACACTAGCAAACCAGTTGTGAAAGGTAAACCTCTTTGGGGACTCAGCAAGCCATTGAGGACATCTAAATCGCGGGTGCCGACTTTGGTTTCGACGATGCCGACTAGGTGAAAGAGGATTGCTAAGATTAAGCCGTGGCTAAACATTTGTAAGACAGCACCGAGTAGCGAGAGAGGTGTAGCGGCGGCGGCGGCTAAGAGGATGTAGCCCATATGTCCGATGGAACTATAGGCTACCATACGTTTGATATCTTTTTGCGCGATCGCACTCAGCGCTCCATAAGCTGCACTAAATGCTCCGATAATCGCTAAACCAGGCGCTACAGTTACCCAAGCTTCGGGAAACATCCCCAAACCAAATCGCACTAAACCGTAAGTTCCCAATTTTGCCAGTACGCCTCCTAAAAGAATCGCTATGGGTGGGGAAGCTTCAACGTAGGCATCTGGCAACCAAGTATGCAGAGGCACTAAGGGGATTTTGATGCCGAAACCTACTAAGAGCATTGTCAGTAGAATCAGCTGGGTATTTAAGGATAAACCTTGGGTAACTAGAGGATTGTAATCAAAGTTGGGAGCGTTACCTAGCCACGTTACACCTAAGAAGGCCGCCAAAATCAAAATTCCGGAAACAGCGGTGTAGATAAGGAACTTCATCGCTGCATAGCCGCGTTTTTGGGTTCCTCCCCAGATGGCAATTAACAGGTACAGGGGGATAAGTTCCAACTCGTAGAACAAGACGAATAGCATCAAGTTCTGGGAGAGGAAGGCTCCGGCAATTCCCGCACTTACCAGCAAAATTAAAGAGTAATAAAGGCGGGGGCGAGTAATCTGCTCTGAGGTACTGTAAATAACAATCCACGTCAGCAGACTATTTAACGCCAGTAGCGGTACAGATAAACCATCAACGCCGAGGCTGTAATTCAAGCCTAGAGTATCAATCCAGGGTATGAACTCAGAGAACTGGAAACCTGCATTACTAATGTTGAATTGAGTGAGCAGAAAAAGTGTCCAGACTATAACACCACTGGCAATACTCAAAGCCAGCAGACGGGCGCGATTAGCAGATAAGTTAGGCAAAAATCCAACAATGGCGGCACCTAAAAATGGCACCCAAATTAAACTGCTGAGCATAGTTAATTCTTAGTTGTTAGTTTCTCGTTCCCTGGCGACCGCTTGGGGACGCAATTTTAGAGGTGTCTTGATTACAGGAGGCGACCGCCTCCTGTAGGTATTCCCAGGTTCAGCCTGGAAGAGATTATGTATTGGCGAAGACGAGGGAAAGATGAGATAGGAAAGGCCAAGATAACAGCATTCCCATCAGAACTATTCCCAGTAGGATAGTCAGCGCGTAGGATTGGGAGCGTCCCGAGGTGCTGTATTTCAAGCTTTCGCCACCGAAAATGGAAGCAAAGCCGACAAGGTTAACTACGCCATCAACTAAGTAGCGGTCAACGATGTCGATGATACGGGAAACCAGGTCAACTCCGAATACAATACTCACGCGGTAAATTTTGGCTGTATAAAAGTCGTATGCGAAAAGGTCTTGTAGGGGTTTCCAGGGAAGTTGAACGGGTTTTTGCCACATTCCACCCAGGTAAATGACACCGCTGATACTGCTACCAAAGATGCTAGACCAAATCAGCATGAGGGCGACATCTTTATTTAAGGTTGCCCAAGTTGGAAGTAATGACAAGCTTTGCAAGACTAAGGGCAGGTGGAGGGTAAAGGCTAGCAAAACTATCATAGGGAAAGTTATAGGCCAAAATGCTTCAGGCGATCGCACTGTCATCTTATTTGGTTTACCGCCAAAAATTAGCCCAAATACTCTGGTTAAGCTGAAGGCTGTTAAAGCATTAACTAAGACCACTAACCCGACTAGCCAAGGTTGAGTCGCCCACAAACCATCTGCTAATTCCACCAACGCCCAAAAACTGCCAAGGGGCGGAAATGCGATTAATCCCAGCGTACCGACTATAAAGGCTAAACCGGAAATGGGACGACGCGACCACAAACCGCCGAGTTGGGTTAAATCTTGGGTGACATTGTTCCAAATTATCGCGCCGACGCACATTACTAAAAGTGCCATTGCCACAGCATGAGTCAAGACCAACAATAACGCGGCATTCTCTTGTCCGCTACCTACGGCGATAAACACCAATCCCATGTATGCACTGACAGAATAGGATAAGGCTCGTTTGATGTCAATTTGCGCGATCGCAATTGCCGAAGCACCTACCGCCGTCACCGCACCAATCAGCACTGTCGCCGACAAGACCAGAGGCGACAGCGCTAATACTGGTTGTATCTTAATCAACACCCAAGCACCAGTCGCTACCACTACCGAGTTCCGTAAAATTGTGCTGGGAATAGGGCCTTCCATCGCCTCATCCAGCCACAAATGCAGGGGAAATTGAGCGCATTTGCCCATCGGGCCGGCAATTAAAGCTAAACCTAGTAAAGCGGCAACTTTTGGGTCTAAATTCGCAGTCTTTGCCCACTCTGCTAGTTCAGAATAATCCCAAGTTCCGGCCAAGGGTAACAATGCAATCACCCCCATCAGCAGCAGTAAGTCTCCCACCCGCTTAGTTAGGAAAGCATCTCTAGCACTTGTCACCACCAACGACTGACTAAACCAAAGCCCAACTAATAGATAAGTACCCAGTGTGAGGATTTCCAGAATCACATAGCTAAAGAATAAGGAGTTGCACAAGGCTAAAGCGCACATTCCTGCCTCAAACAGTCCCAGCAAGGCATAAAAACGCGCCCAACCCCAATCCATCTCCATGTAACCGATAGCGTATATCTGCGCTAGCACGTTCAACCCAGTTACCAGAACTATTGCTCCGATATTAATCAGTGAGATTTCGATGGGACAGGTTAAATTTAAACCAGCTGCATTGAGCCACGTAAATGATATCTCTTGTACTGGCTGATTCCAGATTGCTTGCAGAGTAAGCAATCCATGAATAAATGCCAACAAAGTCATCAATAAGTTAATGTAACCAGCTGGCCGTGGCCCTGTGCTACGGATTATACCGGGCGACCAAAACACTGATGAAATGGCACCGATTAAGGCATAGCAAGGGACTAACCAAATGGTATCGACGAGGAACTGAACCATTGGAACTAACTACCTGTAAAATTGCCGCAAAGTCAGGGACGCTGAAAAATGACCCCAATACTTCCCCGCTACTTGAGGGATTGGAGCGATCGCAAATTCATTATTTTTTAATGGTTTTGTTTAGCTTAATCTTTTACCAGTCAAAAGGGAACTGCTGAATTAGAAAATTAAGCGATAAAACCTCTAACTGAAACTTATATAACTCCGCTACTTGGTTGGGTTGTTGAGTCCATAAATCAGTGTAAATCAATTATTTCTATAATAACCATAGATTAATCTCTATATATGAAGATTTATTGATTTTGAAAATGATCCGGGTAGGGGGGATTAATACTACGGAGCTTGGGTTAAGGCTTCCGTAACCAACGCCCAAAAGCAGAGGTTGGGCTTCGCTTTCCCACGCAGCCTACCTACAATTATTCTTAATGGTAACGGCATGGGGTTCGCCTCTACTTCTCTAATGGATAATTAGTGGCGCTTGTTGCTGACCATTCCCACATTGAGCCAGCATAATTTTTCACATTTGTAAAGCCTAAATCAGCGAGTACCGCGACAAAAAAAGCCGAACGAATACCGCCTGTGCAATAAGCAGCAATGGGATGACTGCTTTCAATTCCTAAATTTTCTAACTTATCCATAATTTGGTCGCGACGGAGTAAATTCCCATCTTTATCTAACAAATCTTTAAAATAAAAATGCACAGCACCAGGAATATGTCCTCCCCGCTGTTCCCCGTAAGGGGTAGAGCCTGCATATTCTCGTAGTTCACGGGTATCAATTATTATAAAATTTTGCTGGGAAAGACTGGCTTTAATTTCATCGCGGTGAATTTCCCACAATCCTGTTCGCTGTACAACAAAATCCCCATCTTGATGGGGACTAAATCCCCAAGTAGTCGGAACGCCCGCCTTCACAAGTGCTGAATATCCACCATCCACAAAAGCGACTTGAGAATGTCCCAGAGTGCGTAACATCCAAACAATGCGGCCTTCTTCACCAAAATTGTGAGCTGGATTGCCAACTACAACGACAGGTTTATGATTAAAAATACCTAGAGCGCGGAGTTGGTGTTCCAGAACATTTATATCATCAATTAGTTTTCCCTTATCGGGTAATTTGGGTTGCGAAAATTGCTGCCAAGTAACATGAACAGCCCCCGCTATATGCCCAAATAAATATGCAACTTGATTGCGAACATCCAAAATAGTAGTATCTTCTAAAATCAGCTTTTTAGCTTTTTCTGCACTAAGCACCCACTCAAAAGTCATAAAATACCTCTGGGCTAACCTTTGCCTTAAAAAAAATCAGCGAAAAGCTAAAATATATTTTGCTGTAATCTGAGGCTGCTCCAATTGAGGAACGTGTCCGCAATTTGCGATCCAGATTAGTTGAGAGTTAGCGATCGCATTCTTAAACCTTTGAGCATCAGCAGTTCCTAACATATCATCAGACTCGCCCCACAAAATCAGTGTTGGCTTGTCAATGCGGGGAATTTTATCTGCCAAATCCCAATAACCACCACTTTTAGTAAAACTGCTTGTGGCTTCGTGCCAACCAAACATTTCCATGTGCAGCATCGCACATTTTATTGCTTCAATTTCGTTTGGTTTCAAGTTGCCAAAATGACTTCCCCATAACAACGCCTGCACTTTGCGCTGTCGCCAATATTCTACTGCCAGAAAGTCAAAAGGAGGAAAAAGCAAAGCGCCTAGAGGAAAACTACCGCTGAAACCCACACTGTTAATCAGAACCAGCTTTTTAACAGCGTGGGGGTAAGTTAGAGTAAAGTCAATTGCTGCTGCACCTCCCATCGAAGCCCCTACTAATATCATTGGCTCTTTGATCAGATTCCAAAAGTAGTAGAGATGAGTTTTGATAGCGGCGGGGTTATAAGAAATTCCCTGCACCCGTTCCGTAAAGCCAAACCCCAACAAATCAACCGCCCACGTTTCATTTTCGGCGGCGAGTAGTGGAAATAGGCGGCGAAATTCTAGTACGGAACTATCAAAACCTGGAAGCAACAAAATCGGAGTGCCACCGCTACCCTGATGAACGTAAGCTGTAGCAATCTGCTGCGGTGAAAGGGGTGTTTTAATTGCAGTTCTCTGGATGCTTTGAGCTAGAGCAATTGACTCAGACTCCTGCAACTGCTCAACTTGGGATGGTAGAAAATTGGGGAACATAGGCGGGAATGGGGAATGGGGAATTGAAGATGCGAACTAACTGAATTATTCAGTACACTGCAAAATATGTCATTGTCTGTCCTCCTGCTCCTCTCCCCCTCACACCCTTCTCCCCATGTCAGACTCTTTATCTTTGCGCGATCGCTACCTACAATTAATCGATAAAATTGTTCAAACCACTCTCAAAGGGCAGATCCGCTCTAAAGAGCAGGTTTATAAAATGCTCCTTAAAGAAGTAAGTCTGGGAACCGGCGAAATTTTTGAACGAGCTTTGAGCGAAAGTCTTAGCACCGCCCAGGAACAGGTAGATACTCTAAAAGATGAAATGAAGCTGGCAAAGGCTACTCGTAGCCTGAGGGCGATTCAGACGGTCAAGGGGGAATGGGAACGAGCGCAGTCACAAAATCGGGCAGCGGATGCGATCGCGATCGCAGTACAACAAATTGTTAAAGCCCAAACTGGCGATCGCTTGGCAGCTTTTTTGCAGGTAATAGATCCCAACCAAAAGCAAGTCTTGAGTTTAGCTCAGCTTCAGCAGATAGCATCATTGCTTCAGCAACAAATACAGGAAACCACCAATCCTGAACTTTACCAGGAAGTGCAGCAAATCGCCCAAGGCATCACTCGCGGTTTGGAATCTTGGCAGCGATTGGAAGGACACCTCGTAAGCTGGATTTACGACCAAAGCCGGGGGCCGTTAGGGTTTGAGGGCGCACCCGAACAAAATGGGCCTTGGGCGGTATGGGCAAAGCAAGTAAATAGCCCGTACCCGCAAGCACTTTTTCAGACTCTTTCCTTAGATCAATCTGTGGCAGAATTTGCCGCAAAACAACCGCCAAATGTGAGTTCCTTAGTTGAGTTAGCGGTGGTTTTGCCTTTCTTACAAAGGGGTTTAGTGAACTGGTCTGATAAGCTGATTTACGACTCCAAAGTAGGAGCAAAGCTGTCGATTTCTATATTTCTGACTTTTGCGGTAATTTGGTCTGCGATCGCTAATGGCTTGAATCAAGCGACGAGTCTGAATTCAACTTCACGGGAATCCTTAGTCATGGGTTGTTTTCAAATTACCCTACAAATTTTTCGCACCTTTTCCCAAAGAGAATACTTTCCCCTTTACGGTGGAATTTTCGCCTCGTTTTCTGGTAACTATCTGCGCTCTACCCTAAACTATCTAGATGCACCACTGCGACAAGTAGCCGGAACTCAGGAAAAAGCGCGAATTTTGACATTAATGGGTTATTCTCTACGGGCGCAAGGTCGCTACGATGATGCAATTGTATTGCATCAACAAGCTGTAGAGATAGCAAGAGATGCAAGCGATCGCGCCTGTGAAATTGCCAATCTCAACCACCTCAGTCGCACCTGCGTAGCTCAAAAAAATTATGGCGAGGCAATTAGCTATAGTCAAAGAGCATTAATTCTATCGCGTCAAAATGGTGACAGGTTGGGAGAAGCCAACGCTTTAGCTAATCTCGGTTATAGCGAAGTTTTCCAAGCTCAACAAATGGAACGGGTAGAGCCAGAAACTTATGAGTCAGCAATCAACTACTTGCAACAAGGGTTGCAGTTGTCGGAAAGATTAGGCGATCGCCAAAGTCAAGCCCTTTGTTACAGCAGTCTTGGTATTGCTCTGTTAGTAGTTGAACAACCCGAAGAAGCCCTGAAAAACCTGGAAAAAGGTTTAGAAGCTGCCATGATTTCCGGGGATTTATACCTACAAGGAATCAACTTAGCATATATAGCGGAAGCTTACTATGGAATAAAAAATTTCAAAAAAGCCATCTTCGCCGCCAGTTTAGGTATGTATTACTTAGAAAGAATTTCCTCTAATCAGTGGCGACAATCGGCGGGATTGCTAACAATTTTACAAGGTCAGTTAGGAGCCGAAGCCTTTATAAAAGTAATTCAAGAACATCGCTCTTTACTGGTTCCTGCTATTGGGGTGGATGGATTTGACTACATCCCGGAACTGCTGGAACAATACAAGCGGTCGATGTAGTGCCGTCCCTTCCAGGCGGGAGCCTTGAAATACTAAGAGGCTCCTGCCTCCAGTGGAAAGCTCCAGATCCTCTTAACAGACGTTCCCAAAAAAAAGCGCTCCAAGAGGGGCGCTTTTTTAGCTAGAAAAACTAGCGATTAACCATTGATGCTAGGAGCAACCAGAGCAACAGGAGTGGACTCACCTGCTGCCAAGTCGAGAGGGAAGTTGTGAGCGTTACGCTCGTGCATTACTTCCATACCCAGGTTGGCGCGGTTGATTACATCTGCCCAGGTGTTGATTACACGACCTTGGCTATCAATCACTGACTGGTTGAAGTTGAATCCGTTCAGGTTGAATGCCATCGTGCTGATCCCTAAAGAGGTGAACCAGATGCCGAT
>NZ_JACJOK010000072.1:0-24748 GCF_014695505.1 Trichocoleus sp. FACHB-90
ATTTACGCCAACATCAACTCAATCGCATTGAACAACAACGATTTCGTCGAAATCCTGAAGTTTTCTTAGCAAATCTTGAGAAACTACTTCTCTAGCAAACTTTGCGGTTCTAGAAAAAAAGCAGTTTATGGGTTTTGAGCCTATGTAGGTAGTCTGAGTTTGTGCAGCATCGAGACTAATGTGGGAAATTGGCAAATCCCAGATGCTCCCGAATCTCAATAACCCAAAGGTTATTCTTGGTCGAGGCGCAACACTGCCATGAAGGCTGATTGCGGTACATCAACTGTACCTATTGACTTCATGCGCTTTTTACCCTTAGCTTGCTTTTGCAACAATTTTTTCTTCCGCGAGATGTCACCGCCGTAGCACTTGGCAAGAACATCTTTTCTCAAAGCTGGGATTTGTTCGCTGGCGATGACTTTACTGCCTATCGAAGCTTGAAGAGGTATCTTGAATTGATGCCGGGGAATTAGTTCCTTTAACTTTTCTGTTAAAGCTCGTCCCACGCCATAGGCTTTGTCACGGTGGACAATCATCGCCAAGGCATCAACCGGATCTCCGTTGATCATGATATCCAACTTAACCAGGGGATTTTCCTGATAGCCAATCAGGTGATATTCCATACTGGCATAGCCCCGCGTTCTGGACTTCATCTGATCGAAAAAGTCCGTCACTACTTCCG
This sequence comes from Trichocoleus sp. FACHB-90, assembly GCF_014695505.1. Lineage (NCBI taxonomy): Bacteria > Bacillati > Cyanobacteriota > Cyanophyceae > Leptolyngbyales > Trichocoleusaceae > Trichocoleus > Trichocoleus sp. FACHB-90. Next base: position 683 of record NZ_JACJOK010000072.1, read on the forward strand.
CCAGGGGTAACTCATATGTCACCGTAGTTCGCCCCTGAGTTAAATACTTCATGTCTTTGAAAATACCGCGCCGATTTTGACACAACTCCATCAGCGTACCTACATAGGTTTCTGGTGTAATCATGTCTACCTTGACATAAGGTTCTTCGATTTTTTCGCGCTCGTTCGGCGGTGGTAGGTGGCTGGGATTATCGATGTAGAGTTCTTCACCTTTGTTGGTGATTACCCGATAGACTACGGAAGGAGCGGTGATAATTAAATCCAGGTCATATTCTCGCTCTAACCGCTCTTGGACAATCTCCATGTGCAGCAAGCCCAAGAAGCCGCAGCGGAAGCCGAATCCCATCGCACTCGATGTTTCTGGTTCGTAGTGCAGGGCAGCATCATTTAACTTTAGCTTTTCTAAAGCCTCTCGCAAGTCGGGGTATTGGTCGGCATCTGTGGGAAACATACCACAGAAGACCATTGGTTTTGCTTCGGTGTAACCAGGTAAAGGTTCGGCTGCTTGGGCCTTGGCTAAGGTAATGGTGTCTCCGACTCTGGCATCTTCGACAGCTTTAATCGCTGCTGCTAGGTAGCCCACTTCTCCGGCGTGTAGTTCATTTACCTGCTTTTGGGTGGGGCAAAGGACACCTAATTCGTCAATTTCGTATTCTGTTCCGCTGGCCATCAGGCGGATGCGATCGCCTTTTTTTACCGTACCATCCATCACCCGGAAGTATACAATTACACCCCGGTAGCTGTCGTAGTAGCTATCAAAAATCAACGCCCGCAATCGTTCTGAAACTGTATCTTGCGGGGGCGGTACCAGGTGAACGATAGACTCCAGAATCTCGTCAATCCCAATCCCCTCTTTAGCAGAAGCAAGAATTGCACCACTGCAATCTAGCCCAATAATTTCTTCAATTTCTCCCTTTACCCTATCTGGCTCGGCTCCTGGCAAATCAATCTTATTTAAAACTGGTATAATTTCCAGGTTATTCTCAAGAGCAAGATAGACGTTGGCGAGAGTTTGCGCTTCCACACCTTGGGACGCATCCACTACTAAAAGTGCGCCTTCGCAAGCGGCGAGACTGCGCGATACCTCGTAGGAGAAATCTACGTGACCGGGAGTATCAATTAAATTTAGAACGTACTCCTCACCGTCTTTGGCAGTATAGTTCATCCGGGCAGCTTGCAGCTTAATGGTAATGCCGCGCTCCCGTTCTAAATCCATATTGTCTAGGAACTGTTCCTTCATCTGCCGATCTTCTACAGTACCTGTGGATTGCAAGAGGCGATCCGCCAGGGTGGATTTACCGTGGTCAATGTGGGCGATGATGGAGAAATTACGAATGCGAGAAACAGGTACTGAGGTCATAGCCAAAGAAAAAGGCACATCGAGAACGGCAATCGAGATTCAGCAGACTTCACATATTCTAATGTGTCCGACACCCAGCTTGCGATCTTGGCATAAGATATCCTACGCCGGGTTAGAGACAAGCCCTTGTGAATTTGGAGTATTTTTACACAAATTTTGACACTCCCCACCCATATAATACGGGGGATTATCCCATCTAGCCTTCAGTGTGGCTAGGACAGCTAATATTCATGGAGTTACCGCTACCCGTGAAGGAGAGATACCCGACTTCTTAGGGAAGTCGGGTATCTGAACTGTTGGCAATAGGTTCACCCTTTCTCTGCTTTTGAGCTAAAACCAAATCGAACATTGGTGAAGCGTGAAGAAAGCATTTTTCGATAGGTATGAGGTTTATTCCTTTAAAAGTAGGGAATGACCAATACCTACTCCCTACTTTTTTATCAAGCAAGTATTTCTGTTTGTGGCAAAGATGGTAGGGCGAATAGTTTAGCTGCTGAGTGCAGATTGCAAGTAGTTGACACTTTCGCTGTGGGAATTTCTCTTCTCTGCATGAGAATTAGAACAAACGGTTGGCAAAGCGAGTATTTTCCACTTCCATCTGGAGCAATATATCTGTCTTGACTTTGTTCAGAGCAGCAAATTTCAGCTTTCTAGCCAACATTACTAGCTTTAGGCATTTATGCTATAGATTATAAAATAAAACTTATACACTTATTTAAAATGTTGCTACGCTTTAGGCTTTAATAAATATATGTGGCTGGTGTAGTTTCATCCCCATACTTAAAAAACAAGGTTTTGGGTACATCCCTCAAACTCACCGATAATTGTTAAGATGTCAAGACTTCAGGACAAAAGCCTCAGCCTGCTATTTTTTTAGCGATCCAGTCGCCAGAGCTTATAGCTCAGGGAAAGGGGAGGAATTGCAAAATTTTGTTTCATACGTGGATAAAAGCTGGATTTGACTTTCCTGAGTTGGCAAAACACCAGTTAGCATGGAAAAGCGGTTTAGTGTCTCTCACCTGGAGAATTGCTAAAACAAAAATCTCATCATAAATATAGATGCTGCAAAAGCTTATGAACGAGCGGTCCGTTTATTCTAAAGGGTCAGGGGAAAAGGTGGAAGTTGCGATACACCTGGATTCGGAATTGGTAGATCAAATAAAGCACCTAACAAATGACCCAAGTAAGGTGATTGAGACAGCCATAAGACAGTGGCTGAGGGGAGAACGCGATCGCGATGACGAACTGACCCGCACCCTAGAGCGAAATCCGCCCGTGCCTCCGAGAGGCGAATGGAACGACTGATAATGTAGACTCAGGGGCGGAAGTTTTAAGTTTTTCGACAAAAGCATCTATCACATGACGACTGGTAAATATTGCCTATTCTCAGTTTGCAATTTAGCAGGTATATTCTGATGGTGGCTCCTGTTAATGTTCCACTGCTAACTTTCGAGTCAACTTTGTTAAGTACAGACCAGTACCAAAAGCTATTAAGCCAGATCGCCAGAAATATCCGTCGCACGCTGGATCTAGATACGATTTGGCAGCAAACGGTCAAGGGGCTGGGAGAAGGATTGAACGTCAGCCGCTGCATGATATGCAACTACGAAAGTTGTAGCCCAAAAGTGCAGGTGGTGGCGGAGTATTGCCAGGAGTCAGTGCGATCGCTGCTGGGACAGTATTTACCGCTAGCCGAAGACCCATACCTGAAACAAGGGCTGGAAGCGAAAGGCGAACCCGTGGTAGTGGAACAGGCGGGAGCCAATAGCTTTGGATATCAGTCGGTATTAGTGGTTTCCACAAGCTATCAAAACCAGCCAAACGGACTGCTAAGCATTCAACAGTGCGATCGCACGCGCAGATGGAGCGAAGCAGAGGTAGAGTTAGTCAGAGAGCTGGCAGATCAGGTAGGGACAGCGATCGCTCACGCCAAACTCTATAAAGAATTAGAGCAAGCAAGCGAACAAGCAGAAGAAGCAAGCCGCCTTAAATCAGAATTTCTGGCAAACACCTCTCACGAACTCCGCACTCCCCTCAACGGTATGATCGGCTCCCTGAAGCTGATTCTAGACGGTACAGTAGACGAGCCTGAAGAGCAACTAGAGTTTATCCAAGATGCCTATCGTTCCGCCCTCCATTTACTCAACCTGATCAACGACATCCTTGATGTTGCCAAAATAGAAGCAGGCAAAATGGAGCTGGAACTCGGACAGGTAAAGCTGGAAGAGTTATTTGGCGATGTTGAGGAATTTACGCGAAATCAGGCGCAGATGAAGAACCTGAGTTTATGTATTCAAATGCCCCCCACCCATGATGAAGTTATCCTGTACGGTAACTATCAGCGTCTCCTGCAAGTGATGTTAAATCTGATTGGGAACGCCATCAAATTTACTCACGAAGGCGGGGTTACAGTCAGTGCTGAGGTGAGCAAAAAGAAAATCAAATTTGCCGGACAGGAATTTCCCGGCTTGGTAAAAGTCCAAGTGGCTGATACCGGGATTGGCGTTTCCCTCGACAAGCAAGATAAACTGTTTCAATCTTTCTCTCAGGTAGATGGCTCCCGCACGCGACAGTATGGCGGAACTGGTCTAGGACTGGCAATTTCCCAAAGGCTTGTAGAAGCAATGGGTGGGGTCGTAAACTTCTACAGCATGGGCGAAGGACTCGGTTCAACAGTCACATTCACAGTACCCCTGTATCAAGAACCCGTAATGATTTCCACGCCTCAGACAGGTTCGCTGGATTTGTTAATGTAGGTAAATTTTTTATCTTGTAGGGCAGGCAAGATGCTTAAGTGTCAACTTAAGACTGAAAATCCCATTCTTGCTTACTTGCTCTGCCTCCAGTTCTGATGGTTGAGGCTCTAGCCAGGGAATGAGTTAATGACACCCAATACCCTGCAAAGGTTTCTAAACTAGAAAAGAAGTTAACTTAATCAAGGTTCTATGATTGCAGCAAACGCTCGCGACTTATTTCGGGCTGCCTACGAAAACCGCTACACTTGGGATGCCAACTTTCCCGGATACAGCGCCGATGTAGAACTCAAGCAAGGTGATGAAGTCTACAAAGGCAAAATTCGCATCAACCGCGATTTGAGCGTAGAAGTCACTGGCATCGAAGACGAAACGGTGCAAGAGAGCGTCTATACTCAGCTCAGAGATATTGTCACCCACCGCAAACGGGGAGATTTTGAAAAAGCTCACGGCAAAAACGAGTTTAACCTTGGCGAAACCGACTCCACTGGCGCTAAGGAAATTCTAGTTAAAGGCGATGCGATGGGGTCTAACTACAAAATCCGAGGCACCGAAATTTGTCAGGTGAGTCGGGTGATGGGTCGGATGGCTTTTACAATTGACACCAAGGAAAGCTTAGATACATCAGAAGGTTACGTATCCTCTCGCTACGATGTCGTCTTCCGCAACCCTCAGACAGGTGAAACGACCAAGGAACTGCAATTTGAGGATACTTTCGATAAAATTGGTGATTACTATGTGATGACCAAGCAGGTAGTTCACTCGAATGAGCAAGGTCAGAAAACTACCACCGAGTTCAACTACTCTAATATTAAGTTGCTTGAACCAGTAGCAGTTTAGTAGGGGAGGAAATGCCCACCAAATGCTTTAATGGTCGGCATTTCCTACCTAGCCCTGTCAAGGTGTCAACCAAGGAGTTTTTCTGCTATGGGCGATTTGATTATCCTTGCAGTGTAGTTTATGAGATGGTGGCGATCGCTCTTGACAAGGGTAACAATCCTCACCCTACTTGAATCGCTGTCATCGGTTTTTTATCCGTGTGTAGACTAGGATCGAGATAGTTGCGATCGCACTCTCAGATTCCATAAGGTAAACAGACCATGACACAAACACTGGCACTAACTCCGGAAAACGTCGAACAAGTTTTAGATGAACTGCGCCCTTACTTGATTTCTGACGGCGGTAACGTAGAACTGGTAGACATCGACGGGCCAGTTGTTAAACTGCGGCTTCAGGGAGCTTGTGGCTCTTGCCCCAGCTCTACCATGACCCTGAGAATGGGTATTGAGCGCCGCTTGCGCGAATTTATCCCAGAAATTGCCGAAGTTGAGCAAATCATGTAAAAGGTGATAGGTAATAGGTAATAGGTAATTGGGAGAAAAAACTCCCATTACCTATTACTCATTACCCATTACCTATATCTATGCCTCATCCCCTATACATCGCTTTCATCTGGCATCAGCATCAGCCGTTATACAAAAGTCGCACAGTTCAACAGTATCGTCTGCCTTGGGTGCGTCTGCATGGTACGAAAGATTATCTGGATTTAGTGCTGCTCTTGGAACGTTATCCCAAGTTGCATCAAACTGTGAATCTCGTTCCCTCATTGATTTTGCAGATAGAAGATTATGTTGCAGGCACTGCAATAGATCCTTACTTGGCAGCATCTTTGACACCAGAGGAAGAACTGAGTGAAGAACAAAAAAGATTTATTATTGAACATTTTTTTGATGCCAATCACCACACTCTGATTGACCCTCATCCCCGTTACGGAGAGCTTTACCATCAACGTCAGGAAAAGGGGCAAAATTGGTGTTGGGAAAATTGGAATTTGTCAGATTACAGCGATTTGCTGGCTTGGCATAATTTGGCGTGGATTGATCCCCTGTTTTGGGATGATCCAGACATTGAAGGTTGGTTAAAGCAGGGAAGAAATTTTAGTTTAGGCGATCGCCAGCGTATTTACTCCAAACAGCGCGAAATCTTGAGCCGCATCATCCCTCAACACAAAAAGATGCAGGAAGCTGGGCAACTGGAAGTAACAACCACGCCCTACACTCACCCAATTTTACCCTTACTGAGCGATACCAACTCCGGACGGGTGGCGGTGCCTAATATGACCTTGCCCAAGCAGCGGTTTCAGTGGGCGGAAGATATTCCCAGGCATTTACAAAAATCCTGGGATATGTATATAGACAGATTTGGACAGGAACCTCGCGGTTTATGGCCTTCAGAACAGTCGGTCAGTCCAGATATTTTGCCCTACATTGCCAAGCAGGGCTTTAATTGGATATGTTCCGATGAAGCTGTACTCGGTTGGTCGCTGAAGCAATTTTTCCATCGCGACGGTGCGGGGAATGTGTATGAACCGGAGTTACTGTATCAACCTTATCGCCTACAAACTGAGTCCGGTGATTTGTCGATCGTATTTCGGGATCACAGATTATCAGATTTGATCGGCTTCACCTACGGGGCGATGGAACCACGCCGCGCTGCTGCTGACTTAGTGGGACATTTGGAAGCGATCGCGCGAAGTCTCAAACACCGTCAGCCTGGAGGCGGTACAGCCCTGGAACAGCCAAGGCTTGTCACCATCGCCCTCGATGGCGAAAATTGCTGGGAACACTACTACCTAGACGGCAAACCCTTCCTAGAAGCTCTTTATCAAACCCTCTCCCAGCACGAAGAACTGAAACTGGTAACAGTTTCCGAATACCTAGACCAGTTCCCCGCCACAGAAACCATCCCCGCCCAACAGCTGCACAGTGGCTCTTGGGTAGATGGTAGCTTCACAACCTGGATAGGCGACCCAGCCAAAAATCGCGCCTGGGATTTGCTAGAGGCGGCGCGAGAAGTCTTAGCTAAGCATCCAGAAGCAACCGAGGAAAACAATCCCGAAGTTTGGGAAGCGCTATATGCCGCAGAAGGTTCCGACTGGTTCTGGTGGTTTGGCGAAGGTCATTCCTCCAACCAAGATGCCATGTTCGACCAGTTGTTCCGCGAACATTTGTGTGCAATCTACCAAGCTTTGAATGAGCCAGTACCGCCTAACGTGCGCCAACCCGTGGAAGTCCACGAAGCGCAAGGCGACCATCGACCACAAGGGTTTATTCATCCGATCATCAATGGACTCGCTGACGAACAAGACTGGGATCGCGCAGGTCGCATCGAAGTCGGCGGATCGCGGGGTACGATGCACAAGAGCAGCGCGGTTCAGCGTCTCTGGTATGGGGTAGACCACCTCAACTTCTATTTACGGTTGGACTTCCAAGCAGGTCTTCAACCGGGTAAAGGTTTTCCCTCGAAATTACATTTGCTGTGGTACTACCACAACCGGACGATGCACAACAGTCCGATTCCTCTAGCGAATATGCCGGATGAAGCGCCTTTAAACTATCTGTTTCACCATCATTTAGGAATTAACTTGCTGACTCAATCAATTGAGTTTCAGGAAGCTGGGGAAAATCATCAGTGGCATCCTCGTTTTAGCCGCGCTCAAGTCGCTTTTGATAAGTGCTTAGAGGTGGCAGTTCCTTGGGCAGATTTGCAAATAGAACCAGATTATCCGCTGCGGCTGATAATGGTTCTGGCTGATGGCGAACAGTTCTCTAGTTATTTGCCGGAAAATGCTTTGATTCCAATTGAGGCTCCGTAAGGAAAAAGGTAAAAACGCCTGACAATTAAAGTCGCCGTTAAACAAACTAAGCCTGCTCTAGGCTTAGTTTGTTTAACTCCAGGTAATACCAAGGAAAGTGCGACAAATATGTTGGTTGAAAGCTAAATAGTTAAGCCAAATTCATATCGTTAATCAATAAGTCCTGGCAATAGTTAATTTCTACCAGCAGAATTTATTGATATTTATAATCTTGCATTAGAACGCAATTTGTTATCAACAACAGAATTAAAACACTTTAAGTAATTACATTTGAAGCTTACAGAGAACCAGAATACTTCGCCTGAGTTAAAGGCATACTGGTTTTCTGTAAGGCAATCAGCGATCGCGTCCCGTTAAACTCAATCTGATTAGACAATCGATAGGCTACATTTAAACGCTACTCTTTTTTAGCCCTGGCCAGGAGTATTGGTCGGCTGTCCCGTACTTATCTCCAATAAATCTGGTTTAACAAGGAAACCGAAGTAGATTGCGATCGCTGCGGTGACTGCATGAAGCCAGACATCGTTGCCAAAGATTGGGATTAAGCCCAATGTTGACTGGGTAGCAGGAATAAGCCCCATTACAGTTAGCAGCCCATAGAATATTCCGAGGAGTCCACTATAGAGGCGAGAACTGTCTAACGAGATGGATGCAAGAATTCCCAGAATTCCCACGGTTAGATGAACAATATTGTGTAAGACATTGATAGGAAATAATCCCAGTAAGTAACCGTATCCAGTTGTGAATCCAAGGTTAGCCATATCAGGTGTAACTGTAGGCTCTTTCACAAACGCTGGAATAAATCCCATTACACCACAAAGAAAAAAGAAAATGCCGATAATCAAGGCGAATTTTTGCCCTGCTTTCATAATTAAACTCCCTACATAGTTGATTTCACTTTAGACTGTATTCCCTAATCATTTGAGTTTCCTAAGGGAGAGGTATTGAATATGCCTAGAGAAAGGTTTTGTGTTAAAGGCGACCGTAACTTATACTACAACTGAAGCCAATTTAGACTACCAATTTGAATTAAACACAAGAATTTAACCCCCTTTCCGATTCCGGAAAGGGAAAAGCCCCTACAGAAGAGTACGAGAGGGGCCAGAATTTATCGCCCCCAATTGCGTGCAATATAAATATTCGTAGGGACAGGGCATTGTCCCTACAGTGTTATATACACAACTGCTATATTTGCAAAAACCGTATGCTGGCAGGGTATTTAGCGCATTTAACCTAAAATATTATGTTGATTCTGAAGCCGTTTCGGGGAAATAAAGCGATTCCAGCTTTTTTAACCTCTATTTTGGTATAGACACGCTACGACAATTATTCTATTTCTAACTTTGATACCGCATGACCGTCCAAGAAATTCCAGCCAGCTTGCTGTCGATTTTGAAAATGTTAAAACTTGCCTGAAGCGGCGATGATAACTCATGCCAAGGAACTATTACGAAGCCGAGTTGGGAATAAAATTGCACCAATTTAGGTTTACATACTAAATAAAGGGGTTGGACAGCTTCCTGAACAAGACGTTTCACTAAACAAGAACCTAATTGCTGACTGCGCCAGACTGGTGTAACAAACAGGTAATAAAGCACTGAGTTTGTAGTGGAGCAGTGTAATTCCCCACAGGCTACTAAGGTTCCATTGCATTCAATTACCCAGAAACGCGACCAATTTACTAAAGCGTAGGTAAAAATGGATAGCAAAAACAAAATAATCCCAAAGGTTAATACAACTAGGGAAATAAAAAGAAAAATGATTGTTGCTTCTAAAATAAACTTGATTAAAATAAAGTATTTAAGTATAATCCATAGCTTTATATTTATAATAAAAAAGAAACCAAGCAAAAGCAGAATCAGCAAATTTAAAAGTATAATTCTTAAGTCAAAAGCTAATGCTTCAGATGTGGTGAATTGAAGTAATAATTTCTGAATTAACCATTTTTCCCTTTCACGGGCTGGTCGAATAATACACCCTGGTGGCAATGAAGGAGGTTGCTCAGTCATTTACAAATTTTGTGTGATTAGGGCAATATTACCAGCACAAAAGCCGTTGTTACCTTAAAATAAATATGAAATTTATGGCGATCGCGATCGCACTCCTAAGCTGTCAACAGCATCTAATCTTCATAAATCTAAACTTGAGTAAAGTTGTCCATTGTTACGGAAAGTTGTTAGAACCTTGTCAGGTTTTAACAACTTTCCAACTCTTAAACGCCTTCAACCAGTTGTAAAGTGCAAATCATCCCATCCGGATATTTCGCCAGTGCCTTTTGTTTGGCGAGTTTATGATCTTCATCCAGAAAATATTCGCCGCTATCTGATTCAATAGCAACAAACCAGCCAGCATAATCTTTAATCAATTGGGGGCGGACTTCTTCAAAAACTGAGCGACAACGCTTAATAAAAGCAGGAATACTATTATTGGAAATTACATTTATTTGCTGCCGCCTCTCCGCCCCTGAGCGTGATTCTTGTTTAACTAGCTCCTCAATTGTATCTACATTAGTCGGCAAAGCTGCTGTTAAGACTTCGCTGCCTGATTCGGTAACTAAAACATCATCTTCAATGCGAATTCCCCGCACGTCAGCAAACTGAGAAAGGCGATCCCAATCCACCACATCTTGATATTTTGAACGCATTTCTATATTGTTCAAAATTGCCGGAACTTGATAGAATCCCGGCTCTATTGTGACTAACATTCCAGCACTCAAGGGGCGATTTAGACGCAGATAGCCCAAGCCAAAGCGATCGCTTCTAACTCTTTGCTCCTCATACCCCGCCAAATCCCCCAAATCTTCCATATCGTGGACATCCAAACCCACCAGATGACCGATTCCGTGGGGGAAAAACAGCGCGTGAGCATCCATTTCCACCAAATCTTCAGCCTTACCTCGTAAAATGCCCAAATCCACCAAACCTTGGGCAATTAAAGTTGCAGCAAGTAGATGAATATCCAGATACTCTACACCTGGGCGAATCTTGGCAATGCAAGCATCGTGAGCCGCCAGCACCACATTGTAAATATCTTTTTGGGTAGAAGAAAACTTACCAGAAACAGGCCAAGTGCGGGTCACATCAGCAGCCCAACCCATTGATGTCTCAGCACCAACATCCGCCAGCAGCAAATCTCCTGGTTGCAGCGAGTGGTGATACTGCTCATTGTGTAGAACTTCCCCGTGAACAGTGACAATACTGCGGTAAGCGCAGGTCATATTGTGGGAGATGATCGCAGCCTCCATCGCCGCCCGCACCCCTGCCTCAATTTTGGCTTTGGGTGTAGCCATCATCCCAGCTTTGTGAGCTTCCACAGTCACAGCAGCAGCCTCTCGCAACTCGGAAATTGCGCCAGCGTCGTGATTCAGCCGCAGTTTGATAATTGCTCGTGCCAACTCAAGATCAATCCCCTGAGATGATTTTGCTGGTGCTAATGCGCGGTTAAGTAAATGAGATTGTGCTTGTTGGGTAGCAGCATCCTGCACAGAGATAGTAGCAGCACCAGTCGAGCGTGACTTCAATTGTGCGATCGCGAAAACTCCATCTGCCCCTATAGCTTTAGCGATTTCCTCACGTTTAGGCACTTCCCCATGCCAGAGGGCGCTATCTGGCGAAGCATCATCCATGAAAAGTTCTAATTTTCCGGCTTCCAGACGAATTGCGGCATTTTCCAGGGGTAGCCCAGCAAAATAGAGAAAATGACTGCTGGCGCGAAACGGGAAAGTATTTGCCGGATAATTGCGGGAACTACTGCGCCCAGACCAGAGAATTACCGGAAAATCAATTAGCTCAGCTAATCGCGATCGCCTCCTCAATAGGGTAGCGGCGAGGTCTGATGTGGGGTGGAGTTGCATACCTACTAGGGGCCAATTTAGAACATATTCCTTCTGCTTAAAGTTTAACGTTACAGCAAAACACGTCTGGGGTTGCATCCCCAGATTCGGATTTTCGAGCGGCATACTCTACCAAATCCGTCTGTTCGTCTTTTTACCCCGTCCGCGGTTTGGGGTCGGGTGGCACTAAGACAAACTCGGTCGTATTCCATAATGGCGATAACGCCAATATTCGCGCAGAATTTTGTCGTGATCGAAACAAAGTTCGGTGGGAATCCGCCAAGATTCAAAAATCCCCACCGCCTTAGCATCATCAGCCGCTTTAGGTTCCCCCGTCGCCGTAGCAATAAACACAACGCTCATCGTGTGCTGACGCGGATCGCGATTGGGATCGGAATACACCTGGAATTGTTCAACTAACTCCACCTTTAAGGAAATCTCTTCTGACGCTTCTCGCCGCGCCGCCGCTTCAGCAGATTCTCCGTAATCAATAAAGCCGCCCGGAATTGCCCAACCATAAGGAGGATTTTGGCGCAAAATCAATATAATCGGGCGATGCGGTCGGTCAACCAGCTCAATAATGATATCGACAGTAGGAGAAGGGTTGCGGTGAGTCATGTTGATATTTTGCCCCAAAAATGAATTGCCTACATTTTGCACCTGTTTGATGATGACAGGCGGGATACCCCTAGGGTAAGTCAAGGCACTAGGAAAAAAAATTGCCCATCCCGTAAAGTATTTATCTGTAATCCTGCCTACGGATGGGTTTCAAACGCTGACCTACCGTGATAATGTCAAAACGTTTGCGTACTCTCCATCAGGTTATTTATGCCGTTTCCCAGATCAAGTGGCATTTTGCTGCACCCCACCTCCTTTCCCAGTCGATTTGGCATTGGCGATTTAGGCTTAGAAGCTTATCGTTTTATAGATTTTTTGGTGGAGAGTTACCAGCAATTTTGGCAGGTTTTACCACTAGGCCCAACTGGATATGGTAATTCTCCATATATGTGCTATTCAGCGTTGGCGGGAAATCCGCTGCTGATTAGTCCAGAAAAGCTGCGCGACGCTGGTTTACTAACTGACGACGACTTTGCCGGATTACCAGAATTTCCCCTGGATAATGTAGATTTTGAAAAAGCGATCGCCATCAAGATGCCTTTGCTTGCCAAAGCCTGCGAAAACTTTAAAGCCAAAGCTTCCCCGCTTCAGCAAAGGGAATTTGCGGGTTTTTGCGAGACTAAGGCTAATTGGCTCGATGACTACGCTTTATTTATGGCGCTTCGGGAGGCACACGAGCAATCTAGCTGGTATACTTGGGAGCCGGAAATTGCCAAACGCCAACCTGAAGCTTTGGAGCAGTGGCGGCAGCGGCTAAACAATGAGATTTTTTACCACAAATACTTGCAGTTTGAGTTTTTCCGCCAGTGGTCTGAACTGAAGAACTATGCCAACCTGCGCGGTATTGATATTATTGGCGATATCCCGATTTATGTAGCTCACGATAGCGCCGATGTTTGGTCGCATTCAGAAATCTTTTGTTTGGATGAAGAAACGGGGGAAGCGGCGCTAATGGCAGGTGTCCCGCCGGATTACTTCAGCGCGACAGGTCAGTTGTGGGGCAACCCAGTCTATAACTGGGAGCAATTGGAGAAGCAAAACTTTAAATGGTGGGTGCAGCGCTTTGAGTCGTTATTGGATTATGTGGACATCATTCGGATTGACCACTTCCGGGGGTTTCAAGCTTATTGGGCAGTGAAGGCGGGTGAAGAAACTGCCCTGAATGGGGAGTGGATTGAAGCGCCTGGAGATGTTTTCTTTGAAGTTCTCAATGAGAAGTTAGGCAAGCTACCCATTCTTGCTGAGGATTTGGGTGTAATTACACCAGAGGTAGAGGCGCTGCGAGACAAATTTGAATTTCCGGGGATGAAAATTTTGCAGTTTGCCTTTGGTTCCGATGCAGGCAATGGCTTTTTGCCGTTTAACTATCCGCGCAACTGCTTAGTTTATACTGGCACCCACGACAATGACACTACGGTGGGTTGGTTCTATCAATTGTCAGATTATGAAAGGGAGAGGGTGCTGCGTTATTTAGGTTGCATTAGTCCCGAAGGTATCCACTGGGATTTTATCCGGCTAGCGATGAGTTCTGTGGCAAATCAGGCGATTCTTCCCTTTCAGGATATTTTGGGATTGGGCAACGATGCCAGAATGAATTTTCCCAGTAAAGCTGAGGGAAATTGGGGGTGGCGGTATCGGTCAGAGGCGGTGAATAATGAAGTAAGCGATCGCTTGAAATCGCTTACTGAACTTTTTGGTCGCGCCCCCATTAAAGATTGACGAGTTTTGTTAAGCACGAGTTGGTCTGGCTTTGGAGATTTGAGTTTTAAATAAACTAAACTCAAATCTCCAAATCTCAAGACTTGGAATTGGCGGCAAAGGTTACTTCCCGAACTTTACCGGGATCTCCCAGTTTCTTTGCCTTTTCATCGTTAACAGCGATGAGGACAGCACCCGCATTTCCTGCTCTGACAATTAATTTTTCCTCCGCAACCCAAGTACGCTGAGTGCCTTGGGGGAGAGTTCCTTCAAACTGCGTCTTGCCATCCACTACCACCCGAATCCAAGAATCGGATTTCACGGTAACACCAACACGTACTGGCTTACCGTTTTGACTGGAACTGCTCAAGACAGCGGGGATCAGCGGCCCAGACTTTTGTTCTGGCGAATTTATCTGGACTACTTTGTCAACTCCTTCCTGCTGCTCTATTGAACGCCGCAAAGATTCGCTATTACTACTCACTTCTAAGGCAGAACGATTTACGAAGTAGGACAAGCCATTCACTGCGCCAATTACCAGAAACACATACAGCAAGTAAAGATGAATTGGTCGCAGTTGAGCTGATGGCAAACGCTGCCAGGTAGGCTTAATGAACTGGAAAACAGGCCCTGTGGGGAAGTCGCGGGAAAATTCGGCACCGTTCATTCCCAGCGCCTCAGCATACCGCTTGATAAACCCCTTAATATAGACAGGCTCTGGCAATATTGCCCAATGACTTTCTTCAATTGCCCTCAGCAGACGAACCTGAATCCGGGTCTTTTCCCCAACCTCCTCTAGGGAAAGCGACTGCTCCTGGCGGAACTGGCGGAGGTGAGACCCAAGCTCTTTCAGCTTCTCGACTTGTTGCTGCTGAACATTGAGTGGATTCTCCTTCATACACGGCGCTCCTTGATGTCTGCTGGCACTTCTATTGATGTTAAGTTGACTTGGTTTTTGAGAAAAGTAATTTCAAAATCTTCTAAAAGACGATAAGTACCAGGGAACATTGACTTTCCTTTCCGTTCTAAATGAATCGGACCTATCGCGATGCGATGGAGATGGATGACAGGATAGCCTAGTTGCTCGGCAATACGTCTAATCTGGCGGTTTCTCCCCTCTGTCAGAACGACTTCCAGCAGGGTTTGAGAATCCCGCTTTTCCAGTACCCGAACAGGTGCAGGTAAAGTCTTTTGCCCAGACAGAATAACACCCTGACGCCAGTTGTCAAGTACGCTCTCTGGAGGATGACCCTGAATCCAAACCTGATATGTTTTCGGCAGGTGATAGCGAGGATGGGTCAAACGCAGCGTCATTTCACCGTCATTGGTGAGCAGCAATGCTCCTGTAGAGTCAGCATCTAAGCGTCCTACAGGGTGTAGACCTTTACCTTCTCGCAGGTGCAGAGGCAATAAATCGAGAACGGTGCGGCGATTTTGGGGATCGCGGCAAGTAGAAACGACCCCGGCGGGTTTGTAAAGTAGAAAATACAGCATCCCAGGACGACTGGGGGGAACTATAATGCCATCTACTTCGATGCGGTCTTGTTCTGGATTCGCTGTTTGCCCCAGATGAACCACAGTACCATTAAGCCGCACGCGCCCTTCAACAATCATTTTCTCTGCTTGGCGGCGTGAGGCAATACCCCTTTGGGAAAGAATTTTTTGTAGCCTTTCGGCCATAGGTAAGATTTATGCACTGACTGGGTAAGGGTTTAGGGTAAGGCCAGCCGAGGCGATGCCCCGGTAGACTATTTTGGATTTTGGATCTGGGATTTAGAATAAATCGCCTTTTCTTCAATCTAAAATCGACCACTGGCTATACTATGTACAAATATTACAGGAAGAATGCCATTGATTACTAAGCAGCAAAGCCGGATTATTAGCTCTGTGTTGTCCCCGGCTTGCCGGGTGTGGTTGCGATCGCAAGTATCTGCGATTGGTGATCTGAGCGTCAAAATTTCCGGGGGCGATCGCCAAATCCTCTCTGGTTATATTCCCAAAGTAGCGATCTCTGCCAGCCGTGCCATCTATCAAGGGCTGCATCTGTCTCAAATTCACCTAGTCGGAGAAAACATTCGCATCAACCTGGGTCAAGTTCTCAAAGGAAAGCCCTTGCGCCTTCTCGAACCAATCCCAGTTTCCGGTGAACTTTTGTTAGAAGAAGCAGACCTCAAAGCCTCTCTCGATGCACCCTTATTAGCCACGGCTTTAAATGATTTACTGGGGACTCTGCTCTTGGCGGCTTTTCATATGCACCCAGCTGATATCTTAGAAGACCAGCAAATCAATTGGCAACAAATTACTATTGAGCCTGAGTGTCTGACTCTCAGTGGTACCCTTACAGACGCTACTAATTACACCAAGCCTTTCGTGCTTCGTACCGATCTCCAGTTAGCCAGCCCCCATGAACTGTTACTGGTTAACCCTAGTATCGAGATCCAGGAAAAATTGGTGCAAGCTGAGGAAGGATTCAAAATAGAATTGGGCAAAGAAGTCGATATTCAGGAATTAACTTTGAGTCAAGGTCGGCTGGTTTGTCGCGGTGGCATTACTGTAATTCCTTAATTGGGGATTGGGGATTGGGGATTGGGGATTGGGGATTGGGGATTGGCAAGAATCTTACCCAGCCCCTAGTCCCTAGTCCCTAGCCCCCAGCCCCCAGTCCCCAGTCCCCTACTTCTCCAACACAGGTAACAACAGGGTGACGAAATAGTAAACCAAAGGCGCGGTAAAAACGTAACTATCAGCCCGATCTAAAATGCCGCCGTGACCGGGAATTAGTTGCCCGGAGTCCTTTACGCCAGCATCTCGCTTCATCATCGACTCAGTTAAGTCTCCTAGTAGACTGGCAATACCAATCAGCAGACCCAAGGCGAAACCACTTAGCTGCCAAACGGGCCACTCAAGATACCAAGCCCCAGCTACCGCCACTGCTACGCTGCCGATTACTCCAAAAACAGCACCTTCGACAGTTTTTTTCGGGCTAATGTCGGAGAGGCGGGTGCGACCAAAGAACTTGCCGAAGATGTAAGCACCAATATCAGCTGCCCAAATACAGCCAAATGCCAATAGCGTTGCTGTCAAGCCTAGGGGAAGACTGCTGATTTGATGCCAATCAGCACTCAGGGAGCCATTGAAGGGTTCGGCGTTGGCGATCGCGGGGGCGAGTCCAACGCGCAGCCGCACCCAGTAGCTGGGCAGGTAGCCGCCGTAGAATAAACCTAAAATTGAGGCGGAAATATCGGCAATTGTGGCAAGTTTGGGCTGAAATAGCAGGTAAAAACAAATTAAGGTTCCTGCTAGGGAAAACATGGCATCTGTCAGATCCGGCGCGAGTGCGGCTGTGAGTAACAAAACCTGACTTACTACCAATGTGGTTTTGGCGGCTGGGGCAATGCCTTTGGCTCGCGTTAACTGAAAATACTCTAACTGACCGAGATAAATGATGATACACAGACCAGCTGTAAAGAACCATCCTCCAAAGATCAGCATGGAGAGGGCCAAGGCGATCGCTACTATTCCACTAAAAATTCGAGACCAAGGCATAAGGTGCGTTCTCTCTTGACCCCAGCGAGGAGGTTAATAGAAATTTAATAAGATTAAGAATTACTTTTGCACACTTTAGCCTATCCGCAGCGGATTTGGGCGATTGGTGCTGGCAATTCTCACCCTTATTCATCTTTGTGAAAGCGATCGCTTTGTTCTGACTAAAAATTCAATCCCTTCTGGTATGGATCTTAACGATAATTCTTCAGTCCTAACTCGCCTTTGAATATTGCCATTAGTCGCCTGAAAATCTTCAATCCAACTTTTCCCCGCTGAGAATAAAAATCGGATCGACTGCGGCAAAGGTTTGATGAACCCCTCGCGTTTCCAGACGGTTAACAGCCGACTGAACTACCTCGATATTCCGGGCTTGTAACTCTGCGAAACCTTCGGAGATGGCATAGAGACTTTCTAGATTAGCAGCTGTGGCAACGACTCTGCCTTCGGGTTGCAAGTATTGCCAGACTACTTTCAAGATGTCTTTGATCGGTTGTCCGCCTTCAATGCAAACCCGGTGGGGTGGAACAGGTAAATTTTTTAGGCACTCTGGGGCGCTACCTTCGATAATTTCCACATTGTGGACTCCGAAGCGATCGCAGTTGCGGCGAATTAAATTCGCCACGTCCTCATCTCTTTCTATCGCCACAATTTTACCTTTAGGACACAGCAAACCAGTTTCCACTGGGATCGTTCCGGTGCCTGCACCAATATCCCACAACACAGAATCTTGTTTAAGTCTGAGGAGGGATAACAAAAGCAACCGCACCTCTCGTTTACTCAGGGGTATCCCTGGCAACCTCTCGAACAGGTCATCGGGAATACCAGGAGTAACATAAGGCCAGATTGGAGAGGGCATAGGAACAATTCAGAGACACCTTTCGAGATGTTGCATTCAACGTCTCTACTTTCGCACAACCTTTAGTGTTTTGAGACTGGAATCGGTACAACCTGTAATGCTTCCACCTAAAGTAACAATTTGTTGCAGGTAGTCCAAAGCTGCGGGGGCGATCGCTTCTCCAGGCATCAAAACGGGAATTCCAGGGGGATACGGGCAGATTATCTCTGCACTAATGCGTTCTACAGCCTTTTCTAGGGGAAGGGTTTCTGTTTGGGAGAAGAAGGCTTCGCGGGGGGAGAGGCAAGGATGAATGATAAAGGATGAGGGATGAATTTGCAGGTATTCTGCTTTCCATCGGGTGAATACATCCAGATAGGGGTTGGCAAAGGTAGCTTGTGGGTGTTTCTCGGCTAAAGTTTGGAGGGCGCACACCAAACCGTCTATATCTGCCTGGGTGTTCCCCAAACTGAGAATAAAGGTCAGATGTTGCAGGGATGCCAACTCAGAGGTAACGCCTAGCTTGTGATGGAGAATTTCATCAGCTTCAAACCCAGTCACACCTAAACCAGAAACGCTGACAGTCAACCGCGTTGTATCTAAGGCAACAAAACCGGGGGTATTTGAGGATTCTAGAACAGATAATCCGGGAATTTTGCTAATTTTGGTTCTTGCCTGATTAGCCAGTTCCAAGGTTCTCCCCATCAGCTGTTTTCCGTGTATTGCCATTTGCTGCCTTGCCCCGTCGAGGGAAGCTAGGAGTAGATAGCTAGGGCTGCTAGACTGCAAAAGTTGTAAGGCAATGCTTACGCGATCGCTATCTACTAAGTTTCCCTGAACGTGCAGCATGGATGCTTGAGTTAGCGCCCCCAGTACCTTGTGAGTCGATTGAACGCTTAAATCTGCCCCGGCTGATAAGGCTGAGGGGGGCAAATCTGGGTGAAAGGCAAAATGAGCGCCGTGGGCTTCGTCTACCAATAGGGGGATACCGTGCTGATGGGACACTTGCGCGATCGCTTTCACATCCCCGCAAGCGCCATAATAAGTCGGATAAACCATCATCACCGCCTTAACGTCTGGATGCTGCTTCAAGGCGGCTGCAACTGCCACAGGGGTGATACTGTGAGCGATATCGGAATCTGGGTCGTATTCTGGATTCAGGAAAATTGGGATCGCACCCGAAACGATTAAGCCGTGGATAGCCGATTGATGGATATTCCGAGGCAGGATAATCTTGTCCCCAGGGTTACAGGTGGCTAAAATTGCTGCCATCACCCCACAAGTGGAACCATTCACCAAAAACCAGGTACGTTCTGCGCCAAATGCCGCCGCCGCGAGTTCTTGGGCTTTTTGGATAACGCCTTCTGGAGCAAACAAATTATCTAATTCTGGCAATTCTGCCAAATCTGCGGGAAACACGGCTGAACCTAATAAATCTGCTAAGGGCTGGGAAATGCCTTGTCCCCGCTTGTGTCCCGGCGTATAAAAGGGAGCATGATGCTTAGTAGCGCACTCCTGAATGGCATCCACTAATGGCGTGGTTATTTGAGACCCTGGTACAAAATCCATGCGCTAACTTTCTTGTTAATCGATGTGAGAGTTTTTGCCGCAGTTGGTTGGCTGCGGCTTTAAGATATATCCTTTCTGGCTAACAATTTAACCAGCGTCAAGCCCTAATGTTGATGCGTCGATACCTGCTAAAGTATTGAATTTGGATGCTGTTTGATTAATATTTAATAAGGAGTGTCAGTCAATGTAGTTACTCAGGGGGATGTGATGTTATTAGTTTTTACCTATTTTAAGAGGGTTCAGTAATTGGAGGCGATCGCATGATTAATCCTATCCCTAACCCCATTCCCCAACCAGGTAATCCCATCCCCTCGCCAATCCCCGATCCCATTCCTAGCCCGTCGCCAGTACCAGAACCCATACCGGGCCCAGCCCCAGAACCAGTGCCAGCACCCATCCCCCAGCCTGTTCCAGGGCCAGTACCAGAACCAGTGCCAGCGCCGATTCCTCAGACTGTTCCAGGGACAATTCCTCAAACGATTCCTGAACCTGTCTGAAAAAATTTCACCCAGTCTCCACCCTGCTAATCGTCAAATTAAATTCAAAATGCTAAGAGCCGGAATTGTCGGACTTCCCAACGTCGGAAAATCAACCTTATTCAACGCCCTGGTTGCCAACGCCAAGGCAGAAGCTGCCAATTTCCCTTTTTGCACCATCGAACCCAATGTCGGTGTCGTTTCTGTGCCAGATGAAAGGTTAAACGCCCTGGCTAATATTTCCAGCTCGGTGCAAATTGTACCGACGCGGGTTGAATTTGTCGATATTGCTGGTTTAGTGAAAGGCGCTAGTCAGGGGGAAGGGCTGGGTAATCAATTTTTATCCCACATTCGAGAAGTTGATGCCATAGTTCATGTGGTGCGCTGTTTCGAGAATGATGACATTATCCACGTTGCCGGATCTGTTGACCCAGCGCGAGATATTGACATCATCAATTTGGAGTTAGCTTTAGCAGATTTATCCCAAGTTGAGCGACGAATTGAGCGCACCCGCAAAGCTGCCCGTACCAGCAAAGAAGGACAGATTGAGCTTGCTGCTTTAGAAAAATTGGGCGCTTTATTAAATCAGGGCAAACCAGCGCGGCGGGCTGAATTAAATGAAGAAGAAGCTGAAGCGCTCAAAGGATTAGGATTGCTCACAGGCAAACCAATTATTTATGCTGCAAATGTGTCTGAGGATGACTTAGCCACTGGCAATGAATATGTGGAGCAAGTGCGGCAAATTGCGACCCAAGAAAATGCCCAAGTCGTAATTGTTTCTGCCCAAGTGGAAGCGGAATTAGTCGAATTACCAGAAGAAGATAAAGCGGAATTTCTGGGATCTCTTGGCGTTGAAGAAGGCGGATTGAAATCTCTAATTCGCGCCACTTACGAACTTTTAGGCTTGCGTACCTACTTTACCACTGGCCCCAAAGAAAGCCGCGCCTGGACAATTACAGCGGGAATGACAGCGCCTCAAGCAGCAGGAGTGATTCACTCTGATTTTGAGCGCGGTTTTATCCGGGCGGAGACTGTCGCCTACCAAGATTTAGTTGCAACTGGTTCGATGAATGCTGCGAAAGAAAAAGGCTTAGTTCGCAGTGAAGGTAAAGAATATATTGTCAAAGAAGGCGATGTAATGCTGTTCCGCTTTAATGTCTAGGTTATTTACGCCCTGGAGACACAAAAGATGGATATTGTTTCGCTTCTGGTTGCTTGGCTAGTCACTGCTGTTAGCTTGTTTATCATTTCCAAATTGCCAATCGGCGTTGAAATTGACACTTTTCCCAAAGCCCTCATTTCGGCAGCAGTTTTTGGACTTCTGAATGCTTTAGTCCGTCCAGTTATTTTCTTCTTGTCTTTGCCAATTACCATCCTAACTTTAGGTCTTTTCCTCTTTGTACTCAACGCGATTATCTTTGGTTTAGCTGCTTATTTAGTACATGGATTTCGCTTGCGTTGGGGAATTTGGAGTGCGTTGATAGGCTCAATTGCACTCAGCATTATCAACTCTATTATCTACAAGTTGTTGGGCGCGTTTTAGTTGACAGGATAATTTAATGGAGTTTTTAAAAACCCGGTTTCTTGTAGAAACCGGGTTTTTCAGTATTTGTACGGAAACACCATAAGCAGCTAGTGCGATAGACTTTGATGAATGCTGCCAGCTTAGCGGTGCAAGGATGGTGAGAAATGCTGGGATGGATCTTTGGAGGTTTTATTAAAAAATTAGAACGTGCTTCTAAAGACGTTTCGCAGGATTTCGTGAAATCAGCTGGGAAAGAAATAAGTGAATTGTTTGATGAAAAACTATATCCCTTAGCTGACAAGCTTGATTACATAGCTCAAAACCGAATCAAACAAGCAAAAAATGAAATTGAGGAATTAGAAACTAAGACGATAGGTGATATCGAATCTCTACTAAACCAGACTGATGAAAAAGTAAAGTATGCTTTAGAAAACATTAATCAAGTGCGAGTAGCAGCACTTAGAGATGTAAGAGAAACTATCGGAATAACTGACACCTATTTAGAAAATCGAATCAACCAAATTTCTTTGGTGTTCATGGAAGGTTTGACTTTAGGCACTACCGCAATTTTTACAGAAATTAATTTTTTAGAAGAAAAGTTATTTAAAGACGCTAATCAGCTTGTAGATAAAATAGACGAAGCGATAGATGGAAAGCTTGAACAGATTCGGAATGAGTTAAAAAAGCATTTAGCTCATGCTTTGCCGAATCCTTTTGATAAATGTAGGCAGAGGCTCAAAATAGGATTGAAGCCTGGTGCTAGGCTTTCGGACATTGAGCTTTATGAACTAAGTGAATGCTATGAATTGAGCAAGTTGAATGAGAAAAGTTCTATTGACGAGGTACTGAAGATTTATGGACAACTTCAACACAATGCAGCGATGATGGCTGCTTTAGTAAAAAAATCTCCAGAGTTGAAGAGGATAGCTATTCAAGATTGGCTCAAATATGGCGTACTTTGTGAGTTTTGGCGCGGAACAATCAAGACTTATGATTCTACCGATCCTCTTTTACTAAAGTCTGAAAAGTCGCAGCAATTCTTCACAGGTAAAGAGGATACATAAAATCTATCAAGGTTTTTTATGAGTAAACCTGATGCTGATGACTGGAAAACGCCACTGGGGTACTACGAAAGAGCGATCGCAGAACTAAGACGCGCACACGAAGAGATTCAGGCGGAGCTACAAAACCTAAAACAGAATCAGACTTCTCAAGTTGAACTAGAAAACCTAAAAGCAGAGCTACAAACGACAAAAGAGCATCTTGCGACAACCCAAAAAACCTCAGATGATGCTCACACAGAACTACAAGCTCTTAAAGAGCAGCTTCAGAATCTAAAGGAGCCTATGCCAAATTCACCTAGTGAAGATAATGCTCAGAGTATTGAATACTTATCCCAAATAAAGAAGCAATTATCTGAATTACAATCTCAATTGCAGCAGATTGAACAGCAGCAAAGCTTTTTCAAAGACTACTTAAAAACGTTAATTCATCAGTCTCTATTACAGATAAACTCACACGTTTCTAAATTGTCAGATGAGCTAACGCTTATTTCTTCTGCTTCAGGCACAGACTATACCAAACTACGAAATCTATTGAAAGAAGGAAACTGGAAAGAAGCAGATCAAGAAACTCTTGCCATTATGTGGCGGATATCGAATCGAGGTAATCCAGGCTGGTGTTTTCTAGATGACGGAGATATTCAGCGGTTTCCTTGGCAAGACCTCCGAATTATCAACCGACTATGGATAGAGTACAGTAACGGACGCTTTGGGTTTAGCGTTCAAAAGCAGATATGGAATAGCATACAGGTTCCCAAAAACAACGATTTTGAAGTCGAGAAAACTTTAGGCGATCGCGTGGGATGGCGTGTAAATAATAACTGGGTTAAGTACGATGAACTCACTTTTGCCATCAGTGCATCTGAAGGACATCTCCCAGCGACTCTTCATCTACTAGGCGTGGAGGCTGGAAGAGTGGAGCATCGGGTAAAGTTGCTTTTCTCTCATCGAAAAGATTTGTAGGCTTAGCACGCAAGCGATCGCAAGTAAAACCCTCTTTTTTGCCTTTCACAGAGATTTGATATGACTATAGCAGCCCTAAATGAGTTGTGCAAAAGCATCATATTTTTTTAAGTTAGGTCGGTTGAAAAGTTGAAATTTAAAGAAAAATTGAAATAATTTTTTCACAATGCTAAAA
>NZ_JACJOK010000073.1:0-222477 GCF_014695505.1 Trichocoleus sp. FACHB-90
TGCCGTTTTTGACGACGTGAGTTGACTGACAAACGGGGCAAGTTGGTTGGGAATCAGACATAGAGCTTCTGATGGAACTGTATTTCTCCTATCCTTACATCTTTAGGACTACCAAATTTTAGTAGTGCGTCCAGGGTTTCACATGGTCGCTTATCCGAGAACTATTGACACAGCACTTGCACGTATATAGGACTGGCAATGCTTACAGCGATTTAGTGTTGCGGCTTCCCTGTAAGCGCCAAACATCGGGCGTTTCCCCTTATAAAGCACCTCAAATTCCGCATGGCAGCAGGAACCGAAAAACTTAAGATAATACAAATTGATTCCGACCCTGTTCTTTAGCGCGGTACATAGCGGAATCAGCATTTTTAATTAAAGTATTTAGCTCATTACTATCGAGGGGATAGACGCTAATACCTATACTGACCGTTACGAAGACGGTATCTCCATCCAGCACAAAAGCGCGAGAAAGAGTTTCTAGAATTTTTTCTGCTACTGTGGCGGCATCTTGCACTTTCTTAATAGCTGGAAGAATCACCGTAAACTCATCGCCCCCCAACCGCGAGACAGTATCGCTGCCGCGCAAGCAAGCCTTTAGCCGTTGGGCTACAATTTTTAGCAGCAAGTCGCCCTTATCATGTCCGAGCCTATCATTAACCTGCTTAAAGCCATCCAAGTCAAGAAACAGGAGCGCAACCAGCTGGTTATTGCTATTAGCCCATTGCAAAGACTGATGCAAGCAGTCGTGGAAGTGTTGGCGGTTGGGTAGACCTGTTAGCGGGTCGTGATAGGCAAGATGACGCAACTGCATTTCTTCTTGTTTTAGTTCAGCGTTATCACGGGTCAATTCTGCCGCTGTTCGCTTCAGTTCTTCTTCCAACTGCTTGCGCTCAGTAATATCGCGAATCACACCGACTAAAAATATATTGCCAGCAGCATCTTTGTGAAGCGACCTTTTGGTGGCAATCAGATGAGTATTTCCCACGGCATCGGTAAATTCTTCCTCATTTTCCTGCTCTTTACCAGTTTGGAAAACCCGTTCGTTGTTCTCCCAAAAAACATCAGCTTCGTGTTTAGAGAAAAAGTCATAAGGGGATTTCTCAATTAATATTTCCAGGGGATAACCGCTGAACTTACAATATGCCTGATTTAATATAATCCAGTGATGTTCTGTGTCTTTGACAAAAATTGGGTCAGGAATAGTATTAATAACTGTCTGCAAAAAGTCTTTAGAGCGTTTTAATTCCTCCTTGAGATAGGCTAGATGACCTGTGATGACAAGGGCAGATCCATTTAACGCCAGCAAAGGAGGAATAATAGGTATCCACCAACCAATTAAAAAGGCGAGGTAACAGATACCAATCAGACCCGTACCCGCTAAAAACATACTGATAACCGACTTTTTGGGAAAAGGCAATCGCCAACTGACACTGGCACCAATCCAGCACCAGCCGAAAATCCACAAAGCTTCTACTAGGTCAGACCAGGTATTGATTAAGGGGCGTCCATCGAGGGCGGCGGAGAGGATTTGACTTAAGAAATCGGCGTGCAACTCAACGCCAGAAATGGGCTGTGCGGCCTTGACGAGATTATTACTGTAAGGGGTGTAGAAGAAATCCTGAAGGCTGGAGGCAGTTGAACCAATCAAAACAACGCGATCGCGCAACAAGCCGGGTTCTACGCGGTTGGAGAGAATGTCTGACATGGAGACAATCCGAAAGCCAGAGGGCCGGCGAAAGTTTGCCAAAATTTGATATCCTTTGGCATCAGCCTGCACATAAGCACCGTCAGTGGACTCAAAGCGGCGAAACACAGCCTGACCCAGCTGCAAATCCCTGGGATTAATCCGCGATCCTTTGGGCGTAATACCTTCCGCCTTGAGATAAATTAAAGCCAGCTGGAGCGCAAAACTTGTATGCCGTTTGCCATTCACGTGCCAATACAGAAGACTGCGGCGCACCTTGCCATCAGGGTCAACAACAACATTATTAAAACCAAATTGGTTGTTCAACTTCAGCGGCGGTGGCGGTGGGACACCTAAGCTTTTTTCATCTGGAAGTAGTTCTATCCCTATCAAGTTGGGGATGGTTTCACAAGCTTTGATAAATTCTCTATAACCGGGTTTAACTGGCAGATCGCGATAAATATCTAGTCCAATAGCGCGAGGTTTGAAGGCATTTATTTTCTGCAACAAAGTCGCCATGACAGCATCAGGGATGGGCCATTGTCCCACCTGCTGCAAGTCTTTTTCATTAATTTCGACAATAACTACTCGCTCGTTGGGAGATTCTGGGGGACGCAGACGAAATACTTGGTCTAAAGCAGACAATTCCCAGGACTGCAAAAATCCAGCAAAACGCAGAATTATAACGCAGCTCGCTACAGTCGAGGAGGTAAGTAGGACTCTGCGCTCTTGATGGAACCATTGCCTGAGTCTTGCCCATAAAGTTTGTTTCACTATCTGGGTTGGCTGCACGATTTTGCCAAAAGTTCAATTTTCTTATATAGACTATGGTGCTATAGCTTGATGGAATAGTGGCAGGAATATCCGTATGAGCGATCGCTGCAAAACTTGCGCCTCCAATAGCAGCCCTCCCTTGCCAGAGCTAGAAGCATTTCTGGCTCTGGCATAGCGGGCGGTTTACCAGGCTTCTACACACAAACTTTTTTAAGGAGCGGGCCAAGAATAATTGAAATTACGGGGGCCTTGATAGCCGGATAGATCGGCTAGTTTCTCCAAAGATTGGACACCAGCGACAGGTTGACCCTTAATTTGCCAGGTTGGGTAGCTTTTAATCCCAGCACTGACGCAGGCATCTGGCTGTGCATTTTTGCCATCAGCAGCACACTCAACTAGGCCGAGTTCATTTAAACCCTCTTTACCAAACAGCTGCTTTTGCTGGTAGCAATGGGGACACCAATAAGCGCTATACATCTTGGCTCCAATTTGGTTGAGATGACGCGCCAGAGCAATTTCAGCAGGGCCGGATTTGGTGGTAACTTCCCAGCCAATCCCAGGTTGGGGCGAACCCACTGGATTAAGGATTGCACTGGGATCTTGATTGGGAGCTGTTGGGTTCGTTGCCAGTGATGACTTTGTGCTGGCATAGACACCCAGAGTGCCAATTAACGCCACCATGCCAACCACAATACCAGTAAAGAAAATTTGCCCAATATCTTCCCAGGCACGACCTATCAGCGTCAGCACCAACAGGCTAAAGGAGAACAAGGCGGAGGCAAGGCAATACAGACAAACGGCTTTAATTTCAAATGCCAGCAAATACAGCAGATAGCCGCTGAAAATGGTCATGGCAGTGCCACCAGCAAACAGCAGCAGCCAAGTCCAGTTATCAAGTTTCGAGTGCAGGTCTTTCTTTTCGGCTGGGTTGACTGCCATCGGTGCTAGGGCGAAACCCGCCATACTGATGTAAGCCAGCAAACCAAACAAAGTTAAAGGTAGACCAAAGACGGTCGCGTAGGGGCTGGAGAGGACTTGTTCGCAGCCAGTGGTGGGACAAGCGGCTGCACCTCCTGTTAACTTAACAACGGTGAGATAACCAGTTACTAAGGCACCTAAAAGAGCGATCGCAGCTATTAGAAGGCGCGACCAGCGATGAATCCAAGGAGTAGAACGTCGGCGACTCATATCAGTAATGCGGTATGAGGACTGTAAGCGCAAGCTGAGGTATTAAGACGTAAAAAGTTTTAGTTGTTGTTTTTCGGGTTAATACACAACTAAAAACTAACAATTGATTTCACAACTAACAACTACAAACTGACAGAGGAAACTGACTTTTGTTCCGATTTTGCTGGAACGCTGCGTCGGGTTGCTTCCACAAATTGGCTAACACGAATCGGGTCAATCGGCTGCTCAATTCGCCCGTGGCGCTTGAGAGAACTGGAAACTATTACGCCGTCTGCTGCTTGTATCAGCGTCGAAATATTTTCCCAGCTGGCTCCACTGCCAATAAATACTGGCGTGCCGTTGGCGGCGGCGCTTGCCAGTTCCAAGTCTTCGAGAGTGGGCGGGCTGCCTGTCGCCCAACCGCTGAGGATAACACCATCTGCTAACCCTCGCTCGATTGTCTCTTGTACGGCTGTTGTCAGATTCGGGGAACCCAATGGGCGACCATGTTTTACCAAAACGTCTGCCAAAATTTTGACATTGCTGCCTAGTTCTCGACGGTAGCGCAGCAGTTGATGCGCCTCTCCCTCGATCAGCCCTTGGTCGGTTGCCATCACGCCTGTGAGGACATTGACGCGGATAAAGTGGGCTTGGACGCAGGATGCGATCGCGATCGCGCTATGAGCATCATTGCGTAACACATTGATCCCCACTGGTAGTGTTACCAAATTCATCAGCCGCTGCACAATCAGGGTCATCGCACTGACAACAGCTGGATCTACCTGGTTTTTCGTAAAAGGGGCATCAAAAAAATTTTCTACAATAATGCCGTTCACGCCGCCAGCACTCAGCGCTGTCGCTTCTTGCTCAGCCCGATCGATAACCGCTTTTAGGCTTCCCCCCCAGCGAGGGGATGTCGGCAGCGGCAGAAGATGAACCACGCCAATAATTGGGTTCGGTGTCTTGAAGATTTGATTTAAGTCCACTTGTCTACCTGAAAACACCGACGAATTTTTGCCACACCTGTAGGCTAACCTCCAGCGTCTGCAAAAATAGTAGTGAAATGAATCGCACCTCGGATGATGCCTCTATAGAATTTTATCTGTTTAAGCGGGTCTACCCCTTGATCATTTTTGATCCCCAGTGGCTACTAGATTGGAGCATCGATGGAAAGTAAGGCTTTTTGGGGCATTCTTTTAAAATCTCTACCCTTGTCCACCAGGCAGGGTAGGGAGCTTCAACTAGAATCGGCTCTTAGCCCCTTGGGGAAAGCAAATCAAGCTACTTTCTCACCAAGGCTAATTGCATTTCCACGATCTGCTTTTTTCCTCCCAGTCTGGCACACTTGGCGAGGTAGTACACCGCTGTGCGTTAAATTAAGTTACAATATTTTAGCCTTGAGCGAACTAACAAATTTTTTTCCTACAACTTTCTTACAAACGGCATGGGCAATAAGCCAACAATTGCGATATCCCACTTGGGCTGTGAAAAAAACCGAATAGATACCGAACATATGCTGGGTCTGCTGGTACAGGCAGGCTACCAAGTAGATACTAATGAAGAATTAGCAGATTATGTTATAGTAAATACATGCAGTTTTATTGAAGCAGCAAGGGCAGAGTCAGTCCGCACCTTGGTAGAACTGGCGGAAGCGAATAAAAAAATTGTGATCGCAGGCTGCATGGCGCAGCATTTCCAAGAGCAACTGCTGGAGGAATTACCAGAAGCGGTTGCAGTCGTGGGCAGCGGCGATTATCAGAAAATCGTCGATGTGATTCAAAGAGTTGAAGACGGCGAGAGGGTCAAACAGGTTTCATCTGAGCCGACCTACATTGCCGATGAAACGACACCTCGCTACCGCACGACATCAGAAGGTGTCGCGTACCTGCGGGTAGCGGAAGGATGTGATTACCGCTGTGCGTTTTGCATAATTCCTCATCTCAGGGGAAATCAGCGATCGCGCTCGATTGAATCCATCGTTACCGAAGCCCAACAGCTAGCTGCTGAAGGCGTACAGGAGTTAATTCTCATATCACAGATCACCACAAACTACGGTCTGGATATTTACAAAGAGCCAAAACTGGCTCAACTCCTGCGGGAACTAGGGAAAGTGGACATTCCTTGGATTCGGATGCACTATGCCTATCCCACTGGTCTAACGCCCCAGGTGATAGAAGCAATTCAGGAGACACCTAACGTATTGCCTTATCTAGATTTACCCTTACAGCACTCTCATCCGGACATCCTCCGCGCCATGAACCGACCTTGGCAAGGACAGGTTAATGACCAAATCATTGACCGGATTAAAACGGCGCTTCCCGATGCTGTGCTGCGGACAACGTTCATTGTCGGCTTCCCAGGCGAAACAGATGAACATTTTGAACATCTGCTGGGGTTCGTCGGACGGCATGAGTTTGACCATGTAGGTGTATTTACTTTCTCACCAGAGGAAGGAACCCCAGCGTACAACTTGCCCTCTCAACTCTCCCAAGAAGTGATGGAGGCACGCCGGGATGCTCTGATGGAAGTCCAACAGCCGATATCCTTGAAGAAAAATCAAGCCCAAGTGGGTAAGGTAGTGGATGTTTTGATTGAGCAAGAACATCCAGAAACAGGCGAACTAATTGGTCGATCAACCCGGTTTTCCCCGGAGGTGGATGGATTAGTGTACGTTGAAGGCGATGCTCCTCTGGGATCGATAGTATCTGTAGAAATTACAGACGCTGACATCTACGACTTATATGGTCATGTCGTCGCTCAATCCTGAAGGCTGAAGGATCAAGAATAAAAGCTCTCATGCTAAAAAATGAAGGCTGAAGCATAAAGATAAAAGATAGTTTTATACTTCAAACTTCATACTGCTCTTACGCGCCCTTATCTCTATTATTCAGGCGCTTTGCTAACAATCGCTTCACTGCGAAATTGCACACTGTACTAACTAAGAACAAACAACTATGACCCTTTCGTTCACAAGCTTGGGACTATCAGAAGCCCGTGTTCAGCAGCTGGAAAAACTAGGCTTTACTGAGCCCACCCAAATTCAAACACAAGCGATTCCGCAGATGCTGGCAGGCCGGGATGTGGTGGGACAATCACAAACCGGAACTGGTAAAACAGCTGCTTTTTCGCTGCCAATTTTGGAGCGGGTAGATATCAAAAATCCCGCAGTCCAAGCTTTAATTTTGACACCGACGCGAGAGCTGGCGCAGCAAGTCTCGCAAGCAATTCGCACCTTCACAAGTGAGCGCCGCTTGGGAGTGCTAACAGTATATGGTGGTCAATCGATTGACCGACAAATCCAGTCCCTGAGAAAGGGCGTGCAAGTTGTGGTGGGAACACCAGGACGGGTGATCGACTTGCTAAATCGAGGCGACCTCAAGCTGGATCAAGTCAACTTTTTGGTTTTGGATGAAGCCGATGAAATGCTGAGCATGGGGTTTATTGATGATGTGGAAACCATCCTCAAGCAAGTTCCATCGGAAAGGCAAACGGCATTTTTCTCTGCCACAATGCCTCCCACAATTCAGAAGCTGATCGCTAAATTCCTGCGATCGCCTATTATGCTCACAGTTGAGCAACCCAAAGCAGCTCCATCGCGAATTAACCAAGTAGTTTACATGGTGCCGCGCGGCTGGTCAAAATCCAGAGCTTTGTTGCCCATCCTGGAACTAGAAGATCCCGAATCTGCTTTGATCTTCGTGCGGACGCGACGCACCGCAGCAGAACTCACCAACCAGCTGCAAGCCGCGGGACACAGTGTAGACGAGTACCACGGCGACCTGAACCAACAAGCACGGGAGCGTCTATTAATGCGGTTCCGGCAACATCAGGTGCGTTGGGTGGTTGCAACAGATATTGCCGCACGCGGTTTAGACGTTGACCACCTGAGCCACGTAATTAACTACGATCTACCTGATAGCGTGGAAAGCTACATCCACCGGATCGGCCGTACTGGTCGCGCTGGTAATGGCGGAACAGCTATTTCTCTGATTCAGCCAATGGATCGGCGCAAGCTGGTGCTAATTGAGCGGAAAGTCCGCCAAACCCTGAAAATTGTCCCGATTCCCACACGGGCGGAAATTGAAGGGCGGCGTTTGGAAAAACTGCAAGCTCAGGTACGGGAAGTATTGAGCGGCGAACGCATGGCTTCCTTCTTGCCAGTGGTAGCGCAGCTAGGTGAAGAATACGACGCTCACGCGATCGCAGCAGCAGCACTGCAAATTGTTTACGATCAGACTCGTCCTTCTTGGCTGT
This sequence comes from Trichocoleus sp. FACHB-90, assembly GCF_014695505.1. Classification (NCBI taxonomy): domain Bacteria; kingdom Bacillati; phylum Cyanobacteriota; class Cyanophyceae; order Leptolyngbyales; family Trichocoleusaceae; genus Trichocoleus; species Trichocoleus sp. FACHB-90. The sequence continues at coordinate 7,880 of NZ_JACJOK010000073.1, forward strand.
CAAATGAGGCAGAAATGCCCCTGGACGACCGCCAAGGTTCTAAGCCAAAGCTGGTCAAGCGCCCCAAACCAGAAGTCAAAAGTCAGGATACAGAGGTCAGAAGCCCGAAGCCAGAAGGAATTCGGAATTAAGTAGGGACTAGGGACTGGGGACTAGCAATAATTGTCCCCTGAACCCTCCTCTGACCAAGCCGATTTTGGATTTTGCGGAGGTTCCAGCTCCGCCTCCGATGATTTTGGATTGGAAAGAACATCGGTAGAAACCTTTAATTAGGTCACAAATCGTAAATGTAAAATCTAAAATCTCCAAGCCCATAGCTTTAGCTATAGGATCAATCCAAAATCAAAAATCAAAAATCGATTGATTGCTGTGGTAACTGTATCTGCGACTAATTCTCCTGCCGTTAACGGCACCCCTGAACGCCCCAGTTGGCCTGGACTAATTGAGGCGTATCGGCAATATCTGCCTGTTACACAAGCAACGCCAGTAGTGACGCTGCTGGAAGGTAATACTCCGCTGATTCCCGTTCCCGCGATCGCGCAAATTATCGGGAAACAGGTACGAGTTTTTGTAAAATACGATGGTCTCAACCCCACTGGTAGCTTTAAAGACCGGGGGATGACGATGGCGATTTCCAAGGCGAAGGAAGCCGGGGCAAAAGCTGTAATTTGTGCCAGTACCGGGAACACTTCAGCAGCAGCCGCAGCCTATGCCCGTCGCGGCGGGATGAGGGCATTTGTACTCATTCCCGATGGGTACGTAGCCTTGGGCAAATTAGCCCAGGCTTTGCTGTATGGAGCAGAAGTTCTGGCAATTAAGGGAAATTTTGACCAAGCGCTGGAAATTGTCCGGGAAATGGCACAGAGTTATCCGGTCACTTTGGTAAACTCGGTGAACCCCTACCGTTTGGAAGGACAGAAAACGGCGGCTTTTGAAATTGTAGAAGTTTTGGGAAATGCCCCTGATTGGCTCTGCATTCCCGTAGGCAATGCAGGGAATATAACAGCATATTGGATGGGTTTTTGTCAATACCATCAAGACGGGAAATGCGATCGCTTGCCTCGAATGATGGGATTTCAAGCATCTGGCGCGTCTCCTCTAGTTACGGGGAAGGTAGTGACGAATCCAGAAACCTTGGCAACAGCAATTAGGATCGGCAACCCGGCAAACTGGGAGAAAGCGATCGCGACGCAACAAGCAAGCCTTGGGCAGTTCGCAGCAGTGACAGAGGAAGAAATTTTGGATGCCTATCGTATGTTGGCATCACAAGAAGGCATTTTCTGCGAACCCGCCAGCGCTGCTTCCGTCGCCGGACTTCTAAAGGTGAAAGACCAAGTTCCTGCGGGCGCTACCGTAGTGTGCGTCCTCACGGGCAACGGCCTTAAAGACCCAGATACGGCGATTAAACACTCCCAAAATTCCTTTAAGCAGGGAATTGAGCCAGAAGTAGCAGCAGTGGCTCAGGCAATGGGATTTTAAACCATGTCATTTGGTATCGCCTGTCACTGGTAGAACAGGCGATAAACCTGTCAGTTGTCAGTTGTTGGTGGTTGTTTGCTTTTCCACTGACCATTGACTCCTGACGCTGGACTTTCTTGGCGAGTCATGCGTTCGCGGCTAAGCCTATCTAAGGTATCCCCGATAGCCGTAGTCAGAGTTTTACGAGTTTGAGCATGACTTGCCTGTTCAGATTTTAAGTCGATTGCAAGGCGATCGCGCTCAACCATCGCCTCCATAAGTTTCGTTTTCAATTCCTCAAAGTTTTGCAGCTGTTCCACTTCCTCTACAATCGCCGCCACAGCACCAGGATCATCCGCCTTGGGTTGCGGCAAACTTTGGATTTGCTGTAGTTGGCTTGTGAGCTTTTTAATCTGTTGCTGAGCAAGACGTGCCTCAGTTCGGCGTTGCTGCGCTTCTGTGGCGTACAGCTGCCGCCAGGATGCAGCACTTTCTAGCGCCGCATCGCGATCGCGCTCTAACTCTACTATTTGCTGTTTTAGCGCCTTAATTTCACTCAACCACTGCGATACCTCGTGGCTCATTAAAAACAGCTCCTCATCCGTTGCAACGATCGATTCTGCAAAATTTGTCCAATCCTAATAAAACATTATGGATAATTTCACCCGATCCCTGTAACCTTGGCGATTGATTTGGCACATTATAGGAAACGTTGTAGCCAAAACCAAAATAATGCGATCGCTGCGCTTTTTCCGTTTCTTTCGACATCTGGGCTGGGCAACCTTAAAGAAAACCTTCCAGCGGGTAGCCCAAAGGCGGTTAACGGGTCACTCAGCAGAAATGGCATACAACGCCATGTTAGCTCTGTTTCCTGCTATCTTGGCTATCCTAACCGCCATTGGGCTGTTTGAATTTTCAACATCCACCTTTGACCAGCTGGCTGGTCAATTAAGTGAGGTTGCCCCTAAAGAAGTTCTTTTTCTGATTGAAGGTTTTGTCGCAGAAATTAGCCACTCTAGAAATCAAGGGCTGTTTTCCATCAGCTTCCTTGCCGCAATTTGGGCTTCCTCTGGGGCCTTAAGTGCCGCTATGAACGCTCTGGATCAAATCCATCAAATCCCCCCTGAGCGAACTCGACCCTTTTGGAAAGCCAAGTTAATTTCTCTCGGACTAACAATTGGCACAATTTTACTATTAATTACAGCTTCTTTTCTCGTATTTATCAGCGATCTAATTGTGCGATTCGTCGCTTATCAAAGTGGTCTTATAGGGTCAGGATTGCTGGCTGTTTGGCGCCTTTTTAGCTGGCCTATGGCGCTTATAATCGTCGCCTCAGCTTTTGCTTTTATTTATCGTTATGGCCCCAGCCGCTGGGTTAAAGGAACGCCAATTATGCCGGGGGCAATAGTGGCGGCAGTATCTTGGGCGATCATATCAGCTTTGTTTCGGCTTTATGTGTCCAACTTTGGCAATTACAACAGAGCTTACGGCGCAGTGGGTGCTGTTATCGTTTTAATGCTATGGCTTTATATGAGTTCTTTGGTACTTTTAATCGGCGACCAGCTCAATGTCACAGTCGGAGAATCAATGAGGCAATCAAGAAAGGCAAAATTGGCATCTTTAGAGGTGGATTCGCCGCCAGAATCGGAAGCAGGATAAATTTCAATTTATCCTGCTTTTTTAGGATGCGATCGCTCTCCTACCCAAACCTAAAATAGATATAATTCCCTCCAAAATACGCAGTTCTATGACTCTTGCCAACTCTCCGGAACTAGACATTACCCATCTTCCAGATCACACCGGGTTGCCCGACTCGGACGGTACTTTCGTGAAAAACTTCCAAGAACATCCTCAAAGCATTCTACTAACTGATTCTATTAGACCTATATTGCAGCAACTTCATCCCGATAATCAATACGCTATCGGTCAAGATTGTGGCATATATTGGCGCATCACCGAACCTCCAGAAAGAGGCGCAGAAGCACCAGATTGGTTTTACGTTCCCAAAGTACCGCCGATGCTGAACGATCAGTTTCGCCGTTCTTACGTCTTATGGCAAGAATATATTGCGCCATTAATAGTGCTGGAATTTGTCTCTGGGGATGGTTCCGAAGAACGAGACAATACACCCATTACTGGCAAATTTTGGGTATATGAACAGGCGATTCGTGTCCCTTTCTATGGCATTTATGAGGTGAAGAAAGCCTCAGTGGAAGTGTACCACCTGGTAGACGGTCGCTATGAACTCATGAAGGCAAATGAGCGCGATCGCTATCCAATTTCTGCGATAGGCGTTGAGTTAGGCATCTGGCAAGGACAATATCAAAATATGGAAGCGCCTTGGTTACGTTGGTGGGATGCACAAGGAAATCTCTTGCTGAGTAGCGATGAGCAACTTGAACAAGAACGCCTTCGGACTGAACAAGAACACCTTCGCGCTGAAAGATTAGCAGAACGTTTACGCCAGATGGGAATTAATCCTGATGAAGTGTGATTGCTACTGAAGGGGACGCGATCGCGCTTTGACCGAATTCCTAACTTGTGCAGAAGTGAGCGCGATCGCAGGATTTGCCTATAAATGTCTAGAGTGCGATCACCAAGATGTTTATTTGTCGGCTATATGGATAATTTTTTATCACAGAGAACAGACACAATAGTAACCAACATCGAAAACTTCCTTTTTGTAAACATCTCCTTTATAGTGTGAAGCTGTTATGTAATCAAAAAGATAATGATTGCCTATGAAAGCTCTGCATTTTTTACAAGTGTTAGCCCTATATCTTCTTCCCACGGTGCAGCTGTATTGGAAAATAAGCCATGCGCCTTTTTCATTGGCAAGTTTGACATCAGAATCCGAAAATTCGCTATGAGAAATATAACCTGCCTCTCCATGTATAGCTGCAACTTTCATTTGTGCTGCACATTTCCAACAGTGAGCATCCATAATTAACAAATACTTTTTACTTTTATACCTGCCACAATCACTACACTTAGGATTTCGACATAAAGCAATTTTGTCTGGCTCTATTATAGGATTGTCCAGCCGATTAATATCTTCATCTGTTTTCAAGAGGTACTGGATTAGTATAATTCGATTTTGTTCGTAATAATCCAACGCAGATTGTTCAGGAGAGTGACTTACAACTACTTCAATAACTGCAATCACCTTGTTGTCTTTGTCTAACAAGGCAATATCAGGTTTGCACGCCCCCAAATTATGCTCAAGTTTAACCTGAACCGCCTTTTGTAGTAAATTACCAGTATGCGGATTAGGACAATACTCGCACTTCCATTTTATATCTAATGAGAGCTTGCTTTCTAAGTGTTGCTGAATTTTATCACACAACAAAGTCTTGAAGATGTAATGCAGGTCTGTCTCAGGGCTACAGTTGATGCTTAAAGTTTTATGAGCAAAGTGGGGACGTTTTATCTTGCCCCTGCGGAGAATTAACTCCCTATTACAGTTCGGACAAATGTAATACTGACCTTTCTGTGCGTTGGCAGCTTTTATCAAATGCCCTTCTTGAGTATATGCAACTGAGTAAAGAATGTTAGACATTTTTATAGCCAAAATAATCTCTACTTATGCTAACTCGATGATGAATCACTACATCCAGGGCGATCGCTCTCACACTCCAAACCGCACCGCAACGGGATCGCTTAAGCTTGAGTGGATGGGATGCGATCGCTTAAACTTGTAGCTTGGTTCTTCTTTTCTAACTATTTATACGGTTTACCGCTTGCATCCTTAGTGGCTTTATATCATCTATTGTTTATTAGTATATTCACTTAATCATACAGTTTTCTAAGCTGTCAACCTAAACACAAATAACTAATAATTTTTTATAAATAATTCCTTTCCTTTAGCTGCAAAATCTTTTTTGTAATTATTCATTCCATACTGTAACTCCCATTCTGTTATTTTAGCAAAGCTGAATAGATCCCTGATTTTTGGTGAGTCATCGTATGTAATCAACCACCTGCAACTGCATTTTTGTAGATTAGCTGCAAATCGTTCGTGATCGAATGAAGTATGTAAGTCTCCTTTCACTCCATATAGCTTCGATTTTGTGGCTTTCCAGTATGGGGGATCGAAAAATAAAAAGATATTTCCTCCATCTTCAAACAACAATTTTTCATAATCCCCATGCGTTACCTTAACTTCTGATAAATGGGGAGAAATTTGTCTCAGTCTTTCAATAGAAGATTCAGTAAACCGCTGTTCAAAAGCTTTTTGAGAATAGCCCCCTGAGTCAACTACTCCAGAAAAAGTGATACGATTCATAATGAAAAAGCGAACCGCTCTATCAAATTCAGTGTAAACATTGGTTTGATCTGTAAAATAAGCGTATAAATCTCTACCATTGGCATACTTTTGGCGGAACTGCATAATTGCATTTACTAATTCTTCAATCTTGTCTTTAGCATTTTTCCAAAAGCAGTATAGATCATAATTTAAATCATTTATCCAGTAACGTATCGGAAAACGATAATGCGTTTGCTTAAACCCTAAAAACACCGAACCACCTCCGACAAATGGTTCTCTAAACTCCTCAATATCTAGAGGAATATGATATATTATTTTTTCAAATACCCTAGATTTTCCTCCAGGGTATCTTAGAGGACTTTTTTTCATATTGCTGGTTCCCAGATATCGAAATATAGCAATCCTATTCGAGTTGTTATCTAGCCCTTCAGATACCCGACTTCTTAGAGAAGTCGGGTATCTCGTCTTCACAAATAACTTATGGATGTTAGAGATAAATTATAATTAATATACGTTTTTAGGTTTAAGGTTTCAAGCATTTTTACTGGCTTTTCTTTAAGCATATTTTTATATATTAGATTGCTCAATATAACTTTTTTATATAATTGCTAACGACACATAGGGAAATGTCGAGAAAATCTTATTTGAAGTTAAATTTTATGTAAAAGTATCAATTGATAATTAGCAATTTATTCTGTCTTCGTTGTTACATAAACGCATTTTGAAAAAGCAAGATTGTTTTCTGGACAATCCAGCGCAATCAGTCGAAATATTCATGTCTATTATGACACCAGTTAAAGTTTCCCCAGCTATTCCCGTCAAGCCAAGACATCTGCCACCTCACAGAGTGATACAAAACATCAAGTTTTTGCAACCAAAGAGTCTTCACCAGACCTAGGTGGTACAATCAACAACCATAGCTAGGGGTGCCTGAAACAACCAGGCTGAGATAGTCCCTTAGAACCTGAGACTGGGTAATACCAGCGGAGGGAAGCTGTTAATAGAGGAAATCAATATGCGGACAGAATGGGTCGCCAAGCGTCACGGGCAGAGCAATGTCACTCAAATGCACTATGCTCGTCAGGGTGTCATTACTGAAGAAATGCAGTATGTGGCACAGCGGGAAAATCTCCCAGTTGAGCTAATTCGGGACGAAGTGGCGCGGGGGCGAATGATTATCCCCGCCAACATCAACCACACCAACCTAGAACCGATGGCTATTGGTATCGCCTCTAAGTGTAAGGTGAATGCCAATATCGGAGCCTCCCCCAACTCTTCCAATCTGGATGAAGAAGTCGATAAGCTGAAGCTGGCGGTGAAATATGGTGCCGATACCGTGATGGACTTGTCCACAGGCGGCGGTAACTTGGATCAGATTCGCACGGCAATTATCAACGCCTCACCTGTGCCAATTGGAACTGTTCCTGTGTACCAAGCTTTAGAAAGCGTCCACGGCACAATTGAAAAGCTTACCCCCGATGACTTTCTCCACGTCATCGAGAAACACGCCCAGCAGGGAGTGGATTATCAAACCATCCACGCCGGAATTTTAATTGAGCATTTGCCCTTAGTGCGAGATCGCATCACGGGAATTGTCTCACGCGGCGGCGGCATTCTGGCACGGTGGATGCTGCACCACCACAAGCAAAACCCGCTTTATACCCACTTTCAAGACATCATCGAAATCTTCAAAAAATACGATGTGTCTTTCAGCCTCGGAGATTCCCTGCGTCCCGGTTGTCAGCATGATGCCTCAGATGCCGCGCAGTTGGCTGAACTCAAGACACTGGGACAATTGACTCGCAAAGCGTGGGAACACAACGTGCAGGTGATGGTAGAAGGGCCAGGACACGTCCCGATGGATCAAATCGAGTTTAATGTCAAAAAGCAGATGGAAGAGTGTTCAGAAGCTCCCTTCTACGTGCTGGGACCCTTGGTGACAGACATTGCACCCGGTTATGACCACATTACCTCTGCCATTGGTGCGGCGATGGCTGGCTGGCACGGTACGGCAATGCTGTGCTACGTGACACCCAAAGAACACTTAGGACTGCCGAATGCCGAAGACGTGCGTAACGGCTTGATTGCCTACAAAATTGCGGCCCACGCTGCCGATATTGCAAGGCATCGTCCGGGGGCGCGAGACAGAGATGACCAACTCTCCCAGGCTCGTTATAACTTCGACTGGAACCGCCAGTTTGAATTGTCCCTCGACCCAGAACGCGCCAAAGAATATCACGACGAAACTTTGCCAGCAGATATTTACAAAACTGCTGAGTTCTGCTCAATGTGTGGCCCCAAATTCTGCCCGATGCAGACTAAGGTTGATGCGGATGCTTTGACAGAACTGGAGAAGTTTTTGGCAAAAGAACCCGTGACGCAAAGCTAGTTATTTAAAACGCAAAGGTACGCAGAGCGATAATTGCTTTGCGTACCTTTGCGTTTTTAAAACGTTATTTGATTTGAGAATATTGCTGTTGAAGATCCTGAATTGTAAACACAGCCTGAAACTTCAGCCCCTCAGACTGGTATAGCTCGGCACCGCCTTGTTGTCTATCTACTAGAGAAATTACTTCGTCTACACTGTAACCCGCATCTCGCAGACGCTCAACGGCTTTTAAAGCGGATTGTCCAGTCGTAACCACATCTTCTAAAACTACGACTTTCGCACCTGCGGGAAGATCCGGCCCTTCTATGTATGCTTTTGTACCGTGTCCCTTCGCCTCTTTGCGGATAATCAGAGCTGGCAAACTTCGCTTCTCATAGGCGGAAACTACGCTTACTGCTGTCACAATAGGATCGGCTCCCAATGTCAAGCCCGCAACTGCCTGAGTATCCATTGGCAGCAGCGATAATAAAATACGACCAATTGCCAATGCTCCTTCTGGGTGCAGTGTCACCTGCTTGCCGTTAATGTAGTAAGAACTGCGCTGTCCGGAAGATAGAACAAAATCCCCCTCTTTATAAGCTAGACGGCAAAATAAATCCAGCAGATACTGGCGCAGCGTTGTTAAATCGGCAGTAGCAGGTAAAAAAGTTAAATCAGTCTGAGGGAGGATTTCGTTGCTCATCACTTGGACACAGAAGTAGTGGAACTATGAAAATTTGACCATCAATTATCTTAAACTTAAAGACTAGGTATGATTGAGTAAAAGTGGTGGAGGAATGATATGGGAATGCGCTTTACTAATTTAATCGGTGTGTTGGTTCTCGCTGCCGCTTCGAGTGTAATTGCCGAGAGCGCGATCGCACAAAGAGCCACCCTCAGCCCAGTAGGAGTACCTGTCAGCCCTTTCACCCTTGGCATTCCAGATGTTGTGGAACGAGCCTTTTTTGAAGACTCTCAAACTTTTTTTGAAAATAATAGCACCCGCAGGCAATTCAACCTCATATTTGGAGTTGGGGGTATAGATCGAGCATCTTATCCCGATCTCGAAATCGTTCGCGATGCTCAGAGAATTGGTATCCTTTACCGAGAACTCCTTGAACAACAGGTTTCTAGCGATCCAGTAATTCGCACTCCAGATTTACCTAATCCCTTCAATACTTCGATTTTGCAAAGCCCCACTGTCAACGTCAATGTTAGTGGCACTAGGGTAACAGGTAGTGAATTTGTGTTTGAAAGACAGCCTTTCCGCTAAAAAAGGTACATTTAATAAAAATAGTCCTGAGTATTGTAGAGGCTCAGGACTATTTTTGTTAAATGCACCCAAAGCGAATTTATCGCTTAGAAATAAAGAGCTTTGTGATCTGATTTGTCTAACCAATAAAATCAGTAAACATTGCCAAGCCAGAGAAGATGCTAGAAAGCTGGAGCAACAAATAACTGTCTGTGGGTTGGCAGATATAATAAGCACGGTAAAACCTCCGGGCAGCTTTGTATTGACCGCCTTAGTTTCTTAGGTAAACCAATGGAGTAATATAGCCCTGTTCTTTCCTAACTGCCATTGGAAGCTAGACAAAGGTATATTAAATTTCTAATCGGCAGTGCAGGAGTTGAACCTGCCTAACACGAATTATGAGTTCGTTGCCTAAACCGCTCGGCCAACTGCCGTAAAGTAAACGTGTAAGTGTCAAGTATTAGTCTGTTGCCTTAGGAATCAGTCAAAGACACATACTCGACGTTTTTTTAGGACAAGCCTAATAGACAAGGTAATCTGCTGGTATTTACCCTACTTCGACTGCCATTGTATTACAGATACAGTGTTTGCGTCTACTGGTTCGCCAATAAAGAGTAATATTCCTGATATAAAATTATAAGCGCTGTTTGCTAAAAATGAGATAAATTATCGGCGTGGCATTGACAGATTCGCTATCATAGGTTCCACTGCTGTCAGTTAGAAGCTATGTATAGCAGTAAGTCGCTGTTGTGGCAATTTTTATAGCTTGAACAACCAATGAAACTGAATGCAACTGTCGCCCTCACGTTAGTTTTGCTTGCCATGATGTTAGGCGCTGGCTTTGTGAGTGCGATCTGGGGGTTTACGGTGGGGCATGAAGCCCTAAAAGGAGTGACGCAGCCGGATGTGCGTCCTACGAATAAACTGGCTGGTAGCAAGCGGGCAACTCTAGGCAAGGAAGGAGTGGCAATGTTGCGCGAGGCAGATATCCTGAATAATGTCTACTCACAAGTTAGTGGGAAAGGCAAAAACGCTAAGACTGAAAAAAAGGAAGAGGAAGTAAAGAGCGATCGCGAACCTACTACCGAGACTAAGACTCCTGAAGCCCAAACTAACCAGCAGGAGTTCCCGATTACAAGTCAGGACAAGGGCGTTAAGCTGGAGGTGCGCGGGGCGCGTCAAGAGTCCGGTTCTTTGTTGCTGAATGTAAGCTTAAAGAATGAGTCCGGTTCTGCTGTGAGGTTTCTCTATAGTTTCTTGAATGTGACGGACGATCAGGGTCGTGCCTTGAGCGCTGTGACTGAAGGGTTGCCGGGTGAGTTGCCTGCAAATGGGGAAAACTTTTCTGGGACAGTGAGTATTCCCTCGGCTTTACTGGAAGATGCCAAGCAGCTTTCTCTGACTCTGACAGATTATCCCGACCAAAAACTCCAGCTGAAAATGTCTGGGATTCCCGTAGTGCAGTAAGAAATTTAAAATTAAAAATTACTTTTTAAATTTTAATTTGGGATTTTTAATTCTGCCTCACTTGCCCAATACCTAATACCCTCGTTACGGATGGTTACTCCCGTTTTGGTGATTTTGCAGGTAAATGTTTTTCCTCAACTCACCGGGCAAGAGATTCTGCTGAGATTGTTATCGGTGCTACTGCTGATTGCAATCAATGGTTTTTTTGTCACAGCTGAGTTTTCAATGGTTTCGGTGCGGCGATCGCGTATTAACCAGTTAGTCGAAGCTGGGGATGTCCAAGCGCGAACCGTCCAAAACCTGCAACGCACTATAGAAAAGCTGCTATCTACTACTCAGCTGGGTATCACACTTTCTAGTTTGGCATTGGGCTGGATTGGCGAGAGTACGATGGCAGTTTTAGTGTCAGGCGCGATCGCGCATTTGCCGCTGTCACAGGAAGTAAACCGAGCGATCGCCCATTCTTGTTCTTTGCCAGTCGCCTTCTTCCTCATCGCCTATCTGCAAATTGTTTTAGGCGAGTTGTCTCCGAAATCCGTAGCACTGCTTTACTCGGAACAGCTGGCGAGATTTTTGGGACTGCCAATAAGAGCGATCGCGCGTTTCTTCAACCCGTTCATCTGGATTCTCAACCAATCAACTCGCTTGCTCTTGCGGCTGGTCGGCATTCAGTACACTGGTCAAGGCTGGTATACTCGCGTCACGCCAGAAGAATTGCAAATGATTATCACCACCGAGCGCGAGTCTACTGGTTTAGAAGCCGAGGCGCGAGAACTCCTCAACAACGTGTTTGAATTTGGGGAAGTCTTGGCAGGAGAAGTGATGGTTCCCCGTACCAGCATTGAAGCCATTCCCTATGATGCCACCTTCCAGACATTGCTGGATGAAATTGCCACCTCCGGTCACTCTCGCTATCCCGTAACTGGCGAATCCTTCGACGATATTCGCGGCATTATTTACTTCAAAGAATTAGCAGAACCCTTAGCAAAAGGTCAACTGAATCTGGATACACCGATTCAGCCTTGGATTCGCGCCGCCCGATTTGTGCAAGAAGGTCAGCCTTTGAGTGAACTATTACCGGTGATGCAGCGAAGTCACCTAGCAATGGTCATCGTTGTAGATGAATTTGGTGGTACCGCTGGATTAGTGACAATTGAAGATTTGATTGCCCAAATCATCGGCTCCGAGCCAAACTCTGAGAACACAGAAGAGTTAACTGTGCAAATTCTTGATGAGCAAACTTTTCTGGTGCAAGCACAGATGAACTTAGAAGAAGTGAACGAACTTCTGGATCTGAACTTTCCCTTAATTGATGAATATCAAACTTTAGGCGGCTTCCTGCTCTACCAATATCAAAAAATTCCTCTCCAAGGCGAAACCCTGCATTATGACAATCTTGAGCTAACAGTAGTTTCTGCCGAGGGGCCACGCCTGCACCAAATTCGCATTCATCGGCAGGAGCCAGGGAAACCAGAGGATGATGGGGATCAGGGCCGCAAACAGGTACAGGAGAAAGAAATTAGGGGAGTAGAGGAGCAAGAAATTTTTTAGAAGACTTCCGGTTATTGCTGGGAACTCCTCACCGGATAGGGAAGCGGATCTTCTAGCCCCAATTCGGCAAAAGCAGCCAGACGCAATCGGCAAGAATCGCAAACACCACAAGCAACCTCGCCACCAGCATAGCAAGACCAGGTTTGCTCCCAAGGTACGCCCAGCTGATTTCCAAGCTGGATGATTTCCGTTTTCTTGAGGTCTATCAGGGGCGTGATGATAGTAATTGGCTCTCCCTCTCGTCCCTGTTTTGTTCCCAGCCGAAATACTTCTTGCATCGCCTGGATATAGTCGGGACGGCAATCTGGATAACCGGAATAATCTAAAGCGTTTACACCGATATAAACTCGCTGGGCTTTAATGGTTTCTGCATAAGCCAGAGCAAAGCTTAAAAAGATGGTGTTCCGAGCAGGTACATAGGTGACGGGGATACTTTGAGTCATTTCATCAAGCGATCGCCCTTCTGGCACCTCAATGGCGCTGTCTGTGAGCGCAGAGCCGCCCCATAGACGCAAATCAAAGGTCACTACCTGATGTTCTACCACACCAGCTAAACAAGCGATCGCCCGGCTTGACTCTAACTCGCGCTGATGTCGCTGCTGGTAATCAAACGCCAGAGAGTACAACTCGCAGCCCTCAGCTTTTGCCTGGTACAACACCGTCGATGAGTCCAACCCCCCAGACAACAAAACAACCGCTTTCACTTATCAATTCCCCGTCAACATATTTTCTTGTTGTTGTTAATCTTGTCAGTTTCAACTGACAACCGACAACTAATGACAGACCGGAGAGCCTACCCTACCGGATCTTGACAGACTCTCCGGCCTGTCCCAGCAACCGACTCCTCCCCAAATGGACGGGAAAGAAAGTGACACATCCGCCTGCATCAAATTTACAAACCTCAACACAATGGAAGAGAAGTTAAAATCTGGCTTATAGTTTATGAATTTAGACAGAGCTTTGAAATTCTTCACAAATGAAGGCACTATGGTACCATCTGGATCGTCTCAGGCAAGTAACTATTGCTAATTGACCTATACACAGGTGGTGGAGGAGCATACAGGAGTGCAAGATAGCATATCAGGAAGATACCCAGAGGCTCATTTACAGCGCAACCAGCCGCAACCAATCCGCATTGGCGTAATTGGAGTTGGCAATATGGGGCAGCATCACACCCGCGTTCTAAGTCTGCTTAAAGACGTTGAACTGATTGGTGTGGCAGATATTAATGTTGAGCGGGGTTTGGACACTGCAAGTAAATATCGCGTCCGCTTTTTTGAAGATTATCACGACTTAATCCCATATGTAGATGCCGTTTGCATTGCTGTTCCCACAAGGCTGCATCACGATGTGGGAATGACCTGTCTGCAAGCAGGGATTCATGTCTTGATTGAAAAGCCGATTGCTGCCAATATTGCCGAGGCTGAATCTCTGGTAAATGCGGCAGCCGATTCTCACTGTATTCTACAAGTGGGACACATTGAACGCTTTAACCCGGCTTTTCAAGAACTCAGCAAAGTGCTGAAAACAGAAGAATTGCTGGCTCTAGAGGCTCATCGCATGAGTCCCTATTCTCAAAGGGCTAACGATGTCTCTGTGGTTTTGGATCTGATGATCCATGACATCGATCTTTTACTGGAACTGGCAGCTGCGCCAGTGGTTAAGTTGACAGCTAGTGGTAGTCGTGCTTCTGATTCTGGTTATTTAGATTATGTAACTGCGACCCTTGGCTTTGCTAATGGTATTGTGGCTACGTTAACAGCCAGTAAGGTGACACACCGCAAAATTCGCCGGATTGCTGCCCATTGCAAAAATTCCCTCACTGAAGCAGATTTTCTCAATAATGAAATTCTGATTCATCGGCAAACAACCGCCAACTATATGACGGAATATGGGCAGGTGCTTTATCGGCAGGATGGGTTAATTGAGAAGGTTTATACCAGTAATATTGAGCCACTGCACGCGGAGTTAGAGCATTTTGTTAGTTGTGTGCGGGGTGGTAAACAACCTTCCGTAGGTGGCGAACAGGCGCTTAAGGCTCTGCGTTTGGCAAGTTTGATTGATCAGTTGGCTCTCGATGGTCAGGTTTGGCAGGAACCGGACTGGGAGAGTCGTTGTTTAAGTTCTCCAAGTGTGGCGATTTCCTATTGAGACAATTAAAAATGCCAAATTAAAAATTAAAAATTGAGTAATCCCTATTTTTAATTTTTAATTGGCAACGCTCGCCCAATTTCTTGATTAACCAGCTGGTTTCCTTCGATGCTGAGGTGTATATGATCTCGGTACAGGCTTTCTGGCTGCTGTTTTGAGTTGATAATTGGTAGAAAATCTATGTAGGCAATATTTTGCGCCTTTGTCAAGTCAATCAGGCGCTTTCTTGCTTCCAATTCATAATCGCGGGGGCCAGGTTCACCGATTTCTCGCTTTAGAGGTGTCATCGCAAGCATTAAGCTGGCACCTTTTTGATCTGCTATTGTCTTAATTTCTCGGATTGCTTCTAGATTAAATCCGACGCGATCGCCTGATTCTGCGTTCACCTGTGCCATCTCTGAGGGCGGCTTGTATGGCAATACATAGCGACTGAAGGCTTCTACTATCCCAAGTGGCGGTTTCTGGCTGGGGTAGAAGCGATCGCGCCCGACTGGTATCGAAGTTGGTGCCGTACCGAATAAATCGTCGGTATTAATCAGCAATACAATTATCTGAGCGTCAAACGTACCAAATCGCTTGATGTAAGCTAATTCATTACGCGGACACCAGGAATTCGCTGAAGCGTTGAGAACTTCCACCTGTTTAAAAGTATTACTATCGATAGATGATTCCAACAGCTTAGTCAGCATTGCCGAAAGCGTATTGGTTTGATCCGTCCACCAGCCACCATTAGCGATGGAATCTCCCAACAACAGCACCCGCATCGTAGACTCTGGGAGAGTTTCGGTTATTTCCGGGCTTCGCATCGAATATTGATTTATTTCTATCCGGTTCCCAAACCTGCGAGTCCGCTGATTCGGTGCTAATAAATAACCAATCTGCTCATCGGCAACGTAAATGAGGGGATTACCAAAACCAAACAGCAGGCGCAATCCCACTTCTACTACCACTACCAACCCCACAACAACTGCTAAAATAACCAGCGCAATTTTCACGGATAATCTCCCTCAACGACAAAGTTATTAATATGCCCAACGACTGAAGTCGTGGCTACATAAACAAAGCCCGGATGGTGCGCGGGCTAGAGTGATGTTTTGTAGACTCTACAGGTGCAAAATATAAGTTTATCTCTGCTTTTTGAGCTGTTGCTGCGCTTTTTTGAGATTATCTTCAGCTTCTACATAATTAGGGTCTAATTGCACAGCTTGCTTAAACTCTTCAATAGCTTCTTTCCATTTTCCCTGCTGATGGAATGCTAAACCCAAATTATTGTGAACCGAAGCAGCTGGTGCTTCTAGCGTATCTGGTAAACTTAAAGCTTGATGATAGGCAGCGATCGCTGATTGTTGTAAGTAAGAGAATTATTAGGGTCAAGTTGAGTAGCTTGACGGTAAGAAGCGATCGCCTCCTCCAGTTGGTTCTGGTTGTATAGCACGTTACCTCGATCGCTGTAGTAAGCAGCATTTTTATAGCCCCAAGCAGTGAACAGAAGTGCTGTCGCCAGCGCCAAAGTTAATGGGATCAATAACTTGGAACTTCGGATTATCCACCTCAATCCCAATCAAAAGTCGCCTCCATCTTACCCCAACCCATTTATGACCCATTTGGGTGATAGACGAGCGCCGTATCACCCGCTAACCTAGTGATGGATAGGATAAACTTTACAAATATTTGCTAATCTTCGATAAAAGGAGGATCGCCGCGCTATGTCAGACTTGAATCGTGGAATTATGAAGTTTAAGGGAGCTGATAGCCCAACAGCGATCGCTATCTCATCTGTGCTGGTTTTGGGCGGTATTGGTTTCCTCATTTGGTGGGCGCTTCAATCAGCCTACGCCGTGTAATCTTCAAGGTGAGGATACTACCGATGCTGATAAAGCCATAAATTCAAGCCTTCGGCTTATTTCAACGTTCCTGTAATCATCCCTGTTTTAGGGATAGAATTTTCACGACGTGCAATTTATTCTTTCTTATCTCCTTTTGAAGGAAGATTAGGAAGATAGAATCTTTCTTAGCTCCTATTAAAAAGGGGGTTTTGCGGAGTATAGGCTGAATATAATAAGCGGCATATCTCCCTTTTTAATAGGGAAAGTAACCTTTGGATTTGCACATCGCGTAACTTCTGTATTTAACCCAAAAAACTTTTAATTAGTTTTTCAGAGTCGCTTTTGTGAGCTTAACTCTTTAATTTCTCGCGGAAATTTTTCACAACTAAAGAATTATGGCAAGCATTCGGGATATCCTTGGTTATTACCGAAAATATTGGGCGATCGCGTGTTTTAGTATCGCCGCAGCCAGTATTTTTGAAATCGTCGATCTAGCGGTTCCTTACGCCATCGGACAGATTCTTAATGTGCTGTCCAATCAACCGCTAGATAAAGCATTGCAGAATGCGATCGCATTCGCAGCGGATATTACCAATTTACCAGCAAATCAGTTCTTTTCCCTATCCGTACTGATGGGTTTAATCTTCCTTGTCACCGTAGTTAGAGCGCCAGTTCAGACTTGGACGAGTTGGTGGTTCCATTGGGATATAGCCTTGCGATCGCGTCGAGATCAAGCCCAAAAAACTCTAGAAAAAATCCTCACTCTGCCCTTAGAATTTTATGAAGAAAACAACCCCGGACGTATTGCCGGACGAGTTGCTAAAGGGCTAGAAAACCACACCTGGACTTACCCAGAAATTGCCGGACAGTTTATTCCCAAGCTATTCCGAGTCCTGGGTATATTTGGAATTATCTGGCTAATCGAGTGGCGCATTGCTTTAATATTTCTAGTTTCGTTCCTGTTTATCCTCAGCTTCAGCCTCAGAGGTTTAAAGCACCTGATGCAACAAGAACGACAGCTAGATAAATACATGGAAAATACCCAAAGCCGCACCTCGGAAATCGTCACTAACATCAAAACCGTCAAAGCATTTGCCACAGAAGGAATAGAAATCAAACGACAACGACAACGCTTAAACCGCGAGTTTAAAGTAGTTGATTATCGCATTCACCTCGGTTACATCAAACTCGCCACTTGGCAAAAGACTATCATCCAGTTTTGTGTTTTGATGGTGCTAGGTTTGACTCTCGACGCTGCACTAAAAGGACAGATTTCACTTGGTCACTTTGTGACGACTTTAACCATTTCCAGCATGGCTTATGCAGAGTTGGAACCAATCGCCAACATAGCCGAGATTTTTGCGCGTCGCTATGCCTCAATGCTACGGTTTCACGAATTTATGCAGCATCCCTCTGGGGCAGATGCTGGCGATTTGGCTATAGATTCATCTGCGACTGCCACATCCTATCAATTCACCGGAAAAATCGAATTTTCCCATCTTACTTTTGGCTACGACACCAGCCGCCCAGTTTTACAAAACATCAATGTACTGATTGAACCGTATCAAACTGTAGCTCTAGTAGGTCGTTCAGGATCGGGAAAATCTACCTTAGTTAAACTGCTGTTCCGGTACTTTGAACCCACACAGGGAAGCATTTTAATGGATGGGCAAGACATTCGTACCCTGGATGTCAGCAGCTATCGGCGGCGGTTAGCCATTGTCCACCAAGAAGTAGACATCTTCAACGGCACCCTGCTAGATAATCTCACTTACGGGAACCCCAAAGCCACCTTTGAGCAAGTGCAGGAGGCCTGTCGCATTGCCAGAGTAGACGAAGTAATCGAGCATTTGCCGCAAGGTTACTACACCGTTGTCGGGGAGCGGGGAATGCGGCTTTCTGGCGGACAGAGACAGCGCTTAGGCATTGCCAGAGCGCTTCTGGTGGAACCTGACGTTTTGATCTTTGACGAAGCGACTTCCAGCCTTGACTACGAATCTGAGCGCTCAATTCAGCTTGCCATGCGTAGCATCCTTGGCACCCGCACCACAATCATCATCGCTCACCGATTAAGCACCGTCCGAGAAGCAGATAAAATCGTCGTTCTCGACCAAGGACAAATTGTAGAAGTCGGTAGCCATGCGGAACTACTACGCCGTGAAGGAATTTACCGCCGCTTGCACTCACTACAAGAAACTGGTGAGCTAATGTAAAGTTAAAAGGCAAAAGCTAAAAGGTAAAAGTTAAAAATTTTTCTTTTTCTTTTGCCTATATTGCTCCTAGATTTCGGGAAGGCGCGATCGCGAGAGCGCTCATCGCTTTCTCTACACCTTTTCTTTGGTGCGCTTTTGTCTTTTGCCTTTTTTATCTTCCCGTGATTTTTTTACCTGTTGGGTCATATATTCTGGTTGCTTCTGATATCGGCCCGCTTTTAGGAAGTGTTTGGCTCGATATCGCAGTTTTGGGATTGATGCTTTTGTTTTCGGCTTTTTTCTCCGGTTCCGAAACCGCTCTGACGGCGCTAGACAATCTCAAGCTCAGGGCGCTGATGAAAGAGCAGAGTGACCTAAGCCGGATGTTTTCGCTAGTACTAGAGAACCGCGCTCGATTTATTACTACCCTCCTTGTGGGCAACAACCTAGTCAATAATTTTTCAGCGATTTTGACCAGTAATTTATTTGCCTTTTGGCTGGGTAATGCGGGTATAGGAATTGCCACCGCTGTTGTCACTTTTCTGGTGTTAATTTTTGGCGAAGTTACACCAAAATCTCTGGCTGTTAACAATGTGATGGCAGTTTTTAAGTTTTCTATTCGCCCGATATACTTGCTTTCAATTGCTCTAGCACCAATCATTTATCTGTTTGAAACTATTGCTCAGAGTGTGATTCGCCTGTTTCAGAGAGGTGCTGTTCAGGAGGGAGAGTCATTAAAAGACCTCCAACTGATGATTGAAATTTTGGGCGGTAAGGGCAAACTGGATTTGGATAAACACCAGCTGCTGAATAAAGCCCTGATGCTAGATAGTCTCAGCGCCCACGATCTCGTCAAGCCCCGGATTGAGATGCGGACTATCTCCCATGAGGCAACTTTGCAGGAGTTTGTAAATCTTTGTTTGGAGACGGGATACTCCCGCATCCCCGTGCAGGAGGAGTCTAAGGATCAAATTGTGGGAATTGTTCACCTGAAGCGGGCGCTCCAGCAGCTCAATCAATTGCGAAAAGAAGGGATTGACAATGGACTGGTGACAGAGGCGATGGACCCGCCGATGTATGTGCCAGACACGAAGCGAGTTGCGAATCTGCTCAAGGAAATGTTGCAACAGCGCCTGCACATCGTGATTGTGGTGGATGAGTATGGTGGCACTGTGGGGCTGATCACGCTGGAAGATATTCTAGAGGAGTTGGTGGGAGAGATTTATGATGAAAGTGATTTTCCGAGTCGGGCGATAACTGTGAGAAATATCCCGCGCTTCGGTGGAGGCTGATTGGGGAAGTGCGATTCCTAACATCGGAGAACAAATTTGCCTAAAACCCTTTCCAATTTCTAAAAAGCTGTGCTACGATTATTAATCGTGGATCGAAATGGGTCGATGCCCGAGTGGTTAATGGGGGTGGACTGTAAATCCACTGGCTACGCCTACGCTGGTTCAAATCCAGCTCGGCCCACCACAATTCAGGTAAAATGGAAAAAGTAAAAATTTTATTTTGCCTTTTGCCTTTTTCGCCCGTGTGGCTCAGTGGTAGAGCACACCCTTGGTAAGGGTGAGGTCACGAGTTCAATCCTCGTCACGGGCTTTAAAAAATACGAAATAGAGACTGTATATGTACAGAGACTAAATTAATTGTCATCGGTGACAGATTGTCGTCGTGACTAATTAATGGTCGTTGTAAGGCCACAACCGCCACATATTATAATTTCATACTTCACCCAACGGAGAAACGCTATAAAGGTTTTAGTTTTTGAAAATAATAGACATCCAGAAGTCACAAGTGTGGCTTCTGGATGTCTATATTGGTTTTTTAGGTATAGTCGGGGCTTGAAGGTTATTATTTAAAACGGGTACGGCAGGACTCGAACCTGCGGCAGGCTGCTTAGAAGGCAGCTACTCTATCCACCTGAGTTACGCACCCACAGAATTTCTATCTTAGTATATAAGATTCTATCTGTGCTGAGTGCTGTAAAGCAAGCCGGAATTTCAAAGGTTTATTAAAGTAAGGAGGCTCTTTTGAGCTATAAGAGCAATGTACACTAGAAACCATTATACGAGAGATGCTTGGATACGATAGTGTATTAGTCAAGGCGATCGCTCTTCGAGCAGACTCACAAGGCAGCGTTGCCGGATTCTAAACCATCACCAGCGCTCTGTAGCCCTTGATCGTTGCGCGGCGATCGCCTATAAGGGACACAGCACCCCCGGCTATGTCAGGAGTCATTTGCCAGTGTCATGTTTATTCTGAAACGGCAGGATGTTGAAATCTCAAGCATTCAGCACCCCAAGCGGGAGCAACAGATCCCAATTCTCAATTATCAGGGGCAGACATTTCGCTTGCTAAGTGTCTTTGCTGCCAATCAAGCAGAAGAAGCCAGAGCCTTTTGGCGCGACCTCACCGATAACCGTGGCAAAGCCTGCGTTTTGCTGGAAGAGCCAGATCGGTATAGTATTTGGGGCAAAATTCGCCTAGAGCAGCTAGCAACTGATGCTGGTAGCGATCTCAAAATTACCCCTATAACGCAAGCCTGCCTGTTGCTACTCCAGGCGGTTTACATAGACATTGAAGACCTCTTAGGAAATAGGCAAGCTGGATTATTTCAGAAAGACCTTACCGATGTCTTCCGGCAGTGGCACTTTCCAGGAGCGGATTCGCCGCAAGCGGTCAAAAACTTGCTAACGATGGACCCGCTGACTAGCCTTCAGATTCCCGCTTGGGAAGAACATCATCTGATAACTCTGTTGCAAGAACTTCATCGCCTGGGTAAGGAGTATTTTGGCAATACGAACTTTTCTCAGGGAGTAAAGGATACATTACAAGATATGCAACCAGGAGAGCTGAATCAGTTTATTGAGTGGTTGAATCAATCTCCCCTTGGTAAGCTGTGGCGCTAAAGAAAAATGTTTAAGGTAATGCGCCGGAGAAAAGCATTGCCAGAGGAGACACTTGCGCTTCCTGAGATGAGATTTTTAGGCGATTATTCATTTAAATGGTATTTGCCATCGAAACAAAAGCGTGCATCCTTTTTTTTTTGAGGACTTATGAGCAGCTCTTTGGAAAAGTCATCGGAAAATTCATCTACTTGGCAATCCATACTGGGTGTTCAAACCATTGTGATCGCTGGAATTGCCTGGGCCGTACTAGCACTGCTGTATTTTCTGCTGTTTAGCATTTCAGCGCCAGGGGAAGATCGTCCGCTGTGGTACACGATTGGAACTTACATTTTTGAAGAAGTGGCTTATCTAGGCGCAGCAGTGCTGTGTTTTAGAAACTGGCGCTCTCCTCAGATTGTCAGCGGGCGTAACGTCTGGCTGGGATTCGGTATGGGAATGTTGTGCTATTTCCTGGGAAACTTGTTATTTTGCTATTGGGAATTGGTTTTACATCAAGAACCAATTGTGTCGCCTGGGGATTTGTTTTTTGTGCCTGCCTATCTGTTTCTCGGTTGGGGCATGATTTTAGCGGTGATCTCCAGACGATTGAATCTAGAAATTTGGCAGTGGGCAGTTGTGGGCGCGATCGCATTCATCGGTATTGCCTTGGCACTCTGGCTTTCCTTTGCCCCCCCCAAGCAGTCAACAGCAGTTTCAGTTGACTCACTACCTACTTCTTCAACGCAAGTGGCTAATGCAAATTTAGCCAAGAAAGCGAATGCCTACGGCACACCCACGGCCTACGCTGCTAGCAAAGCACCAGCAGTCAAAACCGCTAAATTAGCACAAGGTAAAGCCTCTGCTACAGGGGTTCTAGCTGCTACTGCTGAGCCAGCACCTCCCCCAGCCTGGGTTATATCCGTCGAAAAACTACTAGAACCATTGGCGGGATTTTTAAACATCTTCTACGTAGTTATCGATATCTTCCTCTTGATTATTGCTGCAACCGTATTGTTAGCCTTTTGGGGGGGACGCTTTTCCCAATCTTGGAGGATGATTGCAGGAGCAGCTTTTTCCTACTATGTTGCCGATATGTGGTTTAAATACGCCGATACTTACATTGGCGATGAATACCAAAGTGGCGGACTATTGGAAGTGTTCTGGGTTTTCAGCGGTGTGCTTTTTGCCATCGGTGCTGCCCTAGAATTTGACACCTCCAGTCGTTCTCGCCGCAGCGGACGCAAACGTGCTTAAAAAGTGGCATGAGTGTGAGAAAACTCTCAGAATCAGATAAACGCGAAATCCTTAACCTGTATCGACAGCCAGGAGAGACAACCTCAACCCTGGCTACTCGTTATGATGTCAGTAACTCGACAATTAGCCGCCTCCTGAAAAATCGTCTGTCCGAGAAGGAATATGAAGGTCTGATCCAGCAAAAGCGGGCTACTCGTGGCCATAGCAGCGTTTCGGAACCAACAGCCTCTGAGGAAGACGAACCGCAAGAGACGTTGCCAGATACGTTTGCACAAAACGATAACGATGCACAAACCGAAAAAATTGAAGAACCCTCTGCGGAAATCTTTAACTCCGAACGGCGACGTCGCAGGCGCTCGTCAGTAGAATCTTCGCTAGAGACAATAGACAGTACGGAGGATGAAGAAAACCTTCCTTCCTCAGAGCTTCTTGGGACATCGTCCGAGCCACTGTTCGAGGTGGCAGTTGATTCAGCACAGACAGGTGGTGCCGAACGGCGGGATGATGATAATTACGCTGCCGAAGTCGAAGCCAGCGTCATAGAAGAGATGCTCTTAGAAGACCTGAGAGCTTTAGACAACGACGAGGACGACGAGGACGACGAGGACGACGAGGATGCAGATTTAGAAGACCTCGAAGACGACGATTGGGACGATGATCCGCCAACGCCAAAGATTGGCCATCAAAGAGGAATGTTACGCGGTGAAAACCGCGAAGGAGTTCAAGTTTTACCGCTGTCCAACGCGGTGCTTCCCAAAATTTGCTATTTAGTCGTTGACCGTGCAGCAGAGTTAATTTCTCGTCCTCTCAAAGAGTTCAGCGATCTGGGACAAATTCCTCCCCAGGAGTTTCAGCAGAGAACGCTGCCAGTTTTCGACAATCACCGGGTGGCTAGACGGTTTTCCAACCGCACTCAACGAGTGATTAAGGTTCCAGATGGCAAAATGCTTCAGAAAACTTGTTCTCAACTGCAAGCTAAGGGAATTACCCGCTTGCTGATTGATGGTCAAGTTTACTCTTTGTAAGGGGTAGTTATGAAAAGCTGGCACGTTCTCCAACATCGTTGCTGCTCTCTAACGCTCCTGCCAGCCTGGTAGCCAATCTTTGTACCTGCTCAATGTAAGCGTCTTGCCTACGGCAAGACGCTTACATTGGCTTGTGGTCAGCTAACTTCTGTCACCGCTTACGCATCGCTGGAGCATTAATCTTGCAGACTGGCAGTTAAAAATGGCTGCATATAGATTTGGTAGGATTTTTGATTCTGGCCCTCAAAAACCCATATTAAGCAATGAATTAATAAAGTTAGAACCGCTTATAGCCTCACTGGCTACCGTATTTTTACTGAAAATAATTAGAGCCAGTTAATTTATATTAGTAAATTAACTTAAACTATTAATATTTTAAACTTTCTTAAAGAAAATATTTGTAAAGTGATGCAACTAACCCTTATAAAGCAGGGAGTCACTGAGAGTAAAATAATTATTAAGACTTAAGTGAGTAATGAGTAAAGCTTGACGGAAAAGCAGTTGTAGCTATTAAGGTAGCAACAAACAAAGGCGGCTATTGAGCCAATGAAAGCTGGTATTTCTAGTCTCTTAAACAGTTTATATAAACTTATTAGCAGGGAGAGCGATCGCGCGATGGAAGTGAGCCACCTACTCAAGCTTTACGAAGCAGGACACAGAGACTTTGCAGGTGTAGACCTCAGCGGAGCAGACCTGCGGGGAGTTACTTTAATCGGGGTAAATCTCACAGGCGCTAACCTGAGAGGAGCCAAGCTCAGCCGAGCTTTTTTAACCAAGTCAGACCTGACAAGGGCTTCCCTAAATTGGGCGGATCTGAATTTTCTCAAACTCAGTGAAGGCAAACTGGTAGATGCGGATTTAACCAAAGCTAACCTTAGCGGGGCGTTTCTGGTGAAGTCAAAACTGCCTGGAGCTAAACTCAGTGGGGCGAATCTGTGCGCCGCCAATCTGCGGGAAGCTAATCTATGGGGAGCAAACTTGAGTGGTGCGAATCTGCAACGGATAAATTTGCGGGAATCAAACTTAAGCGGTGTTAACCTGAACTGGGCAAACTTAAGCGAAGCAAGACTCAGCGGCGCGAAGTTGTATGGCGCATCTTTAAATAGCGTTAACTTAAGTAGAGCTTTTTTGAAAGGATTAGACTTGGGTGGAGTTGATTTAGAGGGAGTCAACCTCAGTGATGCCAAACTGACTGGCGCTAACCTGGAAGGCTCCAACTTGGTAGCAGCCGATTTGAGTGAAGCGATGCTGCGCGGAGTTAACCTCAAAGGAGCAGACTTAAGGAGCGCTAACTTGGTAAAGGCTTGTTTAGAGGGAGCAGATTTAAGCTGGACGATTCTCAGTAAGGCAGATTTTAGCGATGCAAATCTCAGTGAAGCAAAACTGGTAGGAGCAAACCTGGAAGGTGCCAAACTGAGCGGCGCTATACTGCCATCAGAAACACTAAACTCCGTCTATTCAGCAAACGTTATCGCTATGACAGCGTTTGAAGAAGCAGTAGAACAAATGGTTGGATAAAAGCTTGGCGGCGTAGGGACACGACGGTGTTGCGTCCCTACACGAACTAATAATAAGTTACAGATTATGGATAAGGATTCTGCTACAACTGGCTACGGTGTAGTATTAGTAACGGCATCTTCGCAGGAAGAAGCAGAAAAGATAGCCCAAAATTTAGTACAATCTCGTCTTGCTGCCTGTGTTAGCTTGATGCCAGTGCATTCCATCTACACCTGGCAAGGAAAAGTTAACTCAGAACAAGAGTGGCAGCTAGTAATTAAAACAGATTTGGCGCACTTTTCCAGTTTGGAAGCTAAGATCCGAGAATGGCACTCTTACGAAGTACCAGAAATTATTGCTCTCCCAATTTTGGCTGGTTCTCAACCTTATTTACAGTGGATTTCAGATAACGTGAATGGGACATAAAGCCTAATCCCCAGCCTTCTTCTCTTGCATAGAAGGGAGTGAAAAAAGACAAGGCAGGGAGGAGCAAAAAGCTCCTTTCATGTTAAAAAAACTTCGGCTTCCCGCTCCTCTTATGAGGGGTTGTTCTTCAAGTGGAAGTGATTAGGGAGCGGTTTTTATTAAGTGCAAATAGCTGCTTCCAAACGTCTTCCCAAATCAATAATATCTTCAATTCTGGCAATTTGATTCATCCATTCTTCAGGAATATTTTCTACCCCGTAATAAATTCCAGCCAAACCGCCAGTAACAGCTGCTGTAGTATCAGTATCTTCGCCCAAGTTCACAGCTTTTAAAACAGCCTCAGAATATGAGGAGCTATTTAATAAACACCATAGAGCAGCCTCTAGCGTATCAATGACATAGCCTCTTGACCGAATATCATCTATCGCTAAAGAGGCAATTTCACCACTGTTAACTCTAGAAAAATGATGTTTTTCTGAAGCGTATAAAGGTTGAGTGTAAATTACTTGGGCGTTTTGAATTCCCTGGAGATAGGCATTTGATAGAGCCATTCCTTGCAATAAACAAACGGCGATACTGATATAGATACCGCAAGCAATTTGACAGCGTAAATGAGCATGAGTGATGCAAGATACTTGATGTACGCGCTCAATTAATTCAGGAAAACTTAGAGTTTTGTGATAGTAAGCTAAGGGCAAAATTCGCATCAAGGAACCATTGCCATTACTGTATTCATCTGTACCGCCAGCTTCTACAGGTGGGAAACCCTGTTGCAGACGCTCAAGAGCATCATAAGTGGTATTGCCGATATCGAAAACTTCGCCGTGGGGAGTCCAGTAAGCTTCGTTTAACCAGCGACAAAAAGAGGATGCGATCGCGTCTATTGAAAACCCGCTACATAGAGATTCTGCTAAACAGAAAGTCAGAGAGCTATCATCAGACCAAGTACCAGGAGGTTGATTATAAGTTCCGTAACCTAGCATAGTTTCCACTGGTGACTTCACCCGCTCTACTCTACTGGTGAATTCGACTGGAACACCCAAAGCATCACCCACACAAACCCCAATCAGCCCTGCCAAAATTTTAGAGCTACTTTGCATCATTTTTGCTTGCTCCTCGACGCTGCCAAAATTCTGCAATTCTTTTCTGCCATTGTTGCCAGTAAACCATCATTTTATCGGGATCGAACCAGAACACTTCAGCTTGCATTCCCGGAACTGCTACAATCACGCCAGCATGATTTAATTCGATGCCGTACTCTTGATAAAACTGGTTAACTGCGCCGCAGTAAGCCGCCAGCTGAATTGGTGCATCATGTAAGCGTTCTGCCGAACCTTTGGGTTTATCAGCAGTTTTCCAATCCAAGACGCACGGAACACCTTTGTAACTAGCGACACAATCCACTCTCCCGGCATAAGTCAAGTCGTAGTGGAAAACAGAACCTTCCACTAAGCGCACCTCGTTGATGTCTTGCAAGACAGACTGCAAGCTTTCCCAGTAGGGTTTAGCGGCGTCTGGACAGGAGACATCCTCACCAAGCAGATAGCGCTGAATGTGCTTGTGGGTAGAAGTACCACGACCACTAGCAGCACCAGAAATGCGATTAGCTTCTTCTACTCCGACTCGGTTGCGCCAATTGAAGAGTGCTTCTCGATCTTCTTGTGGTTTGGTAGCGTTAAGTATGGTTGTGACACTGGGAAAGCGATCGCCCTTAGCATCAACATAGTATTGTTTCCCGTATTCACGCACCGCTTTTGCACGGTGATGAGGCAGCAGATTGATATTAAACGGCATTGGCAAATTCTTTTTTCTTTAAAAGGGTTGTCCGGAGGGGAGATTTTGATGACTCGTTCTTTATTTGAACAAGAATAAAAGTCGTGCAATTCTTTGTGGCACATCGTCCGTACACTTATAGTCCGTGGACAATCAGAATTAGCCTATCCACTTTTCCAGTCCAAGCGATCGCTAACTCACAGCGATCGCCTGATGATAGTCAAAAGTCAATTTTTTTATTTAGTCAGATATAAATTACTTATACTATCTGAAACCCTGTATTTTTCTAGGGTTCAGAGGTTTTTTAAAGCCGATGGTGAGATTTGAACTCACGACCAACTGATTACGAATCAGCTACTCTACCGCTGAGCTACACCGGCACTGCCAGTTTTTTATTATAACTGATGGAGAATCATTTCTGACAATAAGCTTTTATCCCAATGTTCGGTGCCATCGTGTAAAGATAGACTTAGATATGGGGGTATCGAGACTGATGGCACCAAATTTAAAAAATCGTAATAGTAATAGCAGAAACAATCAGCGAGTTGATCCTGAACTATATAAGCGCCTGAAAGCAGAAGCAGCCTCTCCCTACCGGGGCTTGAGACAATTTGTTTACGTGGCGTGCGGTGCATCTGGCTTCATTGGCGCGGTTGTTTTCTTCGCCCAATTAGCAGCAGGAAGGGAAATCGCCTCAGCCATTCCTAACTTGGGGCTACAAATTGGCGTTGTTGCCCTGATGGTTTGGCTGTTTCGCTTAGAGCAAAAAGCTGAACGTAAGTAATAAAGAAAAACAGTTCCCGTAATCCTGCGGATTCCTCTAAAGAGTAAGGCGATCTAAGCTAGAAGAGGGGGTAGTCAAGCATTTTATCATTTCTGTGGGGTGTAATTTACTTTGATTAACTAAACCAGCGTGACTTAAGAACTAGCAATTCTAAACTTCCTGCTGACTGGTTATGGTCGTACCAGCAGAAGCCTTACCTAAAATTGAGTTCATCGCATACATGGAACTAGAACAACGCTTGGGTCTGTATCAAGTATTCCTTAAGCTCTACGAGCATCATCATGGTTTACTAGATGAGATCCTCAAGCTGGAAAATACGGGCAACAAATTTGTAAACGGGCTTGCACCTCGGTATATCCAAGGTGTCGTGCAAGATCGGCAAGTGTATCTGGTTACAAACTTAGTGGACGCTAAAACCCAGATGTTGTTTCAGCCACAGGGGGTCTGGACGTTGGGAAGGTCGCGCCAGGTTGCTATGCCAATTGCTGATCGGCGGTTGTCTCGTCAACACGCAGTTATTCAATATATTGAAGACGATGGTTTTTATTTGGTTGACCTTAACAGTACAAATGGTACTTTTGTCAATGGGGAACCAGTTTATCAGCGAATTCTTCTCAAAGATGGCGATCGCGTCCGTCTCGGCAGTCTTGCTTTTTCCTTCTTTTTCGGCAGCAACACCGTTATGCTGGGCAATGTCCCTCCATACTTAATAGCGGAACTCAACGCTATCTCCGATGCAGAAGCATCTGACACCCCAGAAGATGCAGAGGCACCTACATCTTCTATAAAATCTAAAGACAAGCAAACTAATCATCCCGGAGATACTTCAATCTTTTTGAAATCATCAGATATCAATGATGAGCTAATAGCTTCTGCTATAGAGCCTCAGTTAAGTCCCACACAACAGTCAGAAATTTTAGACCGCTTTTTCAGCAGGCGAATTTCAGATGCTGGTACTCAGAAATAGCCGCTATGAATTTTAGATTTTATGTTAAAAAACCCGTTTTCTCAAAGAAAACGGGTTTTTTATATCATTAGGTTGCGTTGACGCACCTTGCTCAAGATTATCAAGAAAAAGTTGGGTAACGCTTGCGCTCTACCCAACCTAAAATCATTCTTAATGCCGGTGTATTGAGAGGATGATTTACTTCCGAAAAATCCTTAATCTTCCTCTAGCATTTCATCGTCTACATCCACGTCTTCAGCGTCAACTCGCGAGACGGTATTCGCTGCAACCACAGCTCCCATTTCAAGTTTTTGACGCACTTTCTGCTCAATGTCTTTAATAAGTTCGGAGTTCTCTTCCAGGTACTTAATACTGTTATCCCGACCTTGGGCGATGTTCTCACCGTTGTAGCTGTACCAGGCTCCCTTACGGGTAATCACTCCAGTTTGTTCGGCGAGGTCAACCAAACAGCCTAGTGTCGAAATGCCCTTGCCAAAGATAATGTCAAATTCCGCGATGCGGAAAGGAGGGGCAACTTTATTTTTGGCGATTTTGACTTTGGCACGGATACCGAATTCTTCATTGCCTTTTTTCAGGGTTTGAATCCGCCGAATATCCAGACGCACTGAAGCGTAGAACTTCAGGGCATTGCCTCCAGTGGTGGTTTCTGGGTTGCCGTAGGTAACGCCAATCTTTTGCCGCAGCTGGTTGAGGAAAACTACCGTGCAGCCAGATTTACCAATGTTCCCAGTGATTTTACGCAGGGCTTGGCTCATCAAGCGTGCTTGTAAGCCCATGTGAGAGTCGCCCATTTCGCCTTCAATTTCAGCGCGAGGCACTAAGGCAGCAACAGAGTCAACGACCACAATGTCAACGGCAGCAGAACGAACCAACTGATCGACGATTTCTAGGGCAGATTCGCCATTATCAGGTTGGGAAACTAGGAGATTTTCAATATCAACGCCCAGTACGGCAGCATAAGCGGGGTCAAGAGCGTGTTCGGCATCGACAAAGGCGGCGACACCACCGGATCTTTGGACTTCCGCGATCGCGTGCAGAGCGACAGTTGTTTTACCAGAACTTTCCGGGCCATAGATTTCAATCACCCGCCCCTTCGGCAAGCCGCCGCCCAAGGCTAAGTCCAGGGTCAGCGCGCCGCTGGGGATCGTCTCTACCCTCATGCGAGTTGCATCGCCCAAGCGCATGATTGCTCCCTTGCCAAAGCTACGCTCAATTTGGTTTAGCACCAGGCTCAGGGCTTTTTCCTTGTCGGGATTGTTCGTGATTTGGATAGCCATTAATGCCTCAAGAACAGAATCAGGAGTGGTGATTTTACTTCCGCACTTAGCAATATTAGCTTTTGTGCAGGCTGCTCCGCCTCACGGACTGGAGCTTCCTGTTTCAATGGCTGTTGACTTCAAAGCAAACAAGCTTTTGCGCCTCTACAGCCTCCACAGGCAGAAACGATGATATCCACCGCCTTTTTAAGATACATAATGAATGCTTGTTTGAGCTTTTCACTCAGGTTTTACCCTTTTTTTGGGTTCTTGAGTGAGTAGGTTTTTTCACCGATGGCATTGCCCCATTTAGGTTCATCACCAAAGCTGAAAAATGCCCAAAACAGCTACAAAATTTAACTTCCAGCTATTTTTATTCTACCACTTTTGGTGGCAAATTAGAGCGCGATCGCCCTTTCCTCCTGCTATACCCTGGATACTGGTGTATCCTGACCAAGCTAGAGATATGAACCTATATTGTAGTTCAAATGTTCTACTGTCAACCGAAAGGTGAGGGATAAATTGAACAAAAAACGCCTGATGCTTGGAGAGAATAGAACTCAGGCATCGGGTAGTACATCTCAACTCAGCAAGTTTGGGTGCAAATGCTGAAGTTCTAACAAATTTAGCCAAAAGTCCCTGATTCATCTCAATCTCGCTACCCTAGAGACATAATTAGCATGACAGCAAGTGATTTAAGGCATCTTCTGCATCCACGAGGGCTACAATTTCTATATTTTTCTTTCTTTAAGCGATGAACCACTATATTCCTAACCAGCTGGTTCCAGAGACAGCTGTGTCGGTGGCTGGGTTAACATCCTACATACAGCAGCTCTTAGAGCCAGATGAGCAGCTGCGGCAAGTCTGGGTGACTGGGGAAGTCTCCAGCGCATCTAAGTATCCCAGCGGGCTATTCTTCACGCTCCAAGACCCCGACGCTAAGGCGACAATTAGTTGTGTGGTATGGAAAAGCCAGCTAAACAAATTGATGCAACTGCCAGTCCAGGGGGAGCAGTTAATTATTTTAGGTAGTATTCGAGTTTATCCGCAGCGAGGACAGTATCAACTAATTGTTTGGCAAGCATTACCTGGGGGAGAAGGGTTGCAGGCGTTGCGTTATCGGCAGCTGCGAAATCGGCTGGAGGCAGAAGGGTTGTTTGATCCAGAACGCAAGCGATCGCTTCCTACCCATCCTCAAACTATCGCTGTTGTCACGTCGCCGCAAGCGGCTGCCTGGGGTGATATTCAACGCACACTCAAGCAACGTTATCCAGGTTTACACGTCTTATTTTCACCAGCATTAGTACAGGGCGAACAAGCACCACTATCTATTTTGGCAGCGATTGAGCGGGTGGAACGAGATGGTCGCGCCGAGGTGCTAATTTTGTCCCGTGGTGGTGGTGCGGTAGAAGAGTTGACTTGCTTTAATGATGAACGAGTAGTAAAAGCGATCGCTAATTGTTCTATCCCTGTACTCACTGGAATTGGTCATCAGAGAGATGAATCTTTGGCTGACTTGGTTGCTGATGCCTATGCTCATACTCCCACAGCCGCCGCTGAACAAGCGGTTCCAGAACTCGCGACTCTTTACGCCGAACACCGAGAACGCATTGAAGCTTTGAATGAAGCTGTGAATGAACAGTTGCAGACCAGCCTTTCCCAACTGCAACGACTGAAAAACTCGTTGCGGCGTTTGCCAATAGATCGGCAAATTCGCCAAGAAAAGCAAGGAATCGCCTGGAAGCGTCAACAACTGGTGCAGGTGACAGCACAGCATCTCCAACACGCAAGTCAGCACACCCAGATGTTGCGGCAAAAACTAACCACTCTCGATCCGCAAAGTGTCCTTGCCAGAGGGTACGCTGTCGTAAGGCAACAAGATGGCGCGATCGCTCGTTCTACTGATGGGTTAGAACTGGGACAGGAACTACAAATTCAGTTGAATAAAGGACAAATTAAAGTCAAAATTAGTGAAATTATAGATACAAAAGAGTAGTTTGTAAATTTATACTTGTATTTCTTATGAGTAAATCCACCAGCACCAGCGACGCCTCAAAAAAGAAGCGATCCAATGCCCAACTACCGCCAGACTGGAACTACGAAGCTACTGTTGCCAAAGTTGAAGCTTTAATTAGGCAAATTGAAGCTGGTAAACTCGATCTAGCCCAGGTTTTTGATGAATTTAATAGCGCTATTGAATATTTGCGGCAATGCGAAACTTTTTTACAAGAGCGACAGCAGCAAATGAATTTATTAATTGAAACATTAGAGGATGATTCTAAAGACTAGAACAATTTAATTTTTCGTAGTAGCTAAGCTACTTAGGGCGAAGGATTCGCGGCAATAATTTTTCGCTTAGCTTCGATATTTTTTAACACGAACGCTTTGCCCCTACGATTTGATATCTTACATTTTTTAGCTTAACCAGGCTTAGGCGATGCTACCGCGCTTTCTAGCTTCCTTGTAGGAAGTTCCGACATTTCTCAAACCAGCTTTAATCATTTGTTGTTCGAGAAGGGCAAAAAAACGAGCGCGATCGCCTCCTCGGACAACAGCCTGATTGTGCGCCTCTGCTAGCGCCACTGGATAGCCATAACCTTTTTGTACCTGAGCTAGCATTAAACTTAAAGCAGAGTCAAGCTTCTCTGGATTTTCGGCTACCCAAGCGGGAACCTCTACGCGGGCGATTTCTGTTCCCACGTGGACATAGCAGAAGTAAATTTGGTGTTCCCCATATAAGTCGAGAATTCGCGCAGAACTACGCCACAAGGTACTGCGTTGTCCTGGCTGAAGTTGGGAAGCCCAAAGGAAAGTATCGCGCAAAGGGTCGAAAACTTGGCAAGGTGCGCGATCGCTTTGACCGGGACAATGAGTCATGCAGTCGGGGACTGGGTGAGGACAAGCTGGTAAACGCAGGAAGTTAAGCGAGTCACTGCTGCGAGAAGCACTCAAGTAGCCCATTATGGGAATTCCAGCCTCGCGCAGAGCGTCCCAAGCTTCTAAAATTGGAGGCAGAATGCGATCGCGTGCTTCCCCCGGTAATTGTTCCAGAAACCAGTAAATCAGCGAACCATCCACCATCGCTAAAGTAGGGACTGGGGATTGGGGATTGGGGACTGGGGACAAGGCGGACAACATTTTTTTTCCCTTGTCTACCTCTCTCTGATTCACCCAATTGCAAGCTAGTTCTGCCAAGACCGACGCTTCGGAAGCGGTGCGTCGATAACCCATCCATTCCTCGGTGCGAATTCCCCACTGACGAGAAACGTACAAATCTTCAGGTTGGTAAAAAACTTCTGGCAGACTATCCAAAAGTGGGTGTAAACTTTGCCCATAATGTAGCATCACCCGACCGACGTTAATCAAATAACAGTAGGCAATTTCGTGGTGGTTGGGGGCAATTTGGGAACCGTCTGTAGCGATGACGGTGTGACACGCTGGGGGAATTGGTAAATCGATGCAGGTAGAAAGGGGTTCGACTGGTGTAGCGGCATTAAAAGTTATGCGATCGCGCCACTTTTCTTGCCGCTGCACCAGTTCTGCCTGTTGCGTTTTAGCTACGATAAAAAATTGCTGGGCGCGTTCCAAGCGTTGGCGACTAGCCGCCGCCTCTAAAGTTAAGTGTTGACTAATGCCCTGCATTTGCCGCGCGAGTTTCGTTAAGTCCAGCATAGTTAAGCTACCAGCTTTTTGCCTATCAGCTATTAGCTTAATTGATGAAGCATCAAGATGCTCAGATTGAATTTATTGTTATGCAAAGACGAAAACATCAGCGTTGGTCATCCCCAGTCCAGTAGACACAGTTGCGAATTGCACTTGTGCGGTTCCACCGATACCATCTCTATCAAAGAACAAACCGCCAGTTGTGCTGTTGTAAATGAAGCGATCGCCTGCATCCCCAGCACTAGCACCGATCCGGAACTGATCGGCGGTAATTGCCGCATTAGCTGTTAGTCCTGCACTTTGAACACTAGCAGCATAAATGCCAATCGTGTCCTGTGCTACCGAGAAATCAACAATTCTATCCACACCTTCCGCCGATGGCTCGAAGAAGTCAAAGCGATCTGCACCGCGACCGCCTTTGAGCGTATCATTCCCAGTACGACCCATCAGGATATCGTTACCACCACCACCGACTAAAATGTCGTTACCTATCATGCCATTCAGAATGTCGTTCCCACCCCTGCCATACAGGTAATTGTTGCCAGCATTCCCAGTGATAGTGTTGTTGAGGTTGTTACCCGCCCCAGTGGTGCCAGTTAGGAGGATTAGTTTTTCCAAATTGGTACCCAACGTATAACTTCCCGGCGAAGGTGGACTAACTAAAACTGTATCGATGCCAGCATTCAAGCCTTCGTTGATGATGTCGCTGGAAGCAGGATCGATTCGATAAGTATCGTTACCTGCGCCACCGTTGAGGATATCGTTGCCGCCTCCACCATCGAGGGTATCATCGCCATCGCCACCATTGAGAATGTTGTTGCCACCATTCCCGATGAGAATGTTGTCGCCAGCATTACCCGTGCCATTAATGTTGGCATTACCTGTGAGATTTAACTTTTCCAAGGTGGTACTCAGCGTCCAAGTAACGCTTGATTGAACACCATCAGAGCCAGCATTTACTGCTTCGACAATGACATCATTGACGTTATCGACGATATACAGATCGTCACCCGCGCCACCCTCCATGCGATCGCTACCCGTACCCCCATCGAGAATGTCGTTGCCAGCTAAACCGAATAAGCTGTCATTGCCCCCTAATCCATTAATCTCGTCATTGCCATTAGTGCCGAGTAAGTTGGGGTCGTTGCCATTAGTTCCGTTAATTAGTGCCATATTCTTGTACCTTCTTAGGGAAATTTATAGTGTTTATGCGACGACGATATCAGCATTGGTCATCGCCAGTCCAGTAGAGAGGGTGGCGAATTGCACTTGTGCAGTTCCACCGATACCATCTTTGTCAAAGAACAAACCGCCAGTTGTGCTGTTATAGATAAAGCGATCGCCTGCGTCCCCTGCACTAGCACCGATGCGGAACTGATCGGCTGTAATTGCCGCCCCAACTGTTAGCCCCGCGTTGGCAAACATTGAGCCAGAACGAGTAGCAATGCCAATTGTGTCGTCAGCAACTGAAAAATCCGTAATCCGATCTACAGCGCTTGACTTGCCATGAAAGTAAAACTTATCGGCACCAATGCCGCCTGTAAGTACGTCGCTGCCACCTCCACCCACCAAGGTGTCGTTTCCCGGGTTACCAATTAGGGTGTCATTACCTGCTTTTCCTTTAAGAGTGTCATTGCTGTAATCTCCCCTTATTTCGTTGCCCAGTTCGTTACCTGTGCCATACATAGAAACGCCACTACTGATGCCATATAAATACAGGTTTTCCACGTTGGCACCTAGCGTCCAAGAGTCCCTAGAAAAAACCAAGTCCGTACCACCATTTACGCCTTCAACGATGGTTTCGGTGCCTTTAGTAACGTTATACATATCCCAGTGGAGGGTATAAGTATCGTTACCATTTCCACCGATGAGGATATCTTTGCCGCCTCCACCAACGAGGGTGTCATCGCCATCACCACCATTTAGACTGTTATCGGCGCTATTTCCTTGAAGGAGGTTGTTAAAAGCATTACCTGTACCATTTATCGCCGCCGTACCTAGAAGAGTCAAATCTTCTAGGTTGGCACCCAGCGTATAGCTGACGAAAGTTTGAACTATGTCTCTGCCACCGTTGGCAGCTTCGATAATGGTGTCGGTGGTATCGTTGATGACATAAGTATCGTTGTCAGCGCCACCATTTAGGATATCGCTTCCGCCTCCTCCCGCAAGGAAATCATTGCCAGCGCCTCCAATTAGCGTGTTGTTAGCATCATTTCCGATCAGGGTGTTGCTACTAGCATTACCTGTGCCATTGATGTTGGCATTACCTGTGAGAGTTAAATTTTCCAGACCATCACCCAGTGTCCAAGTAATGCTCGATTTAACCGTGTCTGTGAAATATGGAGCAGAAGGATTAGAAGAATTGCTATCTTCAATAATTTGGTCGCCTATGTTGTCAACAATGTAGGTATCACTGCCATCTCCACCCTCCATGCGATCGGCACCCGTACCGCCATCTAAAATGTCGTCGCCAGCTAAACCGAATAAACTGTCATTGCCAGCTAGTCCGTTTATAGTGTCATGGCCAATAGTGCCATTGAGGGAGTCATTACCATTCGTACCGTTGATTAAAGCCATATTCTTGTATCCTCTAGTTGCTTAGGTTGAGTGATGTTGCTTAGGCGAAAACGACGATATCCGCGTTGGTCATAGCCAGTCCAGTAGAAAGGGTGGCAAATTGCACTTGTGCAGTTCCACCAATACCGTCTTTGTCAAAGAACAAACCGCCAGTTGTGCTGTTATAGATGAAGCGATCGCCTGCGTCCCCTGCACTAGCACCGATGCGGAACTGCGAAGCGGTAATTGCCGCGCCAACTGTTAGCCCTGCGTTGGCAAACATTGAGCCAGAACGACTAGCAATGCCAATCGTGTCGTCTGCTACTGAAAAATCCGTAATCCGATCTACAGCGCTTGACTTGCCATAGAAGTAAAATTTGTCAGCACCAATACTACCTGTAAGTACGTCACTGCCACTACCACCCACCAAGGTGTCGTTTCCACTCCCACTTGTCAGGATGTCATTACCCGCTTTTCCTTTGAGAGTGTCATGGCTGTAATCTCCCTCTATTCTGTTGTCTAGTTCGTTACCTATGCCATACATGAAATCGGCACTACTCAAGGCATAGAGACGAAGGTTTTCCACGTTGGCACCTAGCGTCCAAGAGGCACTAGAAAAAACCAAGTCCGTACCACCATTTACGGCTTCTATCACGGTATCGTTGGCATCGGTATCGCTATAGATGACATAAGTATCATTACCATTTCCACCGATGAGGATATCGTTACCGCCTTGTCCCTCAAACCAGTCATCCCCATCACCACCATTCAAAGTGTTGCTGGCTTCATTGCCGTACATCCCATTGCCAAGAGCGTTACCCGTGCCATTTATTGCCGCATCACCTGTCAGATAAAATGTTTCTATATTGGCAGCCAGCGTATAACTGACGGAACTTTCAACCGTGTCTCTGCCACCGTCGGCAGCTTCGATAATTGTGTCGTTGGTATCGCTGATGAAATATATATCGTTGTCAGCGCCACCATCAAGGATATCGCTGCCGCCGCCTCCCACAAGTCTGTCATCCCCAGCGCCACCAATTAGCGTGTTGTTGGCATTGTTGCCGGTAAGTCCGTTGCCAAAACCATTACCTGTGCCATTTATCGCCGCATTCCCTGTAAGAACTAGCCTTTCCAGGCCCCCACCCAGTGTCCAAGTAATGCTCGATTCAACCGTGTCTGTATCATATTGATTAGAATGATTCCTAAACTCCTCAATAATTTGGTCGCCTATATTGTCAACAATATAAGTATCGTTACCCGCGCCACCTTCCATTCGATCAGCACCCGCACCCCCATCGAGAAGGTCATCGCCAAAGCCACCAAATAGAGAGTTGCTGGCAGAATTTCCGTATATTAGGTTGCTTAGATCGTTACCTGTACCATTAATTGCACTATTACCAGTAAGAACCAGCTTCTCTAGGTTGTTACCTAGTACCCAAGTAATGCTCGATTCTATGGTGTCGAAGCTATTACTATCATTAGGGGCTTTTTCATCAATCACGTCGCCTACGTTATCAACAATGTAGGTATCGCCACCATTGCCACCCTCCATGCGATCGCTACCTGTTCCGCCATTGAGGATGTCATTACCCAACCCGCCAAAGAGAAAGTCATCACCTGCTAGTCCGTTTATGATGTCATCGCCATTAGTTCCGTTTAAGGCGGGGTCATTACCGTTAGTTCCGTTGATGGTAGCCATACTGTGTGAGATTGTATCGAATGTATCCATATTTAAGTATTTCCAGGAGCGATCGCGCTTCGCCCACTTAGCTCACCCATTCGGGTGATATTAGATACATACATCTACCGCTACAGTGTTTTTTCCGAAATATTAAAAATACTTTTCTTTATGTCCCCAATACGATGTAGAGACGCGACATATCGCGTCTCTCGGTTCTCTGTCAAGACCAAGCAGAGAAATCTTGTGCAAATTGTGAAAGGGATAATAGTTTTATTCGTTCGTTGTGGCGCACAGCTTCTCGCTGTTGCGGCGTATTATAACCCCAGTCTGCTAAATACAGCCCGATATCATTAAGGTCTGGTTGCTGTTGTACGACTTGCAAAGTTTTTAAGCGGTCTTCCACAAACCAAAGGCTAATCCTGCGATCGCTAATTAGTTCCCGTAGAATTTCGTACTTGGGACGGCGATTTTCTTTACCAAGAATAAACTGCTCTGGTAGATCGATGCCTTGTTGTTGCAACAGTTGGCGAACAAAGCGCCCTTCTTTGGTGGTAACAATGTAAATTTGGACGGAAGTGCCTTGAAGCGAATTTAATTTCTCCACCACACCAGGATAGAAGCGATGCAAAGCCAGCCAAGATTCTAAATCCGAAGCAATCCACTCATCGCGGATATTATCAAGCTTCATGGCGATGTCAGCGGCATCTAAATTATCTTCTGCCAAGATTGTTTTGGCAACAGTTGACCAGTCCTGCAACATCTTCTCGTCTGGTATGCCCAATATTAGCGCCCGGATCGCCACTGGCATTTCCCAGCCGACCTCTATCACGGGTCGCCGCAGGTAAAAATTTTCCGCCAAATTCTCTGGAGGCGTTGCATTCTCAGGTGTCCAAATTTGACAGTAGGTGCGCCAAGCTGTCTGAAAATACTCAAGCAACCCGTCGCAAAGCACACCGTCAAAGTCTAAAGCCAGAATAGTTGGAGCGATCGCAGACATTGTTCGCCTAGCCAAAATCAACCGTAAGATTTTGGCACACATTGCCCCCGGAAAACAGATAGAGACGCGATTAGTCGCGTCTCTATCTTATTTTTTAGCTTTAACTGGGGTGCAAGGATTCGAACCTCGGAATGTCTGGACCAAAACCAGATGCCTTACCACTTGGCGACACCCCATTGATTTCACCTCATATATATTAGCAGTTCCTACCAGGGAATTGTCAACAACTTTTTCAAAATTTTTCTAAAAATGTCCCTCGTGAAAGCTGAATAGGTTGGCCAGCAACGGTTATGTGCTTGTTTTGAGCGTTATTAGGGCGTTGCGCTTGAAGGAAACGTTAACCAACGCTCTCCAGGCATTTGTGGAATTTCACTGAGTCGCCCAGAACTAGCCAACAAAAGAAAAAGGCAAAAGTATTTCTCTTTTGCCTTTTTCTTAGAGAATCGCATGAAAGCCTTCCCTATGCTGGGTAAATTCGCAGCCTCCGGTTAGGTTCTTCCCCAAAACTGTCAGATTTGAGGCGGTAGTGTTCCACCAGTTCGTGTTGCATTTTCCGCACTTTGGCAGAACGCGGTAAAAGTTCCACTGGCTGTCCCTTTGGGATGACAATTTGCTCAACTGCAAGTCTGGCTTCTTCCAGAGCCTCAATCTCGTCCTCGTTACCCGTGGTGGTAAATAAACTGAGTTCGGCAACGTCGGGATTGCTGGGGTCATCCATATCTAGCAGACGCCGCAAAGCGCGGGTAATCTGAGATACAGTGTTTGCCTTAATTGCGTGGATGGGAACATGACGGGCTTTGGCGATATGCCGTAATTTGGAATGGTTTTTTACGTGCGATCGCAGTGCCAAAACGGCATCCGCACTATCCATATCCTTCGTCAACACCACAGGCAAATTCAGCACCCGAATCACTTGGTCTAGTTGTTGGCTGCTGATGCCATAAGGATAAACCTGCAATGGCAAATCTTCCCCATTCGGCCCGGCAAAGGAACCATCTGAGAGCAATTCTGACTGATGCCAAGATTGATCCAGCATCTGGTCAAAGTCATTGCTCAGCGATCTTGGCCCTAGTTCTGAAAGATCCGGTGGGTTGGTAACGTCGCGTACCCCAGATGAGCTTCCGAAGGGTAGAGTCCGCGGCGAGTTTAGTGCCGTACTCGTTACCCGCAAATCCTGACCCCGCAGCGATCTAGGTTGACTGGGTAATGGCATCATCTGCCCAGAAGTGCGCCAGCCAGTAGGTCGTCCCGGAGTATCGAAGGAAGCAGCATATTCGCCTCCGGTACTAGGCGATCGCATTGGTGTCGGTGCTTGGGGTAACTCACGGGTAATTGTCACTTCCCCAGCGTCAGTGATTGTCCTAACTTGCGGATTTGGCTGTCGCCCCCGCAACAAGTTATCAACCATATCCGCTACCTGGTCGTGTACTACCCAACGCTGCCTTTCGAGCATTTCCACGGCAATTTCAAAGGTCGGCGGCGCTTTGCGCTCCAAAACAGTCTTCTGGCTGCCCCGCCGCCTAGCTTCTTCATCTCCCAGCGTTACCGCCTGAATGCCCCCAACTAAATCGGATAGGGTAGGGTTTTTGATCAGGTTTTCAATCCGGTTCCCGTGTGCCGTACCCACCAACTGAACGCCCCGCTCAGCGATAGTACGAGCAGCCATTGCTTCGAGTTCCGTACCAATTTCATCAATGACGATCACTTCTGGCATATGGTTTTCCACTGCCTCAATCATCACTTGGTGCTGGAGTTCTGGACGGGCGACTTGCATCCGACGGGCGCGACCAATCGCTGGATGGGGAACGTCACCATCCCCAGCAATTTCGTTAGAAGTGTCGATGATTACAACTCGTTTTTGTAACTCATCGGCTAAAACTCTGGCAATTTCCCGCAGTGCGGTGGTTTTGCCGACACCTGGACGACCGAGCATCAGAATTGACTGACCTGTTTCTACTAAGTCGCGAATCATGCCAATGGTGCCAAAGACGGCTCGACCCACCCTCAAGGTAAGACCGATTATTTCGCCAGTACGGTTGCGGATGGCGCTAATTCGATGCAGGGTACGTTCTAGTCCTGCCCGGTTATCACCGCCAAAATGTCCCACCCGTTCTATACAATAATTCAGCTGTTCCCTGGAAACTGGCGTTTGGGAAAGGTACTCTGCTTGGGTAGCAAACCGAGCTTCCGGTAATCGCCCCAAATCCATGACAACCTCAACTAACCTATCCTTGTCAGGATGCAGTTCTAAAGGTTGCCGAATCTCACTTGGTAATACGTCCAATAATTTCTGGAGATCGTCTGTAATCTGCATTCTTCCTAAAGTGACTTTTTTATCTACAACTGGCGATAGAAATAACAGTTGTTAGCCCTTAGTCCTTAGCAACAAACTAATGACTAATGACTCTTAACTTGAGAAACCAGTGATTCAGCGAGACTAACTGCGTGCCAAAGTAAATCTGGATTTTCTTCCAGTCGTCTCGGCATAAATGCCTGACTTGATGCCGATGCCTTCCCCGATACGTCTTTCATATTCATTTTTTCCAATTCGTCTAGAACGGGTGACAACAAAACGCGGGCGTAGCTACCGTATGCAATACCTGCAATATAGGAGGACTCAGCATTCAGGATTGAGGAATGATGGAGAGATTTTCGAGTTTGTGGTGCCTGGTTTTTCTGTGATATTTGGTTTTCCACGGCTATGTCTGATAAACTTGCCTCTACCAAGCTTTCAGCTAAATCCACAATTTCTTTTGGCTCCTGACGGTTGTTGAGCAGTCCCATTGCCCTGAGTTTGGCAACAGTGTAGCTGTTCGTGCCTCCTGCTAACTGCACATATCCTGGTAATCCCGCAGATAGAACTTTTTGCCCTAACTTCACAGCAGCTCTAGTTGTGCCATCACCGATATCGCCACTCATCGGTCG
Source organism: Trichocoleus sp. FACHB-90 (assembly GCF_014695505.1). Lineage (NCBI taxonomy): Bacteria > Bacillati > Cyanobacteriota > Cyanophyceae > Leptolyngbyales > Trichocoleusaceae > Trichocoleus > Trichocoleus sp. FACHB-90. The sequence continues at coordinate 50,107 of NZ_JACJOK010000073.1, forward strand.
CCCATCGGTTTGCCAGATGAGAGGAATTGGCAGGGGAGCTATCAGGTTGTAAAGAGTCCAGAGGTAATCAATTATACCATCCCCATCTGGGCAACTAATTGCTATGAGCTTGAGCTTATTCAACCAAGGCGCGATCGCTCTCCATAACCGTTTAAAATCATCTATTCTACCGATTTGTGTATGAATTTCTAAGGCATCAACCCCGCTTGGCAAGACTGACGAAGCGATCGCTTCTGGTGCTGTTACATAAGAACGAGTATAAATTATTTTACTTGGGCATACGGGAATACACCGTCCGCAGCCATAGCAACGTTGGTCTATAACTCCAGACAAAGCGATCGCATCTGCTGGACAAATACTTTCACAAGGTCGCGGGCATTCTGTAGGACACTCGGTTGAGTTAAATTCCGCCTTCCGAAAGTGAGGATCTTCCCCATCATTCAAACTGACCATCAGCCACGGTAAGTTCTCTGCACAGTAGCCTCGCACACGCGCCGCACTAGCTAGGTCAGCAGCGGCCTTCAGACCTTCTTGTGCCGCAGCAATTACCGCTGGGTCAGCGGCAACGTCGATACAATCAGCCCCAGCTAAAGTATAAGCCAATGTCAGATTCCGGACGGCAGGGAGGTCTTGGAAACTAGCTCCGCAAATGAGCTTAAACCAGTGACCCTCTCTTAGGGAGCGTAAGGGATAGAAATAATCAGTCACCCTTATATGCTAAAGCCTTCCTGAATAAATGGGGAGGTGTAAATAGTAAAAAATAGGGGCGGTTTTACTACCCCCCCCGTCACGTAAAACATAAAAAAATGGCGCTTGCCTTTAGTCGGTAATTGCCTTTAACAGCACTTCAGTTAGCGTCATGTTGTCCATCTCATCCAGGGTTAAGGTATCGCAGATGTCATTGGCCCCGATTCCTTGTAATTGTTCATCCAAACCTTTGTAAAATCGCGTTGCGCCTCTGTCTGAACCTACCTGAATGAAGGAAATCGCTAGTTCCTCATCCCCCTGTATTTTGTGAGTGGCGTTAATTATCACTTCCACTACCGCCATCCGATTATCCGGTTCTCCGTCGGACACCACTAAAATGGTTTCGCCTTCTGGTTTTGCCTGACCCGCAGCTTTACGCTGAAAGTAGTTGTTGATTGCGTCTGCAAGGCAGCGACCAAGTTAGTTCCACCACTAGGACTATTTTCTCGGAAGATTTCGGCGACTTTACTTGAAGTTACGTTGTCGTATCGTTGAAATCGGTCGGAAAATAGATAAACTGTGATGCCATCGGGGTCAAACTGTTCGCATTTACTTGCCAGCCCTAAAGTAGACTCCTGCGCCATCTCCCAGCGACTTTTGCCTCCAGGTTGATCTGTCGTAGACATACTGCCGCTTTTGTCAAGCATTAAGGTGTAGTCGCGGTGAGTCAAGACACCAAGTGTCATAAAATTAGTTCCTACTCAGTTAGTCAGCGATCGCGTTTAGCAGCACTTCCGCCAGAGTCATGTCCGCCATGTCATCAATAGTTATCGCATCGCAGATATCAAACTTCGCCCCCGCACCTTGCAATTCATCATCCAACGCTTTGAGAAACCGCGTAGCCGTTGCATCCGAACCCACTTGAATCATAGAAATTGCTAGTTCTTCATCCCTCTCCATCTGGCGCGATGCCTCAATAATCGCCCGCATTACCCCTTTCCGGTCATCGGGTTCCCCATCTGTCACTACCAAAATCGTTTCTCCACCAGCCTTTGCCTCACCAGCAGCCTTGCTCTCAAAATAGCGGTTAGTAGCATCCTTCAGCACATTTGCCAAGTCAGTAGTGCCAGCTGGGTCATTTTCTTGAAAAATTTGTGCGACTTTACTAGAAGTCACATTGTCATAACGTTTAAACCGGCTAGAAAACAAGTAAACAGTAATCCCATCTGGATCAAACTGTTCGCATTTTCTCGCCAACGCCAAAGTAGACTCCTGCGCCATTTCCCAGCGGCTTCTGCCTCCCGCTTGATCTGGCGTAGACATACTGCCGCTTTTGTCAATAATTAACGTGTAATCCCGATTTTCTGCACTCATACATACCCTCCTTTCCCACAAAAAATTAGTAGGGTGGGGATTGCCCACCTTAACTACATCAAACTAAATTACCAATTCAAAATCGAGTTAGTCATTTATGGCATTAAGCAGCACTTCAGTTAAAGTCATGCCCTCCATATCATCCAAAGTTACGGTGTCACAAATATCAAACTTTGCTCCCGCACTTTGCAGTTCATCATCCAAAGCCTTGAGAAACCGAGTAGCCGTTTGATCGGCTCCAATCTGAATGAAAGAAATGGCTAATTCTTCATCTCTTTCCATGTGGCGAGTAGCTTCAATAATCACCCGCATCACCGCTTTCCGGTCATCAGGTTCCCCATCTGTGATTACCAAAATTGTCTCGCCATTCGCCTTCGTCGCACCAGCAGCCTTCCGCTGAAAATAGTTGTCAACAGCGTGCTTTAACACATCAGCAAGATTGGTGGTGCCGGATGGATCGTTTTCTTGGAATATCTGTGCAACCTTGCTAGCGGTTACATCATCGAAACGCTTAAACCTACCTGAAAACAGGTAAAGGGTAATTCCATCCGGATCAAACTGTTCGCATTTTCTCGCCAACGCCAGGGTAGATTCCTGCGCCGTCTCCCAGCGACTTCTCCCACTCGGTGGTTCTGGGGTAGACATACTGCCGCTTTTGTCGATGATTAATGTATAGTCTCGGTCTTGTGCCACAGATACTCCTTCCACAAAGAGATAATCTCCTGCGATCGTCAGGGTCTACTGATCTAGCCTATCCCACCTGCTGAGACTATCAAGTAGATTGAGATTAAAAAAATAAAAAGTTTTAGTTACTTCTAGACTCTTTACGGTTGCGTTTCCCGCAAGGCTTGAAGGTAATCAATGGCTGCATCTAGTTTGGATGGGTAAGCATAGGCAAATTCTTCAAACCAAAGACCTTCTTCTGAGAGTGGGTTTAAATTTTTCAGCCACTCCTTCGCTTGGTTTGCTAGTGCCTCTCTTTGCTGCTGCTTAATTTGTTCCTGCTTAATCTTTTTCTCTGCTAGTTGTTGCTGCTTTTTCAGATTTTCGGCTTTTTCTTGTTCCTCAAACTCAGCCTTAACTTGAGCTAGTACCCTATCTTCATGGGAGGAAGACAAGTTATTTTTTCCAGGTTGCAGGGGCAAATTCTCAACTACCTCTACAGACGGCGCGATCGCGTGCGGGTTCACTAGCTTCTCTTTGAGTTGTTGCGGGTTGTGAAGCAGTTTTGGGTTGTCTTTTACTTCATACTCAGCCTTAACTGACGCAAGTATGTCATCTATCGATTCCATGATTTTGATACCTCCAATAGATTTTAGATTTGAAACTTTAAATTTTAGATACACCCTTACTCATCTAAAATCCAAATTTCAAACCCAAAATAAAACTATGTGTTAGTCAATAATGGCATTTATTAACACTTCAGTCAGGGTCATGTCCTCCATGTCATCAATGGTTACGGTGTCACAAATATCAAACTTGGCACCAGCACTTTGCAGTTCATCATCCAGCACTTTGAGAAATTTACTGGCTTGTGCGTCTGCGCCAACTTGAATAAACGAAATTGCCAGTTCTTCATCTCTATCCATACGGCGAGAAGCTTCAATAATTACTTTCATCACCGCTTTTCGGTCATCCGGTTCCCCATCCGTAACTACTAAAATAGTTTCACCATTTGGCTTAGTTTGTCCGGTTGCTTTGCGCTGAAAGTAGCTATTGGTTGCATCTTGGAGAACTCCCGCCAAATCGGTACGACCAGATGGTTCATTTTCCCGAAAAATTTGCATTACTTTACTGGCGGTTACATTGTCATAGCGTTTGAATCTACTAGCAAATAAATAAATGGTAATGCCATCAGGATCGAATTCTTCACATTTACTCGCTAAGGCGAGGGTAGATTCCTGCATGACCACCCAGCGACTTTTACTTCCTGGCTGGTCTATTAGTGACATACTGCCGCTTTTGTCAATGATTAAGGTATAGTCGCGATTTTCCACCATAAAAGTTTGCCTTATTAGTTTGCTTCTTTAAAGGTATCAAAACTAAATCGTTTAATGGGTTGTAGTAGCTATAATTTAGGCGATTCAGGTTATTTTTGATAGGGATAAGTTAGCCCCGCAACGGAGTTCTTGCTGCGGGGCTAAGTAAAAATGCCTGACGATTGTAGGAAATGAGCAGTTGTCGCAGGACTGTGGGCGATCGCTAGAAAAAATCGGTTGCTTAAGCAGCAGCGATCGCATTCTTCAGTGGTGTCCAACGGAATGCGCGATCGCCCCCCATCTCCACCGCAATTTTTACTCGCGGTTCTATGCTTGGCAAAGCGGTTAAATATTCCACTTCCTCACGCGAGAGGATATTTCCTTCGATAATCCACAACACTAAACCCTTCGACTTGGGGGGTAGGTGTTCCAATTGGTAATTCACCACAGGCGGTATGAAATAAGTCCGAATGTCTTTTTTACCCAAATGCGCGGGACGCACACCGTGAACGCCTGTTAAATACGCAGCTAAGTCGCCTAGTCCTTTTGCACTAATGCGTAACGTGGTATAGCCAGCTGCACGCAACCGCCGCTGGTAACGTCCCTCAAAGCCTCCTTCTAAGGGTACGTACATCCCCAAAGCCCCCTCCTTTTCCAGTCCTTTGACAAATTGATTGCCGATCGTGATAAGTGCCATATATTTATCTTCTACCCTGCTTTAAGTTTTGTTAATGAGTGCTGCGGATTTATTATAGTTGGGTGGTGAGGAGCCTATCAACTGGGACAAGACAAAAAAAAATTAGCGGTTAGTAGACAATTCTTAAGAAAGGGTTTATAGTAAACAATTGTGGTCAAAATTCAGGCGGTTATTGCCGCTGAGGTCGAGATCGGGTAAAGGGACATTAGGCTTTCAGCTAAAAGGCTGTGCAGTCATAAGAATAGAAAGTTCATTGTTCCCAGCGATTTCGTTCCAAGCGATGGTATAAAAGAAGGCTTCTTGACGGAAATCTTCAAAGCACCGGAAAAACCACATTCGCCTTCTCGGGATACTGAGTAGATAAAGCTGCTTAAGTCCCCGCGAATATAGGCAATGCCCTTCTGTCGCATATCCGACGGTCGAATAGGTTCACACCATCTGAGCGGAAAGCTTTCTTAAAAGCTTTCTTAAAAGCTTGCTTCGATTCAATGCGAGGCAGTGCTATCTCTGGCTGGTCTGATCGCAACGAATGAAAACGTTTGTAAGAGCTTGTCGGTGTGGCGAGTGATCGCAACACCGCCTCTTTGTAGTGTGTAAAAGGGAGAAACCAAAAAGCCGTGCCTATTGGTATCCTCGGAACCAAACTCGGCATGACCCAAGTATTTGACGAAACAGGAAAAGCAATTCCTGTAACAGTCATCCAGGCTGGGCCATGTACTGTAACGCAAATTAAAACCAAGGACACAGATGGCTACGCTGCCGTCCAGCTTGGTTATCAAGAAGTGAAACCAAAGGCGTTGAACAAACCCCTATTGGGACACTTGGCAAAATCGAGCGCTGCTCCTTTAAGGAAACTGCGGGAGTATCGCCTAGATAACGTAGGTGAGTTTGAGCTGGGTCAGCAGTTAAAGCCAGATTTATTTACTGCTGGTCAAATTGTGGATGTAATCGGTACAAGCATCGGTAAGGGCTTTGCCGGATATCAAAAGCGTCACAATTTCAAGCGGGGACCCATGTCTCACGGTTCCAAAAACCACCGTCAGCCCGGTTCGACGGGTCCTGGAACCACACCAGGGCGTGTGTATCCAGGGAAGCGGATGGCAGGTCGTTTAGGTGGCGATCGCGTCACAATTCGCAAACTGACAGTAGTGCGGGTAGACGCGGAACGCAACTTGCTGCTGATCAAGGGAGCGGTTCCCGGTAAACCAGGTGCGCTCGTCAATATTTTGCCTGCCAAAAAGGTAGGTCGAAAGTAGTCATTAGTCATTAGTCATTAGTCATTCTTCAAGGACAACTGACAAAAGACTCTCGGACAACTGACAAAGGACTCTCGGACTAAGCATATGGTTAACTGTGTAGTACACAATTGGGATGGGGAAGAAGTCGGGCAGGCGACACTAGAATTAAAGGTTGCCAAAGAAGAGAACGCCGCACATATTGTGCATCGGGCATTAGTCCGGCAGCAGGCAAATGCTCGTCAAGGCACCGCTAGCGCCAAAACCCGCGCTGAAGTTAGAGGAGGCGGACGTAAACCCTGGAGACAAAAGGGGACAGGTCGCGCTCGTGCGGGTTCGATTCGTTCACCCTTGTGGCGTGGTGGTGGTGTGATCTTCGGACCCAAGCCAAGAGACTATGACCTGAAGATGAACCGCAAGGAGCGGCGTTTGGCGTTGAGAACAGCGATCGCTGACCGCGCCGACGACATGGTTGTAGTTGAGGAATTTGGCGACAAGTTGCCAAAACCAAAAACAAAGGAATTGGTTGAAGCGATCGCTCGTTGGGGAGTCGATCCACAATCAAAAATCCTCCTCATTTTGCCAGAGCGCCAAGAAAACGTTTATTTGTCAGCCCGAAATATCGTCAATTTGAAGCTAATTTTTGCTAACCAATTGAATATTTTTGACCTGCTTAACGCTGACAAAATCGTAACAACGCCATCTGCCCTCGCCAAAATTCAGGAGGTTTACAGTGAGTGAATTTAATCGCCGCGACCTGGCGGATCTGGTTTATCGCCCCATAGTCACAGAAAAGGCGACTCTGCACATGGAGCAGAACAAGTACGTCTTTGAAGTAATTCCCAAAGCGACCAAACCCGAAATTAAAGCAGCAATTGAAGACCTGTTTAAAGTAAAGGTTTTGAGTGTCAACACCCTTCGTCTACCACGCCGCAAGCGTCGCGTCGGCAAATTTGCCGGGTTTAAGCCTCAATACAAACGAGCGATCGTAACCTTAGTAAGCGGCGACTCAATTACCCTGTTCCCAGAAGTTTAAATTTTGGATTTTAAATAATCAAAATCCAAAATAACACTCAACATTTAGCAGTTCAACTAAGAGTTTAAATTATGGGTACCCGTTCCTATCGGCCCTACACCCCCAGCACTCGCGAGACTACAATTTCGGACTTTGCCGAAATTACCAAGAGTGAGCCGGAAAAATCACTAACCCACTTTAACCATCGCGACAAAGGTCGCAACAATCGCGGGGTAATTACCAGTCGCCGTCGGGGTGGCGGCCACAAACGCCTCTATCGGGTGATAGATTTTCGCCGCGATAAGCGAGATATTCCCGCAAAAGTAGCAGCGATTGAGTACGATCCGAATCGTAATGCTCGCATTGCCCTGCTTTATTACCAGGACGGAGAAAAGCGCTATATTCTCCACCCAGTAGGGTTAGAGGTAGGCACATTTATCACCGCAGGTTCTAACTCCCCCATCGAGATTGGCAACGCTTTACCGTTAAGCAATATTCCATTGGGAACTAGCGTTCACAATGTAGAACTGACAGCAGGTAAAGGCGGTCAAATTGTTCGCGCTGCTGGTGCCACTGCTCAGGTAGTAGCAAAAGAAGGTGGCTATGTATCCATCAAGCTGCCCTCCGGTGAAGTCCGGATGGTGCGCCGCGAGTGCTACGCCACGATTGGACAGGTTGGCAACGTTGAGCATAGAAACCTGAGTGCAGGCAAAGCAGGTCGCAATCGCTGGAAGGGCCGCCGTCCGAAGGTGAGAGGAAGCGTTATGAACCCAGTTGACCACCCACACGGTGGTGGTGAGGGACGCGCACCGATTGGTAGAAGCGGACCTGTGACTCCTTGGGGTAAACCAACCTTGGGCTATAAGACTCGTAAGCCCAAGAAGCAAAGCAGTAAATTGATTGTTCGTCGTCGTCGTAAAGCTTCTAAGCGCGGTCGTGGCGGTCGGGAATCTTAGAATTTTAGATTTTAGATTTTGGAATTTAGATTGGCAATAAAACCAAAATCCAAAATCCAAAATCAGAAATCCAAAATCAAAAATAATTTGGGGTTATGTGAAGTATGGGTCGTTCTCTTAAAAAAGGTCCTTTTGTTGCGGATCATCTGCTGAAAAAAGTTGAAACTTTGAACGCCAGAGGCGAAAAGCAGGTGATAAAAACTTGGTCTCGCGCCTCAACAATTTTGCCGCAAATGCTGGGTCACACCATCGCGGTTCACAATGGTCGTCAGCACGTTCCGGTTTACGTCAGCGAGCAAATGGTAGGACATAAGTTAGGCGAATTTGCTCCTACTCGTACTTTCCGAGGACACTCGAAAGATTCCAAGGCAAAGAGATAATTTTGAATTTTGAATTAGACAAGATTCAGAATTATTAAAACGGAGAAATCTATGGCAGTTGATACTACAGAAGAAGTCAAAGCGATCGCTCGCTACATCCGGATGTCCCCCCACAAAGTGCGGCGAGTTCTCGACCAAATTCGGGGGCGGTCATATCGTGAAGCACTGATTGTGCTGGAATTTATGCCCTATCGGGCTTGCGATCCAGTCCGCGATGTACTGCGCTCAGCAGCAGCCAATGCCGAGCATAACGCCGGGTTAGACCCAGCGAAATTAGTGATCTCTAAGGCATATGCTGACCAAGGGCCAACCTTGAAGCGCTTCCGGCCCCGCGCTCAAGGACGCGCCTATCAGATTCGCAAGCCAACGTGTCACATCACAGTAGCCGTTGCAGCAGACACAGAAGAAAAATAACAGAACTGAGTTATGAGGAATGAGTAACAGTTTTACTCAATCATTTACTCAGTCCTCAGCACTCATCACTCAGCACTGATTTAGAGGAAGCATTCGTGGGACAGAAAATTCATCCAATTGGTTTTCGACTGGGTATCACCCAAGAACACCGCTCCCGTTGGTTTGCGGATGCTAAGCGCTACCCAGAACTCCTGCAAGAAGACCACACCATTCGGCAGGTAGTGGAGAAAAAACTCGCTAACGCTGGCATCTCTCAAGTGAGAATCGAGCGCAAAGCTGACCAAATCGATTTGGAAATCCACACAGCTAGACCGGGTGTTGTGGTAGGTCGAGGTGGTCAAGGTATTGAAGAATTACGCTCCAAGCTTCTTGAAGCTCTAGGCGGCAGTAATCGGCAAATCCGGATCAACGTTATTGAAGTGGCGCGGGTGGATGCCGATGCTGGGCTGATTGCCGAGTACATCGCCCAGCAGCTGGAACGACGAGTTTCCTTCCGGCGAGTTGTGCGTCAGGCAATTCAACGCGCCCAACGCGCTGAAGTCCAGGGAATTAAAGTGCAAGTAAGCGGACGGTTAAACGGGGCAGAAATTGCTCGAACCGAGTGGACGCGGGAAGGTAGAGTACCACTACATACCCTCCGGGCAGACATCGACTACGCTTACCGCACCGCCAAAACCATTTACGGGATTCTTGGCGTTAAAGTTTGGATCTTCAAAGGTGAGGTTATTCCAGGTCAGGAAGAAGCGCCTGCTCCTAATAATGCTCAACCCCGGCGTCGCCAACAGCGCCGCCGCCAGCAATTTGAAGACCGCTCAAATGAGTAATAGCTAATTGCTAATAGCTATCGGCTATTAGTAAGAAGAAATTAGCAATTAGCAGTTAGCAAAGGACAAATCATGTTAAGTCCCAGAAGAACTAAATTTCGCAAACAGCAGCGCGGGCGGATGAACGGGTTGGCAACCAGAGGCAGTGACCTAAATTTTGGTGACTTTGGCCTCCAGTCCACAGAACCAGCCTGGATTACATCCCGCCAAATTGAAGCCAGTCGCCGAGCCATGAACCGCTATATCCGCCGGGGTGGCAAAATCTGGATTCGTATCTTCCCAGATAAACCAGTAACCATGCGTCCAGCCGAAACCCGGATGGGTTCTGGTAAAGGTTCACCGGAGTTTTGGGTAGCTGTAGTCAAGCCAGGGCGGATATTGTTTGAGATTGCCGGGGTACCGGAAGCAACTGCCCGCGAGGCAATGCGTCTGGCCTCCAACAAATTGCCGATTAAGACAAAGTTCATCACACGTGAAGGGGAACAGGTGTAAATTATGCCTCTGCCCAAGATAGAAGAAGCCAGAAATTTAAATGACCAGGAACTGGCTGATGAGATTTTAGCTGTCAAACAGCAACTGTTTGATTTGCGGATGCAACAGGCAACCCGACGCCTGGAAAAGCCACATCAGTTCAAGCATATGAAGCATCGGTTAGGTCAGCTGCTGACCGTGGAAGGTGAGCGGCAACGGGCGGCAACAGATAGCCAGCCAGCCCCAGAACCACAGCCAGATGCACAATCCCAGGAGTAGAGTAGACCCCAATGGCAGTTAAAGAACGAGTTGGCGTGGTCGTCAGCGACAAAATGCAAAAGACCGTAGTGGTCGCCGTGGAAAACCGTTCGCCACATCCGAAGTACGGAAAAATTGTGGTAAACACGAAGCGGTACAAGGCTCACGATGAGGAGAATGAGTGCAAGGTGGGCGATCGCGTCCGAATTACAGAAACGCGCCCCTTGAGTCGCACTAAACGCTGGACAGTCGCTGAAATTCTCAATCGCGAGGCTCAATAAGAAAGTTATGAGTTTTGAGAGCTGAGTTTTGAGTTAAAAATTCCAAGTCTAGAATTTCTTGAATTCTTCCGGCTTCAAAACTCAAAACTTAAAACTCAAAACTATTATTCAAAACTCCGAGCAACGGAAGTCTCCAGCGGGAGCAAAACTCAAAACTCAAAACTATGATTCAACCTCAAAGCTACCTAAATGTCGCAGATAACAGCGGCGCTCGCAAATTGATGTGCATCCGCGTCTTAGGTGCCAGCAGTCGGCGCTATGGCGGCGTTGGCGATGTGATCATCGCCGTTGTCAAAGACGCTATCCCCAACATGGCAGTCAAAAAGTCCGACGTTGTAAGAGCCGTAATTGTCCGCACCAAGAAGAATATGCGCCGGGACAGCGGTATGAGTATTCGCTTTGACGATAACGCCGCCGTGATCATCAACGCAGATGGCAACCCCAGGGGAACTCGCGTTTTCGGTCCAGTCGCACGGGAACTGCGCGACAAAAATTTCACCAAAATTGTTTCCCTGGCTCCAGAGGTACTCTAATGGCAACAAAACAGTTTAAAAGAAACGGCTCCCAGCCGAAAGTGCGCTATAAAATGCACGTAAAAAAAGGCGATACAGTGCAAGTAATCGCTGGTCGAGATAAAGGCAAGGTTGGTGAAATATTAAAAGCGATTCCCGAAGAAAGCCGGGTAATTGTTAAAGGGGTTAACATCAAAACCAAGCACGTAAAACCTCAGCAAGAAGGTGAATCCGGTCAAATCGTTACGATAGAAGCCCCGATTCACAGCTCTAACGTTATGCTTTATTCGACCAGCCAAAAAATTGCCAGCCGCATTTGTTACACCTTTAATGAAGAAGGTCGTAAAGTGCGGATGCTCAAAAAGACTGGAGAAATCATTGACTAATAGCAATTAGCTGTGCAAGCTAATTGCCAGTCGGCTAATTGTTAACTACTATTTTCCCTGACCAAGCCCAGGGCATGAAGGAAAAAACCAATGGCACAAAAACTGAAAACGCTGTACCAAGAGACAATTGTTCCTAAACTGACAGATCGGTTTAATTACACCAATGTCCATCAGGTACCCAAAATTGTAAAGGTCTCGATTAATCGAGGTTTAGGAGAGGCATCTACTAACGCTAAAGCACTGGAATCTTCCCTGAACGAAATTGCCAAGATCGCGGGTCAAAAGCCTGTGGTGACACGGGCGAAAAAAGCGATCGCAGGTTTTAAACTTCGCCAAGGTATGCCAGTGGGCGTAATGGTAACACTTCGAGGAGATCGGATGTATGCCTTTCTTGATCGATTAATCAACCTGTCATTGCCACGCATTCGGGACTTTCGCGGTATCAGTCCCAAGAGCTTTGATGGTCGGGGAAATTACAGCTTAGGCATTAGAGAGCAGCTGATATTTCCAGAAATAGAATACGACAACATCGATCAAATTCGTGGCATGGACATTTCAATCATCACCACAGCAAATACCGACGAAGAGGGCCGCGCCTTACTCAAAGAAATGGGAATGCCCTTCCGGGATAACTGAGGCAGTCATAATAAGGAGGGAACAATGGCGGCAAACGACACAATAGCAGATATGCTGACTCGCATTCGGAATGCGAATATGGCGCGGCATCAAACAACAGAAATACCAGCAACTAAAATGACGAAGAGCATTGCTCAAGTCCTGAAAGCTGAAGGCTTCATTGCTGATTTTGAAGAAGTTGGCGAGGGCATCGAGCGACACCTGCTGGTTTCCTTAAAATACAAAGGCAAGAATCGCCAACCGATTATCAACACCTTGAAGCGGGTCAGCAAACCAGGACTTAGAGTATATTCCAACCGTAAAGACTTACCCCGTGTGCTGGGCGGTATTGGAATTGCGATCATTTCTACCTCCAGTGGCATTATGACTGACCGGGATGCGCGGCGTCAGGGGGTAGGCGGGGAAGTGCTGTGCTACATCTGGTAGTCATTGGTCACTGGAACGTTGTCAAATTAAAACGTTAGAAAGGGACTTTTGTTCTAACAACTTTCAAACGTTCAAACGTTCAAACGCCCAGGGACAACTGACAAAAAAAAGGAGTAATTAGTTATGTCTCGTATTGGCAAGCGCCCCATTAATATTCCCGCTAAAGTTCAAGTTGCCATTGACGGTCAACATGTGGCAGTTAAAGGCCCTAAAGGTGAACTTTCCAGGGTTCTGCCAGAGCAGGTGATCGTCGAGCAGGAAGGCGAAACGATTGTAGTGAAGCGACGCGATGAATCTCGTGCAGCTCGTCAGCGCCACGGCTTGTCCCGGACTTTGGTTGCCAACATGGTTGATGGGGTTTCTCAAGGGTTCCAGCGACGCTTAGAAATCCAGGGTGTCGGTTATCGCGCCTCAGTTCAAGGTCGCAATTTAATTTTGAACGTGGGTTACAGTCACCCGGTGCAAATTGACCCCCCAGAAGGCGTTCTGATGGCGGTGGAAAACAACACCAATGTCATTGTGAGCGGTATTGATAAAGAAATCGTGGGGAACATTGCAGCCAAAATTCGCGCTGTCCGCCCACCGGAAGTATACAAGGGTAAAGGTATCCGCTACGCCGGTGAAGTGGTGAGACGTAAAGCTGGAAAGGCAGGTAAGAAGTAAAAATGAAGCTAACTCGGAAAGAATCAATTCACCGTCGGCATCGGCGGGTACGTCGCAAGGTGAACGGTACAGGCAATCGCCCTCGTTTAGCCGTCTTTCGCTCCAATCAGCATATTTATGCTCAGGTGATTGACGATGCCCAACAGCGTACCCTAGCTGCTGCCTCTACCCTAGAGCCAGAGCTGAAATCGCGCCTAGAAGGAGGAGCGAATGTAGCAGCCTCCGTAGAAGTGGGTAAGCTAATTGCCGAGCGATCGCTCGAAGTTGGCATCACAAAAGTTGTCTTTGACCGCGGCGGCAACCTTTACCACGGTCGCATCAAAGCCCTCGCAGATGCGGCCCGCGAAGCTGGGTTGGATTTTTAAAGGACAAAAGGCAAAAGGTAAAAGAAATTTTATATTTTTCCTAGTTTTCTTGCTTTTGCCTTTTTAGTTTTTACTTTCACTGTAATGGTTCAAGATAAAGCAATGGCAAAAGAACGTCGTAAAAATTCTGCACGTCGGGAAAAAGAAACTACATTTCAAGAACGGGTGATCCAAATCCGTCGCGTCAGCAAGGTCGTCAAAGGCGGTAAAAAACTCAGCTTCCGCGCCATCGTCGTTATTGGCAATGAGCGTGGGCAAGTTGGTGTTGGTGTCGGCAAAGCTAGCGACGTAATTGGAGCTGTTCGTAAAGGTGTCGCCGACGGCAAAAAGCATTTGATTGACATCCCCTTGACTAAATCAAATTCCATTCCTCATCCCATCAACGGTGACGGTGGTGGTGCCAAAGTGATGATGCGGCCAGCAGCCCCTGGAACAGGGGTAATTGCCGGGGGTGCCGTTCGCACGGTGCTGGAATTAGCTGGGGTTCGCAACATCCTAGCAAAACAGCTGGGTTCTAACAATCCCTTGAACAACGCCAGAGCCGCCATCAACGCTCTCTCCACCTTGCGGACATTTTCGGATGTGGCTGAAGAACGCGGTATCCCCATTGAAAACCTCTACGCTTAATGGTCAGTGGTCAGGCAAGAGTTGGAAAGTTGGAACGTTGGGTAGGTTTCTCGTTTAAACGTTCAAACCTTCAAACGCCTACTGACAACTGGCAACTGACAACTGACAACTGACAAAGGACAAAAGACATGAGATTAGAAGACGCAGTTCCTAAAAAAGGCTCAAAAAAGCGCCGCCGTCGCATAGGTCGCGGTATTGCAGCTGGTCAAGGCGCTAGCGGTGGCTTTGGTATGCGCGGACAAAAATCAAGATCCGGTCGGGGTACGCGACCCGGATTTGAAGGTGGACAAATGCCCCTTTACCGCCGCCTACCCAAGTTAAAGCACTTTACGGTCGTAAATCGTAAACAGTACACTACGATCAACGTAAGTAAGCTGGCATCACTCCCTGCTGATACAGAGGTGAACCTAACCGCATTAATGGATCGTGGTATTGTCACCTCCAACGACGGGCCTCTAAAAATTCTCGGAGACGGGGATCTGAACGTGGCTCTGAATGTAAAAGCTGCTGCTTTTACAGGCTCGGCTCGCAGCAAAATTGAAGCAGCTGGCGGCAGCTGCGAAGTTGTCGCTGCCCGATAGGGTTAAGCATTGTGTGTGCCAGCGCCTGCTCGATGACGTAGAGGTATCGCTTCATGGTTGTTAGTCGAGATAAAACTCCAACTGCTCAGGAAACTTTTTTGCAGATGGCTCAGGCGGCTGGTCTTAGGGGCCGCCTGCTAGTTACCATCGGTCTGCTAATTTTAGTTCGCGTTGGCATTTTTCTGCCCGTACCAGGGATTGACCGAGCCGCGTTTGGTAGAGATATTCAAAATAGCCCCTTAATTGGATTTTTGGACATCTTCTCAGGGGGCGGTATTTCTGCCTTGGGGATTTTTGCTTTAGGGATTTTGCCCTATATTAATGCCTCGATCATTATCCAATTGCTCACAGCTGCTATCCCAGCTTTGGAGAAATTGCAGAAGGATGAGGGGGAAGCAGGGCGGCGAAAAATCTCTCAGGTTACTCGTTATGTAGCGCTGGGGGGAGCTTTGCTTCAAAGTACCTTCATTGCCGGGTGGCTTGAGCGTTATGCAACGGATGTTCGCGGGACTCTGTTCATGGCCGAGACAGCACTGGCGCTGACAGCAGGTTCAATGTTTGTCATGTGGGTGTCAGAACTGATTACTGAACGGGGAATTGGGAACGGTGCTTCACTGTTGATTTTTATCAATATTGTGGCGGTTCTACCTCGTTCCCTTGGGCAAACTATTAATTACGCTCAGCTTGATAATCGCAATGTGGGGCCTGTAATTATTCTGCTCGTAGTTTTCCTGGTGATGATCCTGGGGATTGTGTTTGTTCAGGAGGGAACCAGGCGAATACCGATTATTTCGGCACGCCGTCAGGTGGGCAGAAGACTTTATCGGGAAAGAACAAATTACCTGCCGTTGCGACTCAATCAGGGCGGCGTTATGCCGATCATCTTTGCGTCTTCGGTTTTGATTTTCCCTAGTTTTCTAGCTCAGATTACTCAAAACAGTGGCAACAACCAGTTGTTATCTCAACTCCATCTAATTTTGACCCAGGTTGCTAATGCACTCAACCCAAGTGGTCAGATGCCGTGGGTTTATGTGACGGTTTATCTCATCTTGATTCTGTTTTTTAGCTATTTCTACGCTTCTCTGATTGTGAACCCGGTAGATATGTCACAGAACCTGAAAAAGATGGGTGCCAGTATTCCTGGTATTCGTCCGGGTCGTGCCACTAGCGAGTATGTTGAGCGGGTGTTGAATCGATTGACATTCTTAGGCGCTATCTTTTTGGGCTTGGTGGCAGTCGTGCCAACAGCTGTGGAAAGTGTTACTGGGATTACTACCTTTCAGGGGCTGGGAGCTACCTCTTTGCTGATTTTGGTGGGTGTTGCAATTGATACAGCTAAGCAAATTCAAACTTATGTCATCTCCCAGCGGTATGAAGGAATGGTGAAGCAGTAGTGACGCGATTGATTTTTTTGGGGCCGCCAGGGGCGGGGAAAGGAACTCAGGCACAAATTCTGGCTCAGGAGCTGGAAATTCCGCACATTTCCACTGGTGACATTTTACGAAATGCCAAGGCTGCTGGAACTCCACTCGGTCTAAAGGCCAAGGGGTACATGGATCGCGGTGAGTTGGTTCCTGATGATCTGATTTTGGATATGATCCGTGATCGCCTTCTTGAATCTGATGCCAAACCTGGTTGGATTCTGGATGGTTTTCCGCGTAACGTCTCCCAGGCGACTTTTCTGGATGCACTGCTACAGGAATTGAACCAGGGTATCAAGTACGCGCTTAACCTGGAAGTCCCAGATGAAGTGTTGGTCGCAAGGATGTTGGAACGAGGGCGCAAGGAAGGGCGGAGCGATGATAAGGAAGATGTCATTCGCCACCGTTTGGAAGTATATCGCTCCCTGACGGCACCGCTGATTGATTTCTATAATGATCGCTCGAAGTTGGTTTCAGTTGATGGCGATCGCTCGCTTGATGAAGTCACTAACGCACTCAAACAGGTGGTGCATCATTAATCTCTTTTGGGGTCAGTCTGTTGCCAGACTAGCAGCAGATACTGACCTCAAACCGATGGGTTGATTTTTTGATAAAATATGTTAAGAAAGCCTTGACCGACAATCAGCCCTATGATGCGCGTCTAAAAACAGAAAAATTGAGGAAAAGACAACTTGGCTAAACAAGACTTAATTGAAATGGAAGGCACGGTGACAGAATCGTTGCCTAATGCTATGTTTCGCGTTGATTTGGACAATGGATTTAATGTATTAGCTCATATCTCCGGCAAAATCCGCCGAAATTACATCAAGATTCTGCCAGGCGATCGCGTCAAAGTGGAACTAACCCCCTACGACCTGACCAAAGGCAGAATTACCTACCGACTGCGTAACAAAAAGTAGCCGTAACTAAAAACGGTTCACTCTTAAATAAGCTTGTCTTATTAAAAATTTGCCCTGGCAAATTAACTTACAAATGCACCTAACAAGTGTTATAATATAGAGCTTGCAATGTAGCCAAAATAGGCATGAAAGTTCGAGCATCAGTCCGAAAGATTTGCGAAAAATGCCGCGTCATTCGTCGGCGCGGCCGGGTTATGGTTATCTGTTCCAACCCAAAACACAAACAACGCCAAGGTTAACTTAACCTAACTACACCAGAACAAATCTATAGCACAAAAGCAAGACTAGGGAGACAACAAGCGTGGCACGGATTGCTGGGGTAGACCTTCCTCGGGACAAACGAGTTGAAATTGGTCTTACTTACATATACGGAATTGGACTCTCGCGCTCCAAAGAGATATTGGTAGCAACGAAGGTTAATCCAGACACAAGAGTTAAAGACTTGAGTGACGCCGACGTTGCTTCCCTGCGCGAAGCAGTAGAAAGCAACTATCAAGTTGAAGGGGATCTCAGGCGCTTTGAGTCTATGAGCATCAAGCGGCTGATTGATATCGGCTCCTATCGGGGGCGGCGTCATCGTATGGGTCTGCCAGTTAGAGGGCAAAGAACTCGTACCAATGCCAGAACCCGTCGCGGTAGAAGGCTTACGGTCGCAGGTAAGAGAAAAGCACCAGGGCCGAAATAGCCATTAAGAGCCTGTTAGCTGCTTTTAAAAATGCAGCTACCCTCATTAGCTAATTGACCTACCAATTCAGCAAAACCATTATAACTACTGTCAACTAGACCCTCATGGCGCGACAACCAACCAAGAAAACTGGTGCAAAAAAGCAAAAACGCAACGTACCCAATGGCGTAGCCTTCATCCAGTCCACCTTTAACAACACCATCGTCACGATTTCCGATACTAACGGGGACGTACTTTCCTGGGCTTCAGCAGGCTCCAGTGGCTTCAAGGGCGCCAAAAAGGGAACACCTTTTGCCGCTCAGACCGCCGCTGAAAGTGCCGCTCGCCGAGCGACCGATCAGGGAATGCGTCAGATTGAAGTAATGGTTAGTGGTCCCGGAGCTGGTCGAGAGACCGCAATTCGGGCGCTGCAAGGGGCAGGACTGGAAATAACGCTCATTCGAGATGTGACGCCAATTCCTCATAATGGCTGTCGTCCGCCTAAGCGGCGTAGAGTCTAGGATTGCTTTAAAAGCAACTAGCAATTAGCGGATATTGGCTAACAGCTAACTGCTGTTGTGCCTTGGAACAGCAGGGGCAATGCTGGAAAAGCACTTTTACGTGCTTTCCAGGGGTTTTATGAAGAAGGGAGGTCACTCCGTGGCGCAGTTTCAAATCGAGTGTGTAGAGTCCAAAACTGAGAACAATCGTAGCCAATATAGCAAATTTGTCTTGGAGCCTCTAGAGCGCGGTCAAGGCACCACCGTTGGCAATGCGCTGAGGCGGGTTCTATTGTCTAACTTGGAAGGTACGGCTGTGACAGCTGTCCGGATTGCGGGGGTTAATCATGAGTTTGCCACAATTGAGGGGGTGCGGGAAGATGTCCTAGAAATTCTCCTGAATATGAAGGACATTGTACTCAAAAGTCACTCTTCTCATCCCCAAATTGCTCGATTAGCCGTCACAGGTCCAGCGACGGTGACAGCCGGACGATTTGATTTACCAACTGAAGTTGATGCAGTTGATCCTAACCAGTATATTGCTACCCTGGCGGACGACGCTAGGCTGGAAATGGAGTTTCGCATCGAAAGAGGGAAAGGATATCGAGCAGTTGATCGAGGACGCGACGAAGCTGCTGCTCTAGACTTCCTCCAAATTGATGCCGTGTTTATGCCAGTGCATAAAGTCAACTACAGCGTTGAAGATGCCCGCATTGACGGTTCTCTGGAAAGAGATCGGCTGATATTGGAAATTTGGACTAATGGCAGTCTGACTCCCCAAGAAGCACTGTCTCAAGCCGCAAGTATCCTGGTGGATCTATTCAACCCCCTGAAAGATATCACCCTCGATCCGATGACGGTTGATTATCCCGATAATGAAGATCCTACCAGCCAGATCCCAATAGAAGAATTGCAGCTCTCGGTACGAGCCTACAACTGTCTCAAGAGGGCGCAGATTAATTCTGTAGCTGACTTGCTGGATTACAGCCAGGAGGATCTGCTGGAGATTAAAAACTTTGGTCAAAAGTCGGCAGAAGAAGTCATCGAAGCTTTGCAGCGGCGACTTGGGATCACGCTGCCGCACGAAAAGGCGGCAAAACCTACTTGAAGTGAAAGAGTTAGGAGTTATGAGTTATGAGTTAAGAACTCCTCGCCTCCTAACTTTTTTCAATTTCTTATAAACTTTCAAACCAAAATCCAAAATTGTTATGCGTCACAGACGTCGTGTTCCAAAATTAGGTAAGCCTGCTGACCAGCGCCGAGCGCTATTGCGATCGCTGGCAACCGAACTAATTCGCCAGGGTAGAATCACTACCACCCAAACGCGAGCCAAGGCGGTTCGCTCGGAAGTGGACAAAATGATTACCTTGGCAAAAGATGGCTCTCTGTCAGCCCGCAGGCAAGCTATGGGCTATATCTACGACAAACAGCTGGTTCATGCCCTGTTTGAACAAGCTGCTAGCCGCTATGGAGAGCGTAACGGCGGCTATACCCGTATCCTCCATACCGTGCGCCGTCGGGGTGATAATGCCGAAATGGCAATTATCGAGTTGGTCTGAAGAAGGTGCTAATGGCTAATAGCTAATCACAAGAGGCGGCAATTAGCAATTGGCAATCAGCCATGCACAAAGGACAAGAAACAACGGACAAACAGCGAGTCGCCCTGGTAATCCAATACTTGGGTACTCATTTTCATGGCTGGCAGCGGCAAGCGAATGGGCGCACTGTGCAGGAAGAAATTGAAACAGTTTTGTCCAGGGTGCAGGGGCGAAAAGTTACCTTGTACGGTGCAGGGCGCACAGATAGCGGTGTTCATGCGGCAGCGCAAGTGGCACACTTTGAGGCAGTTGGTTCAATCCCCGCGGATAAGTGGGCGGGTGTTCTTAATAGCCAACTGCCCAAGGATATTCTGATTCGAGCCTCAGCTGCGGTCGATGATAACTGGCACTCCCGATTTTCTGCCACCTGGCGCAGATATCGCTACACGATTTATACAGATCGCAAGCCAAACTTGTTTGTGCAGCCCTTCAGTTGGCATTATTATTATGCACCCCTAGACGAATCTCTCATTCAGGCAGCTTTGAACCCTTTGATAGGGAACCACCATCTGGCGGCTTTCATGAGAGCGCATTCGGCGCGATCGCATTCTTGGGTGGACGTGCAGGAGGCTCAATGCCACCGAGAAGGCTCATTTATTTATATTGAGATTCAGGCAAATGGATTTCTGTATGGCATGGTGCGGCTGCTGGTGGGCTTACTGGTGCAAGTGGGAAGGGGTGAGCGATCGCCAGAAAACTTTACCGATTTGTGGGTAAATGAGCGGCGGCATGAAGTAAAATATTCTGCCCCGGCAAAAGGTCTTTGCCTGTTGCGAGTCGGCTACCCAGATATCCCCTTTCCCCCCGAAATTTGGTTTGACACCCAGCCCAAATTCGCCTTTGGTCCTTCGTCCGTTGTTTTTCCACTGCCAAGACAAGGACAATCTCCGTCTCTACAAGACGGGCAACGAACGAAGACTTGCGGTAATCATCTTCTCTATAAGACAGACAACTGACGACAGGCGTCGTGCCTGTCCTACCAACGGACAAAATTATGAACAAAACTCCTCTCCCTTCTCTAGACTCTATCGAGCGCAATTGGTACGTCGTCGATGCCGCAGATCAACGGCTGGGGCGTTTGGCGAGTGAAATTGCCATGATCCTGCGTGGAAAAAACAAACCAATTTTCACTCCTCACATGGACACAGGCGACTTCGTGGTTGTCGTCAATGCCGAGAAAGTCGTTGTTACTGGTAAAAAACGTACCCAGAAGCTATACCGGAGACATTCCGGGCGTCCAGGCGGGATGAAGACTGAAACCTTCGCTAAGCTGCAAGATCGGATGCCAGAGCGGATCATCGAAACCGCCGTGCGCGGAATGCTCCCCAAAAATTCTCTGGGAAGACAACTATTTACCAAGCTCAAAGTTTATCCGGGGCCATCACATCCCCACGAATCACAAAAACCCCAGGAAGTCAAGATTAATACAATCCCAGGAGAAAATTAATGCAAGCAACAGAACAAAGTGGTCGCGTTATGTACTGGGGAACTGGTCGCCGCAAATCTTCCGTGGCGAGAGTTCGCCTGGTACCTGGTAGCGGTCAGATGATTGTTAATGACCGCCCTGGCGACAACTACTTCAACTACAATTCAGCTTACCTCTCAGCAGCCAAAGCTCCCCTGGAAACTCTGGGACTGGAAAATGAGTATGACATTCTGGTGAAAGCTCACGGTGGTGGCTTAACCGGTCAATCAGACTCGATTCGGTTGGGAGTCGCAAGAGCTTTGTGTCAGCTCGATCCAGACAACCGTCAGCCTTTGAAAAGCGAAGGCTACTTAACCCGCGATCCCCGCGCCAAAGAGCGGAAGAAATACGGCTTGCACAAAGCTCGTAAAGCTCCGCAGTACTCTAAGCGATAAGAATAAAGGCAAGAGGCTTTTGGGTTGCCCGAAGCGTCTTGTCCTTTGCCTAAAAAGGCTTTGGGTGACTGCCCAGATTGGAAAGCTACAATAAACATAGGCAATGAAAATTGTCGAGGAGCAGACAAGTAATTATGGCAAAACAAGGAATTCATCCGGAGTGGTATCCGGAAGCTAAAGTGTACTGCAACGGGGAATTAGTGATGACCGTTGGTTCCACTAAGCCAGAACTTCACGTTGATGTTTGGTCTGGCAACCACCCGTTTTACACTGGTACGCAGAAAATTATTGACACGGAAGGACGGGTTGAGCGCTTCCTGCGGAAATACGGGATGCTGGAAGGGGATCAATCTCAAGCTGGTGATGCTGGCTCCAACAATAAAAAATAGCGGGGTTGCTATGCTCGGTAGCACGACCCGCCTATGGGGTCGAAGTTATTGATGTTAAGCAACAAAGCTGTTTTTATGGAGCGATCGCAGACCAATGGCTGAAACATATCTGCTGGAGAAACTAAAATCCGTTGAGCAAACCTTTAATGAGTTGACCCGCCGACTGGCAGATCCAGATATTGCCAACAACCCGAACGAGTATCAACGAGTCGCGAAGGCTCGTTCGTCCTTGGAGGAAACTGTCAACACCTACGAAACGTGGAAGACGACAGGGCAAGATTTGGCGGGCGCAAGACAGGTACTCAAGGAATCTGCCAGCGATCCAGAGTTCCAGGAAATGGCAGCCCTGGAAGTAAAGGAATTAGAGGAAAAACTAGAGCAACTGGAAACGCGCCTCAAAATTTTGCTTTTGCCCAGCGATCCCAATGATGACAAAAACATCATGCTGGAAATTCGCGCTGGTACTGGCGGAGATGAGGCGAGTATTTGGGCTGGCGATTTGGTGCGGATGTACTCGCGCTATGCTGAAACCCAAAACTGGAAAGTCAGCTTGCTCAGTGAGTCACTAGCGGAGATGGGCGGCTTTAAAGAGGCAATTCTGGAAATCAAGGGCGACGACGTTTACAGTCAGCTAAAGTATGAAGCTGGTGTCCATCGGGTGCAGCGCGTACCTCTGACGGAGGCGGGCGGACGAGTTCACACCTCAACCGCAACCGTGGCTGTAATGCCAGAGGTGGATGATGTCGAGATCCACATTGACCCGAAGGATATTGAACTCAAAACCGCTCGTTCTGGTGGTGCGGGTGGTCAAAACGTCAACAAGGTGGAAACAGCTGTTGACCTGATCCACAAACCAACAGGAATTCGGATTTTCTGTACTGAAGAGAGAAGTCAGCTGCAAAACAAAGAGCGGGCGATGCAAATCCTCCGCGCTAAGCTTTACGAAATAAAGCTGCACGAACAACAGGAAGCTGTTACTTCTATGCGTCGCTCTCAGGTAGGCACTGGCTCTCGTTCAGAAAAAATCCGCACCTACAATTACAAAGATAACCGGGTGACAGACCATCGCCTGAATCAGAATTACAGCCTTAACCCAGTTCTCGAAGGCGATCTGGAAGGTATTATTCAGGCTTGTATCTCTCAAGATCAGCAGGAGCGTTTGGCAGAGCTAGCTGCTTCTACTGCTAACTAAAATAAAGCTTCATGTATAGCAACAATTCCCCAGCTGCATTTAAACGGCTGGGTTTTTTATTTAACAGCTTCTTTGGCAAAGCGCTCCGCTACCGCCAACCGAGTAATATGGTCTAGCAGCGCATCCCAAATCGCATCCGCCATCTCAGGAAGGTAGTTAAACCGCTGTATATCGTACTGGACAACCTCTTCCAGACTCGCTAATACTTCCAAGTTGCAACTTAAAATCGCCGCGATCGCTTCGGTCTGCCAACGTGCAAACAACCTATAACTGAAAAAAGAACTGCACTTTTGACCTTGCTCGTTCAGGAATACCACAATCACCTGATGACGTTTTGGATACACCTTGACAATTCGCTCTAGAGGCATCAAAAGCGCGTCAGCTGCCTCTTGGCGGGAAATCTGCCATCGCGTGGGTTTGAGCCATCCTGTGGCTGTGAGGCTACGAGGCGATCGCGTCTTACCATTTCTACTGCGTCTGTTGCTCATTGTTAGCCACTGCTAATTTTTTGATGTTTGCTCAAAAATTTACCTGCTGTGCCACCTTACAAAGCCAAGGTGTTTCCGGTTCAAACCAGTCAGGTTATTTTTTTGATGACGTTTAAAAGTATACTTGTCTATATTTAAGTATACTTTTAACATAGCTTGTTTAAAGCAGCATTGTCAAGCTACAAGTGAAAATGTAATAAATCACAAGTAAACTTGTAGATGCGGTTGAGTAGCTGTCTAGGCGTGAACATCGAAAGTAGAGAAAAACTGATTGAAATCATCAAACTAGCTCGTGGATCGATGAGTCAGCGAGCGTTCGGCAAGCTTTTAGGAGTTTCTGCTACTGCTGTTCAGTATTGGGAAAGGGGGGTGACAGTTCCCGATATGGAAAATTTGGCTCAGATCGCAAAGAGAGCAGGTTATACCCTGGAGGAGATCCTCAGCTGTTTGGAGGGAAAGCCAGTGTCAGAATCCTCAGATTTAAATCAGATTTTGAGACAAATTAAATATATGCCTCTGACTCAGGTGGCGACAATCGTTCAAGCCGCAGCGGAGAGATTTGCTACTGCGGCTGAATCTTCAGGTAGCTGAAACAAATCGGGTTGTTGAGGGTTGTGGAAGCGATCGCTCCTAAAGTTGGCAAGGGCGATCTTGTGCCGGAAGCGGAAGCGATCGCACTCAAGACCAATAAAAAGTTAAATCAGCTCTTTTGCAGCTACCCTACCAGATGCTGGCGGCGAAAACCAGGAAGTAAAAGAGCTTATCAATTAGTTTGGCCTTCTACGCCACTATCCCTAGCCTGAAATTCTGGCAAAATTGGTTAAGAACGCATATAGGCTGGCCTCCTGCTACAAAGCCGGGATGATTCTCGCCATTACCTAAAAAACAACTGATTATTCCGCCGAGCTTTCTTGGCAGCCAGAAAAGTTTGGCTAATGCTTTTCAAAAGTATTATTTTGTTGTAGTTTATTTCTATTAAAAATATAAAATAGATAATCAATGTATTATAAAACAATATTGTCAAATTTATCGTTAGCACAAAAAATGTATAAAATTTAAAGCTTCAGACCTAAGGATTTGCCCGAAAAGCTTGTAGAGATAGCTGTCGTCAGGAGGTGCTAAAATGCCGCAAAATAATCAATCTGTAAATTGGAAATTTGATGCCAACGATACTTATTCTCCGATTTACTACAAAGAAACTGTTATCGGATTTTTAAAGCCAGAATATGGAAGTAAAATCATTGAATTTCTCAATGATAATGAAAGACTACGCAAAGCATTTAAGATGGCTTGTTTTGACTTAATACTTGAGTCTGGGGGTGACACAAATAAAGTCAATGAGTTGATGAAGAAATACGTAGAAAGCACCGAACGCCCCCAGAATGGAACGGGAGCGATCGCTTACCTCCTGCGCGACAGACAAGAAGCACTAGACATAAGTGATAAAGAGTTTGTTCGCTTCTGCGATTCTTATAGATTGTCGTGGAGAGAACTAAAAGAAATTTATGCTGGGAAAGAAGTTAGTGATAGTCAGCTAGGAGCGATCGCCAGAATCGTAGGTAAGCCGATTGAGGAATTAATTGAAGTCCGGGATGGTCATGATTAAGAAACAAAGCGCGCTTGTTTTAAGATAACCTCCCAAAACTCAAAAAAAAGTAAACGTAGGTTGGGTTAAAATAATGAAAATCAAGGCTATAAAGGCAATTGTTGGGTTTCATTATTTTGCACGGGCGCAACCTACAATTATTCTGACTCTTCCAAAGTCGGTATTGGCGTGAGCGAAGCAAAAACAGCCTGAGTGCATAAACGTGAAATGCTCCCAAGCAATAACGTTACCCTACCGCGCCTACCCTTAGATTCTTGAATCTGCCTTGTGTAGGGTTGCCAGCACTCAATTTACAATTAAATTTTGTTAAGATTAACTCGACCAAGTGCTACCGCCTGACAGATAAATCTGTGACTGCACCCTCGTCCGGCGCTCTCATTTGTCCTGCTGCTATATTTTTTGGAGACTATTGATGCTGCGACTCGAACATATCAGTAAAATATACCCCACAGGCGAAATCCTCAAAGATGTCAACTGGGAAGTCAAAGCGGGCGATCGCATTGGCTTAGTCGGCGTTAACGGTGCAGGCAAATCCACCCAACTCAAGATTATAGCGGGAGAGACAGAACCCACAAGCGGTGAAATCATCCGTCCTGCCAGTTTGCACATCGCCTACCTGACACAAGAATTTGAGGTAGATCCCACGCGCACCGTGCGGGAAGAATTCTGGACAGTGTTTACCGAAGCGAACCAGGCGCAGCAATCCTTGGCGCAGGTGCAGCGAGACATGGAAACCGCCACCCCAGAAGAATTAGACAAACTAATCCATAAATTAGATCGTTTCCAGCGACAATTTGAAGCTTTGGATGGCTACGGGTTGGATGCGCGGATCGAGAAAATGTTGCCAGAGATGGGGTTTACGTCGGAAGATGGCGATCGCCTCGTTAGTGCTTTCAGCGGCGGCTGGCAGATGCGAATGAGCTTAGGCAAAATATTACTGCAAAAACCAGATTTATTGCTGCTGGACGAACCGACAAACCACCTGGATTTAGAAACTATTGAGTGGCTGGAAACCTATCTCAAGGGACTTAAAAACCCGATAGTCATAGTTTCCCACGATCGGGAATTTCTCGATCGTCTTTGTACCCAAGTTGTAGAAACTGAGCGCGGAGTTTCTACTACCTACTTGGGCAACTATTCTGCTTATTTACAACAAAAAGCAGAGAACCAAGAAGCACAATTAAGCGCCTACGAACGCCAGCAAAAAGAATTAGAAAAACAGCAAACTTTTGTTGACCGTTTCCGCGCTAGTGCAACTCGCAGCACCCAAGCAAAAAGCCGCGAGAAACAACTAGAAAAAATTGAGCGGATCGAAGCGCCAACAGGCGGATTAAGAACGCTACACTTTCGATTTCCCCCCGCGCCTCGCAGCGGCCGCGAGGTGGTGGAAATTAACGATTTGGTACATACTTATGACGACAAGATTCTATTCTTGGATGCGAACCTGTTAATTGAAAGAGGCGATCGCATTGCCTTTCTCGGCCCCAACGGTGCTGGCAAATCCACCCTACTGCGCCTGATTATGGGCATGGAACAGCCCACGGAAGGCACAGTAACTTTAGGCGCTCACAACGTCATTCCAGGCTACTTCGAGCAAAATCAGGCAGAAGCTTTGGATCTTTCTAGAACAGTTATGGAAACTATCCATGACGAAGTGCCAGACTGGAAAAATGAAGAAGTTCGCACCTTGTTGGGAAGATTTCTATTTAGTGGCGACACCGTATTTAAAAAAGTTGCTGCCTTGAGTGGAGGAGAAAAAGCGCGTCTTGCCTTGGCAAAAATGCTTTTACGTCCAGCAAATCTTCTAATTTTGGATGAGCCTACTAATCACCTGGATATTCCAGCCAAAGAAATGATGGAAGAGGCAATCCAGAATTACGATGGCACGGTAATTGTAGTTTCCCACGACCGATATTTTATTTCCAAAGTGGCGAATAAAATTGTCGAGATTCGTGAGGGTGAATTCCGAGTTTATCGGGGCGATTATCACTACTATCTCGATAAGATTGCTGAAGAAAAAGAGCAGGCAAAATTAGCAGCTGTTGAAGCCGAGAAAGCTGCGAAAAAAGCGGCAAAAGCTGCTAAGTCTGCTGCAAAACGCAAATAATGAGTTTAAAACGCAAAGATTAGGTGATTCTTGGCGTTACTCTGAGTTGCTACTACAAAAACCTACGAAACGCCCGTGCAGCTAGCTAGCTGTACGGGCGTAATAATGGCGGCTAAATGCACAGATGAGCGAGTAAATCAAGTAACAGTAGAATTATTTAGCTGCTTTCAGGGTGCGATCGCGCCAGCAGATCCAGCTGAGTTAGAAGCCATTTCGCGCCCCTTGAGCTTCTTTTGCAACAAAGCCAAGAAAATTGAAGCCACCGCGAAAATGCTCCTGGCGCCTTTTCGCGGTGAAGTGCGGCAGAAAATGAAAATAGCGCAGTTACTCCAGCTTCCATCTGTCGCCCGCAAGACTGCCACAATGGTGCTGCATTACGTCTACGGAATTGATGGTGGCCTGATCGATACCCATGTCAAGCGGCGTTGGAATTTACATCAACAAAATTAAGAAAGACCTGATGCAGCTTTTGGCTCAATCAGAGTGTGGAAATTGTTTCGTTTTGTTGACATATCACAATCGAGCTGTTTGCCAAGCCATGAAACCTGCCTGTAACGCTTGTGTAGCGGCTTCTTTATGCCCCACCGCCGTAATGGTAGGTTCATAGGTGCTATAGAGCGGGATATCCTTGCGGGAACCCATAAGAGCGCCAAATTAAGCGATCGCGCTATTCAAATAGCTCGATATCACATCTGTCGTCAAGTAGGTAATAACTCCCAAAAACTCTAGTTCCAAGGACAGAAAATCCTAAAACCTGACATTACTTCCAAAAAATGCCGTTTCGAGTACGAAATCCGATGATATCATTGCGAAGAAATCACTGAAAATAAAGGTCATTATTGTATGGCGCAAGCACCTGTCTCTCCCGTGGTGCTAGTCATCTTAGACGGCTGGGGCTACCGCGAAGAAACTGACGGCAACGCCATAGCAGCCGCCAAAACACCCGTAATGAAAAGCCTCTGGACAGCCTATCCCCATACGCTGATTCAAACCTCAGGCAAGGCTGTGGGGCTACCGGAAGGGCAAATGGGTAATTCGGAAGTGGGACACCTTAACATTGGTGCCGGACGGGTTGTACCGCAAGAATTAGTCCGTATCTCAGACGCTGTGGAAGACGGCACCCTGCTGAGCAACAAGAAGCTGCTGCAAGTCTGTCAGGAAGTCAAGAGTCGAGGCAGTAAGCTTCACTTAGTGGGGCTTTGCTCAGATGGCGGAGTGCATTCTCATCTAGATCATTTACTGGGATTGCTGGATTTAGCCAAGACACAAGAAATCTCAGATGTCTGTATCCACGCCATCACCGATGGACGCGATACCAGTCCGAAAGAGGGTGTACAGGCAATTCAAAAAATCCAAGACCGCATTGACCAAATTGGAGTTGGGCGCATTGTCACCCTCAGCGGTCGCTACTACGCAATGGATCGGGATCATCGCTGGGATCGCGTCAAAAAAGCTTACGATGTGATGACCCAGGATGGTTCTGGGGATGGTCGTTCGGTTCTGGAGGTCTTGCAGGCTTCCTACGCTGAAAATGTCGCCGATGAGTTTGTCATCCCGACTCGCATTGCCCCAGGAGCGCTAGAACCTGGAGATGGAGTGATTTTCTTTAACTTCCGCCCTGACAGAGCAAGACAACTCACCC
Source organism: Trichocoleus sp. FACHB-90 (assembly GCF_014695505.1). Taxonomy (NCBI): domain Bacteria; kingdom Bacillati; phylum Cyanobacteriota; class Cyanophyceae; order Leptolyngbyales; family Trichocoleusaceae; genus Trichocoleus; species Trichocoleus sp. FACHB-90. The sequence continues at coordinate 79,261 of NZ_JACJOK010000073.1, forward strand.
AAGCTTTTGTCTCTCCGGAATTTAAGGGTTTTGAACGGCAGCTTCTCCAGCCGTTGAGCTTCGCCACCTTTACCCAATACGAGCCAAATTTACCTGTTTTGGTGGCATTTGAGCCTCAGAACTTGAGTAATATCTTGGGGGAAGTAATTGCAAACCGAGGTTTGCACCAGTTCCGCACCGCTGAAACAGAAAAATACGCTCACGTTACTTATTTCTTCAACGGCGGCTTAGAGGAACCTTTTCCAGGGGAAGACCGGGAACTGGTGCCAAGTCCAATGGTGCCAACCTATGACCGGGAACCCGCAATGTCAGCAGACGCGGTGACAGATGTCGTCATCGCCGCCGTGGAAAAGCGCATTTATTCACTGATTGTCATCAACTACGCCAACCCGGACATGGTGGGTCACACAGGACAGATAGAACCCACAATTCAAGCGCTGGAAACAGTTGACCGTTGTTTGGGACAACTTCTGGAAAGCATTAGTAAGGCTGGTGGTACGGCGATTATTACAGCTGACCACGGCAACGCCGAATATATGCGGGATGAAGAAGGCAATCCTTGGACGGCGCACACAACTAACCCTGTACCATTTATCTTGGTGGAAGGGGAGGGTTTAAAAATTCCTGGGCATGGCGCTGAAGTTACTTTGCGGAGTGATGGACGGCTGGCGGACATTGCACCGACAATTTTAGAAATCTTAAGGCTGCCCCAACCTCCAGAGATGACGGGTTGTTCAATGATTGAACCAGTTGGATTTGAAGTCCGAGCCAATCGCACGCCTGTGCGAGTTTCACTGTGAGTTGCGAATGGCTAATAGCGGAGTTGCATTTTTCTGACGATTAGCTATTAGCCATTCGCAATGAGCTATTTTTTACAACTGACAACTAACTATGACACTTGTTAACATTTTCCAATCTATTTGGGCGCTGTCTGCCGTCTGTCTGATTGTTTTAGTGCTGCTGCACTCTCCTAAAGGCGATGGGATTGGGGGTATTGGCGGACAGGCTCAACTGTTTACGAGTACCAAGAGTGCAGAGACAGCGCTAAACCGAGTGACTTGGGTTCTCAGCGTGATTTTTCTGGGTTTGACGGTAATTTTGAGTGCAGGTTGGCTCAAGTAGTAATTTGATCTCAAAACTCAAGACGCGATCGCTCACATTTTTACAAAATCGAAACGCGATCGCGATCCTTTCTACAAAACTCTTGACGGCGACGTTAATCGCGATCGCCACCTTCCTCATAGCCATTGTTCCCCATTTTCATCTGGGGGGCGATAATCCTGTGTTGGCAGTCGAAACCTCCCTACCCGCCGCACAAATTCACGTTTTGCCCCCGACGCTGGCACGCTGGAAAGATGCCACCAACAGCGGCGATTACTTCTCCCAGATCAAGCCTACCCCGGTTGGTTATCTAGTGTGGTCGCAGTTTCCGATTAAGGTTTATATACAAAATCAAGAAAAGTGGACAAATTCTGTTATCGAAGCGGTGCAGGAATGGGCAGTTTATTTGCCGCTTGAGATAGTTGAGCAGTCAGATAATGCTGATATCAAGATAGTGCGAAATCTTCCTGCCCTCAAACCCTCCTTCAACCGCAGCACAGGCGAATTCCATCTGCCTCGCGCTCGCAGTGCCGAAACCCGCTATGAATTTTATATTAGCCATCTTGATAAAAATGCAGTTTTATGCCACCGAGTCACCATCCAGCTAAGTCCAACTCAGGCTGGCAACTATATTAAAGCAGCTGCCCGTCACGAGATTGGTCACGCACTTGGTATATGGGGACACAGCCCTTTAGAAACAGATGCCCTATATTTTTCTCAGGTGCGTAATCCGCCCCCAATTTCCCAAAGAGACATAAACACGCTTAAGCGCGTATACGAGCAGCCAACGCGACTAGGTTGGGAACTGGTTAACTAATTTATTACTGGTTAATTGGAGAATTTATTCACAAGCACGCCCTGAATCATCAACCATAAACCATGAAGAGGCTGATTCTTTAGCTCTGCGCTTGTAAGGCAATCCAGCCAATTGTATATTTTGAATCTTTCGCTCCTGCAACAGATCCTCATATAGCTTTACCAGTTGGTCGATGTTGCGACTGAGAGTATATTGCTCCATAATCCTAGCTCTGGCTTTTTGTCCCAACTGTTTTGTAAACTCCTGATGACCTCGAAGGACTGGCAGCAAAGTTCGCAATTGCCCCGCTACCCCATTAGTTCTGAGAATTATCCCTGCGTCCCCTTCCAAAGGATTCCCCTCCAAAACTTCGCCATCGGCACCAGCATCCGTAGCTACGCAAGCGACACCACAAGACATTGCTTCTAACAGCGACAGAGAAAGTCCCTCTACCAGAGAAGGCAAAATAAATACATCCGCTCCCCGCAAAATTTCAATTCGCCGCTGCTCATCAGCTTCAGCTCCCCACCAGATGATGCCGCATTCTTCGTCATAAAACGCCTCTAAAGACGGCTTCAACGGGCCATCGCCAACAATCAGTAACTTGGACTCAGACCCCATTTCTGACTGCTTCCAAGCCCGTAGCAGTGCTTCCACATTCTTTTCTGTGGCTATGCGACCCTGATAAACAAAAAGGCGCTTGGCATTCAACTGGGATTTAATGTTAGAAGGCCCTGGGCAATACTTCCGTTCATCAACGCCATTGGGAATTACGGCTACATTCGACGCAGCAACGCCCAACCGCTCCAGTAAATCTCGCTGCACTTTAGAAAATATAATTACCCGGTCGTAATTTGCCAGAAAAGGAGCATAAAGCTGATAAGTCAGCAATTGAGTTCCTGATTTGATATTGCGTTGCTTGCCATCAAAGGGAGTGTGGAAGGTGGCAATTAGAGGTATATTCAACTCTTCGCAAATTTCCGGCAGCAGGAAGTCCAGAGGGGAGAGAGTCAAGCTAGCGTGTACCAAGTCTGGCTTTAGCTGTTCGAGACTCCGCATCAAAACTTTTCGGGATTTGAGAGTGGGAAGCGTGTAAACCTGGGACTTATATAGGAAAGGTAGAGACACTTCCAGGCAACTAGGCCAGTTGCTGGCATCAGATACTTCTTCTTCTTGGGCGAAGTGAAGGAAGCTGACTTGCAGACCCCGGTCTAACAACCCATTGGTAACTTCTCGAGAGTAAGTGACATTGCCGCAAAAGGGTGATTTTTTTCCGATCCAGGCTATGTGCATTTTCTAAGAGTTTTGAGTTTTTAGCTTTGAGTTTTGGGGAGCCGGAGACTTCCGTTGCTTTGGAGCTTTGAGTTATTAATTCAAAACTCGTCATTCAAAACTCATTACTTTTCTTTTCCTGTACCGGAAATATACCAGGTTAAGAGTCCTCCTGCGATCGCGATCGCCGCTAAACCCAGAAAAACTGTCTGTAAACCCAAAATCGTCTCAGCAACGCCCGCCAAAGCTAAAGGTAACGTCAGAGCAATATTAATCACATTGTTCTGTAAGCCAAACACCTTACCCCGCATTTGGTCGGGGGTTTCTGCCTGGATGGTTGTCTGCATCGGGATAGCCACCATTGCCCCAAAAAGACCCAAAAGCATTGTCAAAAGTAAGGCAATCCAAAGCTGTTGCGTAAATATAGCCAAACCTACTAAAGATGCTGCCACTCCCAGAGAACCATAAAGATTCAGCCGACGATGGGAAAAATGCTGTCCCATCTGTCCGAGAATAGTCGCTCCGCCAGCCATGCCAACCCCGCCAGCGGCTAGTAAAAAGCCAAACTGGGAGGACTTCAGACCGGGGATAACCTCTGCCATTCGCACAGCCAGCACCGACAGAGCGGCAAAAATAGAAAACAAAATCACCAGCTGAATTAAAGCACTGCGGACGCGATCGTGTTCTTTCAGGTAAAGCAGTCCGTCGCGCAAATCTTCCCAAACGTGGGGGAATTCGTGGTCGGGAGATTTAGTTTTTTCACCAGTGCGAAGAAACAGCAAAAGCAACCCCGCGATCGCATAACAGCCCCCTACGGCAATTTCCTTACCAATGTCAAGTCCCCCGCCAAGCGATCGCGCCACAGTATCGGCAAATCCCAACAGTGGCTCGCCCACTGCAAACCCCACAATCACCGATGCCATCATCGTCATCGTGTAAAGAGAGTTTGCCGACAACAGGCGATGACGCTCAACAATCAACGGCATCACTGACTGCTCCGCTGGTGCAAAAAACTGTGTCAGCGTCGAAACCAAGAAAGTTAACCCCAGTAAAATATAGAATCCTACTGGCAGACCTGCCACTAGCCCCCAATCCTTGCTGATCCACAGCAAAGGCGGCATAGCCAAAACCAGCGCCCCTCGCAGCAGATTTGTGGAGACTAGCACCCCCTTCTTCGACCACCGATCTACAAACACACCCGCAACTGAACCAAACAGCACAGCAGGAATGGTAAAGGCAATCATAATCGCCGATACCCAGCCGCTGATTGTCTGACCCGCAGCCTGAAACTGACTAGCAACTAGCGCAATCACCAGCACCAGATACACCTTATCTGCCATCTGCGAGAAAACTTGACCGCTCCAGAGCGCCAAGAAATTGCGGTTTCTCAGAACAGGCACAAATCCTCGATCTGCATCTGCCTCAGCCTCATCAGCATCAACATTAGACAATGCAGGGTTGTGCCAATCTCCATTAGAGCCATTGGATTGTGCATCTACCTCTGGAACTAAATCTTCATCAACCGTAGATTTGGGAAAAGAAACCTCTGGACTAGAGACGCGATTAAGCGCCTCTCTACTGTTGTCAGGGTCATGAGGGGGTGTCAGGCGATCGTCAGACAAGGGGGGCGATGTAGTAGGTGTTGATGATGCAGTCAAACCCTGGCGGGATGGCTCCGTTCCAGGGACAGGAAGTTTAGAAGATCGAGGAAATGTGGGTTCCCCCGTTCGTCGTTCATTGTCCTCTGTCCTCTGTCTGGACAAACTTAGGGACAGACTTTTGGCTTGCAAATCAGAATCATAACGTTGAATCATGGTTTATAAAAATTCGGCTGGGACTAAAAACAAGCATCCATCAAAGCAGCAGAGCGAATTGATCGCCCAAACTGAAACTGGACGTACTGACGTAAAATCTGCTCTACACCAACCCAAGCTGCATGATATGAAGGATGATGGGTTAGGGATAAGGGATGAATTGATTCTTCACTCATCGTTGGGGGTTCATCACTACTCATGTCAACCTGGGGTAGTTCTGGTTGAGCCAGCTTTTGCAGCAGCGCCAGCTCGACGGCATTCAGTTTAGTGTTCAGTATCAGGGGGGTTTGAGCATGAACAACAGTTTGGTAGTTACCGCCCTTTTCCTGCGCCACGATACCAGGCATTTGTGGCGAGACGGTGTTTTTTAGTCCTAGATTTCCCCTAGTCCTTGGAGTAGCGATCGCCCGCGCTTCTGCTTGCAGACGTTCCAAGGCTGGTAAACTCACCGTTCCCCCAGCAGCAGCACTAAAGCCAACCCGCCAGTCTGGATCGTTAAATTCCGGCAGCAGTGGTTGTCGTGTCACGCAACATTCTTGAACTTCCGGCGCAACGCCAGCCAAAGCCATCAAATGAAAGACACCCTGGGTAAGGTGAGCTAAAACTGAGGCAGTGTCGGGGGATAGCAATTGCTCCAAGCGGCGTAGATGTTCATTTAGTAGCTCATACAGTTCCTCCTGCGGCTGATCGCTCAATGCCTGACACAGAACTAATTCCGCAAGATATTGGCTGGCTGTCAGTTTCCTCAAGTCCTGACTTAAGCCGGGGTAAGATTCTATAGTTTCTGCCTGAGTTATTTTATCGAGCGATCGCCCTTTAGCAATCAGTAGCTCATTCACCACAAACAACCCACTCCTACCACCCATCTTTGAGTGGTGCTTGCGTGCGCCGGGAGCCACAGCCCGAATTAAGCCAAATTCCCGCGTCAAAATGGTCAGCAGTCGGTCTGACTCGCCTAACGGCATACCCTTAAGATTAATTCCTGTTACTTTGTAGGTTCGGCTCATTAGCTTAAGTTTTGAGTTTTGAATTTTGAGTTCTGAGTTACAGGAATTTTTAAACTCAGCACTCATCCCTCAGCCCTCAGCACTCCTCAGTCTTCTTTTTCCAGCGTATCGCGCTGACGGATCAAATCGGGGCCGCGAGACGTTCCTAACCGCGTAGCTCCTGCCACGATTAACTCTATGGCTTGCTCAACGGTACGGATTCCCCCCGACGCCTTAATGCCTACCTGCTCCCGCGCCAGCTGCTTCAGAAGGCGGATATCCGCCACTGTGGCACCCCCCTGCCAACCCGTGCTGGTTTTTAAGAATGCCACTCCTGCATCCATACATATTTCAGCTGCCACCTTCTTTTCTGCATCTGTCAGCAGGGCAGTTTCCAAAATTGCCTTCACAGTCTGTCCAGTTTCGTCGCAAATCTGGGCAATTTCCCGATGCAGTTCCTCGGTTTTTCCAGCTTTCAACAAACCCAGGTTGATCACGACATCTAACTCAGTAGCTCCATTTTCTACCGCCTCTTGAGCTTCATATAGTTTTGTCGCCGCTGTCGTCGCCCCAGTGGGAAAGCCTATTACAGTACACACTTTGGGATTCTTTCCGTGCAGCAAATCAGCTGCTTGCCGCACGTATACGGGATACACGCACACCGCCGCAAAATTAAACCTGTATGCTTCTTCGCACCACCGCACCACCTGCTCGCTTGTAGCTGTGGGATTTAGCAGCGCATGATCGATAAACCCCGCAATATCAATATCAGGCTGATTTGCAGCCATCGTTTCTACCCTCACTCACCTACTGTTAAGTTTTATCAGAATTTAAGAAAAATTACTTAAACCCAACCGGAATAACTTCTGGCTGGTCTGTAGACACCGTATACACCTAAAGATAGAGAACCACTCTTATTTAGCCCGCCACAGGTTTGCATGGCATTTTCAAAAACTGTGCTGATTAAGGCGTATCTAAAACCTTCTCAAAACCTACCTAGCTACAAGGAGAAAAAATAAATAAAATGGCAAAAAAAGACGGAACGTTAACGTGGATGGGCAGCCTATTTAGTATTACCGGAATTGGAATGCTTATCGGGAGTTTTTTATCTTATAATTCTACCCATAATTTTATTAAAAATTCATCCTCTACCATAGCCACTGTAACCGAACTTAGGCTTCAAACTTCCAGCAGTTCCAGCAGCTCCAGCAAGTCGAGTACCTATTACCCGATAGTAAAATTCAAAACTCAGAAAGGGGAAAGCGTAGAGTTTCAATCAAGCGTTGGCACTTATCCACCAAGCTTTCGTGTAGGCGAAACGGTTTCTGTTCTTTACGATGCCAACAATCCCGCCGAAGCAGAAATAAACTCTTTTTGGCAACTTTGGTTTACTGCTATCTTTTTATTGGCAATGGGGGGGCTTTTTGCCGGAATAGGCTTGAGTTTAATCGCTGGCCCTTTAGCATTTAGATTCTCATCAAATAAAAAGGCTGCAAAGCTGCAAGCTAATGGCAAAAAGATAGTAACTAAATTCACTGGAGTGGAATTAAATACATTTTTAACAGTCAACGGTTCCTCTCCTTACCAAATAATTTCCCAATGGTTTGACCCGGAGACTAATCAAGTTTACGTTTTTCACAGTGAAAATATTTGGTTTGATCCGGAAGAATTTATCAAATATGAAACAATAGATGTATATGTAGACCCCAACAATATGAAAAAATATCACATGGATATATCGTTTTTACCAAAATTGGCGAATTAAAATTTCCCACGGGAAATTTGATTCCGCTTCTCGCATCCTTAAGCTTCCGCCCCCGGCTTTGACAAACCCTCAGACAGAAGCTCTTTTAATAATTAAAATTGGTTGGCTCTCCGGCAGAGACATGGCAAGATTTAGTAACCATGTGATGAAGTTACAACAGCCATAAAATGGTTCAATAACTCTCTTCTAAATGCCAGTATAACTCCGATATTTTAATATATCGGCGACAAGTGCGGGAGGTGTTTGAAAGCGCTAGTAGGTTAGGCTGAGAAACCCAACCTACAATGATTTTTAACGGTTCACTTTTTTACCTTGTTACTAACCTCAAATGGCGTGTACTTTCCTCCCAAAGCTTCTACAATGGTGCGGGTATTAGCAACCATCATGTTGATGTAAGAATCAGCGTCACTTCCAGCAGCACCAATCGAGTCAGAATATAGTTGACGCGGTGCTAATTTTATGCCCGATTCTTGGGCTACAGTAGTAATCAAAGCTGGGTTAATTGTTGTTTCTGCAAAAATTGCTGGAACACCAGCCACTTTAACAGATTCTACCAATCTTCGTACTGTTTGAGCGCTGGGTTGTTCTTCCGTACTGATGCCAATTAAAGTACCAGCAACTGGGATTCCATAACCACGTCCATAATATTGAAAAGCGTCGTGAGTTGTGATTAATTTCCGCTTATTTTCTGGAATGGTTTTGATTTCCTGGGTAATCCAGCTATCAAGTTGTTTTAACTCAGCAGTGAGTAATTCTGCATTTTGAGTAAATTTCTCTTTGTCTTCTGGTGATACTTCAATTAACGCATCGCGAATGGCATTAACCATTTGGATGACGTTATCAGCATCTCCCCAAACATGAGGATCTGGCACTACTTCCCCTTTGCCTTTATCCAGTTGCAAAGACTTTACCACTTCCCCTACAGCCACTTTCCGAGCTTTGCCGCCAGAGGCGTTCATCAGCTTAATCAAGCCTGGTTCTAGGTTGTAGCCGTTATACAAAATCAGGTTTGCTTTCTCTAAAGCCTGAGAGTCTTGTGGCACTGGTTCGTAAACGTGGGGATCTGTCCCTGGTTTGAGAATGCCCTTAAGCTGAATTTCGTCTCCTGCCACCCGTTCAGTTAAGTCTTCGATGATGGTGCTGGTGGCAACTACGTTGGGTTTGCCGTCTGCTGCTGGATTGGTACTTTCTGAGGAGGGCTGGTTACAACTGAATAGGGCAAAAGGTAGAAGCAGCCCCAGCCCCAACCAGGTAATGTGGGCAAAAGAAAGAATTTTTGGCTTTCTCTTATTTCTTTTTTTCTTTTTTAGGTTTTCTTCCATCTTTCTAGTGTGAAGGTGCTGCACAATTAATTTTGCCTATCTTTTAGATTATTTCCATTTATAGATGTTTTCATAATCCTTTCATTTTTAGATTATGCTCAAGGAAAGCAAGATCGAACCACACTAATGAGTACCGTCACTTTTTCACCTGATGCGGATTGGACAAAAATGGTATGCCATCTGAGAGATGTGCCTGTGGCGGCGACAGGTGCAACAAGCATTAACGTTAGCCACTTGGGAGTTCAGTACCGCACGGTAGAGGCGCTGCGAGATGTCAGTTTTGCGATGAAATCGGGGCGACTGACGGGAATTATTGGCCCCAATGGTGCTGGTAAAAGTACCCTGATGAAGGCGATGTTGGGGTTGATTCCAGCTGCTGCTGGCAGTGTACTGTATAACGAGCGCCCGTTGATGGAGCAAAGGGAACTGGTTGCTTATGTGCCGCAGCGATCGCAAATAGACTGGACTTACCCCGCTACTGTCTGGGATGCGGTAATGATGGGTAGGGTGAAGAAAACTGGCTGGTTTCGTCGTTTCTCAAACGTTAGCAAACGGGTAGCGGCAGATGCTATCGAGCGTGTGGGGATGAGCGCTTATCGCGATCGCCCGATTGGGCAACTCTCCGGCGGACAACAGCAACGGGTATTCTTAGCCAGAGCGATCGCTCAGCAAGCGGAGATTTTCTGTTTTGATGAGCCGTTTGCGGGAATCGATCAGAAAACTCAGTCGATTATTTTTGACATCTTCCACGAACTCGCCGACGCCAATAAAACTGTTCTAGTCGTCAACCACGACTTAGGGGAATCTATCACCCACTTTGATGATTTGATTTTACTAAATACTGATTTAGTTGCCAGTGGTTCGCGCCAAGAGGTGCTAAGTCAGGAAAACCTTTACCGCGCCTATGGGGGCAAGGTTGCATTTTTTGCAGCTTAGAAAGTTAGAATTTAAGAGTTATTAACTCATCACTCCTAGCTTCTAAATATTTCCAATTACCAAAATCAAATTATTATGCTAGAAGTGTTAATTGAGCCGTTGCAGTATGGCTTCATGCAGCGATCGCTTGTAATTGCCATTCTCGTCGGCCTTTTGTGTGCTGTCGTGGGTAGCTACCTAATGGTGCAGCGATTGGCTTTGCTGGGAGATGCCATTAGTCACTCGGTATTGCCTGGGTTAGCGATCGCTTTTATGGTGGGAGCGAATATCTTTGTCGGGGCCTTTATTGCCGGAGTCTTGAGTACAATGGCGATCGCTTGGATTCGGACGCGATCGCCTATTAAAGAAGATGCGGCAATGGGGATAGTTTTTTCCGCCTTCTTTGCCCTTGGTATTACCTTAATTACTCTGATCCAAAAAGACAACAAAATCGACCTCAACCACTTCTTATTCGGCAATATTTTAGGTGTCACGATTCAAGAAGTCCGGGACACAGCTATCATCGCCGCAATTGTATTAATAATTGTTGTACTGCTGTATAAAGAATTATTGTTCTATACCTTCGATCCCCTCGGAGCGCAGGCAGTTGGATTACCTACCAACCTGCTAAACTTTGGGCTGATGCTGCTAATTGCTCTAACGATTGTTGCCAGCATGAAAGCCGTGGGAGTAATCTTAGTTTTATCTCTACTAATCACGCCGGGAGCCACAGCATATTTATTAGTTAAACGGCTGCATAATGTGATGATTTTGGGGGCGGTAATTGGCATTATTTCCAGTATCAGCGGGATGTATCTCAGCTACTTTTTTAATCTGCCTTCTGGCCCCGCGATTGTATTAGTTGTATCGGGATTATTTGTAATAGCATTGTTATTCAGCCCCAGCTACGGGATATTTACCAACAAAAAGCCAGATTCTGGACAATTATTGCCTGTCTTGCAGGAGTTGAAACAGCTGATGCGATCGCGCTAAAAATCGCCCTACAAGTTATTTCTAAAAGTCCAACTGTGTAGGCTTATGATTAAAAAAGTCTGAATTTAGGAATTATGGCATGATTCGCGCTTTTTTCCGAGCCGCTAAAGTTGAGAATGCCAAACCGCCCTACGACACAATTCATCTCAAGATACTATATCCCGCCAAGATGTCGGGAAGCCAACAGCAACTAGCTCAAGGCATTGTGCCAGCAGACTCAGACAAAGCTCCGTTTCCGGTGGTAATTTTCTTTAGTGGGATTAACTGCACGAGCCAAATGTACCAGTGGCTAGCAGTTCAACTTGCCCAGGGGGGAATGGTGGTAGTGACATTTGACTGGGTTGCCGAAAATTTGCCTGGGATATTTAGCCTCACTCCAGGTGTTGATATTGCAATGTGGACACCCGATAAATACGGCACTGGCTCTACTGCTTCGGCTTTACCAACACTACTAGGCGAACTCGAAAGCCTCCAGTCGGAGGGAGTGCTGGCGGGAATGCTGAACTTACAACAAATTATTTTGGGCGGACACTCCGCAGGTGGCAGAATTGCGCTAGAAAATGCCGAACCGCGCTTTTTTCCACAAGTCGCGGCGGCTTTTGCCTACGGCGCTCACAATGCCGCCCCGATAATGCTAGGATTTGCACCAGAAACGATATTACCGCTGCCCTCATCGCTGCCCCTATTGCTCATAGGTGGCACCAAGGATGGGGTAATTGCCAGCAGCAGCCGACAGTATGGACTCAGTAGCGACGCGACTACAGCAGTTGTCCGCACCTTTCACGAGGCAATAACCGGGGGGCGAGATGACACCTATCTGCTAATTCTGGAAGGGGCAAATCACTTTTCCATTGCTTATCCGCCAGATATTACTACTGCTTCACCTTTTGACTTACCAGCCACTCAACCGGAAGACGCAATACGTTCTCTAGTGGGTGAAACGGTTGGTTTGTTTATTGATGCTCATGTGCGCCACAAACCAGACGCATCGCAGGCGCTTGAGAGTTTGCTATTGGGTGCTAATCCAACGATCGCATTGTTGGCGCGAAAGTGAGCAGGAGTGATGGCACCGAAGATGCGATCGCTCGTGACGGTAGGCTACAGTAAGCTGATACCTGATTGCTTCTTTGTTAAGTAGACTTCTAAATTCAGAAAAACTCAGCACTGATGTTAAAGATAGTCATCTACAGGGGAATACTTACAAAGGAGGATGTCACGAAGTTTGTCTAGAATCACTATGGCGCAGAAGTTATGTGATAACTAGGAGAATCCGTTGCGCCTATTGGCGGAGATTCTAACATAGGTTAGCGATGACGAAGACTAAAGGTTTCTCCGCTTAAACCTGACGTGAAACTAGAATATGGGCTGAATTTTTCGATATGTTTTTCTTCCTGAATGGATGCTGGGTAGTCCATAGTCTGTTTAAATGAACAATAGGCAGTTTTCTCAATAACAAGGTCTAATTATGAATGAAATTTCCAAAGATGAAATGCGTGAAAGACTGGGAAACATAGATCAGATTCGCGACATTCTTTTTGGCTCTCAGGTTCGAGACTATAGCAAGCGCTTCGAGCATTTAGAGTCAGAATTATCCAACCTAGATCAAGAAATCAATCAGCGCATTGATCGGATAAAAGATGCTCTTTCCCTAGAGCTACAAATAGCAGTTGATTCTCTGGATAAAAAAATCAGAATTTTAAGCCTAAATACCCAAAAAGAAAGTGCCGATCTTCGCCAACATATTGACCGCACCAGCCAAAGCATTTCTAACACCTTGGGAACCTTGGATGATGTTGTCGATACCCAAACAAATGCGATTCGACAAGACGTCTCCCAAACTAGAGAGAAACTCCAAGAAGATATCCGAAGTCTGAGGAAACAAGTTTTTGAAGAAATGGAAAAACGCTTTTCTTCAATGACTGATGTCAAACTTTCTAAAGATGATATGGCAGAAATAATGTTTGAGTTTGGTATGAGGTTAAAAGGGGCGAGCTTAGCCTCTGATTTATCAGACGACAGTGGCAGAAGTGTAGCTGCGGAGCTTTTGTTACCAGAGTCAGGACATTAGATAAAATCAAATTCCTGCGCCGAATTAGGGTGTATTGCTTGATTTTTTAGCTTTATTAGTTAAAAATTAGAGTAACGGATGGCAGTCCATGACTTTATCCAAAAAAAATCAAGCTGACGATTCTGCTCCACTAGAAGGGTTGCTGAATTTATTAATTGACTTAGAGCTTTTCAACCCTTCTAAGGAACATAGAGAAGAATCAAAAGACCTTGAAAATAAAGCCGAAAAGCTATTTAAAAATTCACTTTTATCGGAGCAGAATTTCGATGTAGTTACTGTACCTAAGCCTTCAGGAAAATCGCCAAGGGTGCAGGCATCTGACACCATTATCGAGCAGGGGGAGGTAGAACCTCCTAATTTTCGTTCCCAGGCTGAGCCTGGGAACGAGATAAATTCGATTTCATCTGAGGAAGATGAGTTAGATATTTCAGGTGATGTTGTTACGAGTTTTTCGCATTTAAAAAACTTGATTTTTCCAGCGCCACTATTGAAAAACCAAGCAGAAAAATCTGCTGGAGAATTACTACCATCTACTGATGTAGTAACTGCGGGTGAACCTATTAAAGAAGCGCATTATGCGTCGATTTTAAGTGAAGATAACGCCAAAAAATCTAGCGAGGTGTCGAATAAATCTCAGCAGAATTTAGATAATGTTGATGCCCCAGACGATTCCCTGGCTCGCTTGGAAAATCTTCTAGTCGATATTGGCATGGGTGAGTATCGGCACTTGATAGTAAATATTGAACAAAAACTGAAAATTCTAGAGAATCAGATTTATGAGCCGACAGAGTTAATAAATTTACTTTTGCCTTTGATTACAGAGATTTTGATTCTCAAGATTGAGCAATCCAAGGAAGAAGTTGTTGAGGCGATCGCGCCGATCATGGATCGGATGATTGAGAGCAGAGCTGGTAAAGATAAAGTAGCGATGGCTGGCGCTTTAGCACCGCTGATATCAGCGGCAATTTCCCGACAGATCAGTGACTCGCCGGAGGAAATTGCTAAAGCGATCGCGCCCACAATGGGAAAAGCTATTAAAGAACAGATTTATCTTGAGCGGGATTCGATGGTAGATGCCCTCTATCCCATCATTGGCAGCACAATTTCTAAATACATGGTGGAAGAAATTCGTGCCATTAATGAAAAAATTGAAAATACCTTGAGCGTAGAGGGAATCACTCGTAAAATTCGCGCTAAGGTGCAAGGAGTCTCTGAGGCAGAACTCATCCTCAAAGATGCAATGCCCTTTAATATTCGAGCCATTTTCTTGATTCACAAAAGCTCTGGTTTAATCCTTTGTGAGGTTCAACCGCCTGAGCTACAGAAACTAGAATCTGATATGGTGGCGGGTATGCTCACAGCTATTCGCAGCTTTGTTAATGACTGTATTGCACTTTCAGGGGAAGTTTCGGAACTCGATCATATCAACTATGGCGCTTCCAAAATTATCCTAGAAGTGGCGGGATACTGTTACATGGCGGTAGTAGTTCAAGGAGAACCGCCTAACTGGTTAATGCTGAGAATCCGGAGTACCCTCAGCAGCATCATTCAAAAATATGGTAAACCCATCGAGATGTTTAATGGAGATGCAGCCACCATCCCGGAGCAGGTAAACCATATATTAGAAGACTTTAGAGACAGCTGCACAAAGTCAAATAACAAGAAAGCTGCTACACCTACGCTGTTAATACTCGGCTCAATGCTACTGAGTTTCATCTTACTGCCTTGGGGAATTTATCAGTATCGCCACAGAAGCGATCGCGCCATTGAGCAAAATACCGCCCTCGCCTTAGCATCTAATCCAGAGTTAGCAGTTTATCGTCTTACAGTCGATGCCGATGCCGAAATTTTGAAGCTTGCTGGAAAAGTGCCTAACGAGTATTTACGCCAAAAAGCTGCACAAATTGCCCAAGATACTAACCCAACTCTGAAGTTAAACAATAACATCATCGCCATCAATACGCCCCCCGATCCGGTATTGCCAGCAGCTGAGGTAAAGCGAGTGACATCAATACTCAATCAGATGGACGGCGTTTTCATTTCTGCTAAATATAATGCTGGTAAAGTCACAGTCCAGGGAACTGCTTTGCAAGCGACAGATGCCCAGAAAATCACTCTGGCATTCGGAAAAATTCCGGCAATTGAGTCTGTCACCAACACTGTAGAAATACAGCCAAGTGCGATCGCTACCCGAATTTACTTTAGTCGCGGTACACAAAAGCTCGAATTTAAAGATATAAAAAACAAAATTCTACCAATCAGGGGATTCTTAAGTCAGTATCCAGAAAAGCATCTTATGATAGTAGGTTACGGTGATGCCAGCGACAACCCAAACCAAGATCGGCACTTGGCACTTGAGCGAGCTAAGACGGTGCGAGATGCCTTAATAGAGCAAGGCGTTGCTCCTCGACGATTGCGAGTTGCAGGAATGACAACCCACCCCTTAGATGTAGATGCTGACCAACCCCTATGGTTAAGTAGGTGCGTCGAATTTGAGCTAGTGACACCAGTTGTCCAACGTAAATAAATATGTCAAGTATATCAAAAAAAATCTGCTTAGTTGGTGATTTTGGCGTGGGTAAAACCAGCTTAATTCGCCGCTTTGTAGATCGTCAGTTCAGTGATAAGTATCTTTCAACTGTGGGAGTCAAAATTTCTCGCAAAACTGTGGAATTAGAACAGGTAAAACAACAGGAAAAGTTGAGCGTAAATCTGCTAATTTGGGATTTAGAAGGTAGTACCAAATTTAAAGCGATCGCGCCTACTTACCTGCAAGGAGCCAGCGCTGCCATACTCGTTGCCGATGTCAGCCGTCAGGAAACCATCGAGCATCTTGCGGATCATTTAAATCTGTTTTTGTCAGTTAATCCCAAAGGATTTATCATCATTGCCTTGAATAAATCCGACTTGGCTGATGAAGAAAAACTGGCAAAATTGCTCCAAATGAGTAACAATTACCAGCAATCTCAAGTATTATCAATTCAGCCGACTTCGGCAAAAACAGGTCAAGCCGTCGATGAAATTTTTCAAAATATAGCTTACAAAATTATAGAATAGTCATGGCTACTCCAGAATTTCTGTAACTATTTCTCCTTAAGAGTCTCAGCCTCATATTCTTCTCGTTCCTAGGCTGCGGAATGGGAACGCAAGTCTTAGAGGCTCTTGCCTCCACCTAATAGCAAGAATTACCCAGAAAGAGGTGAGATGGTCGCCTCACGTCCCATTCCTAGACCGCAGCCCTGGAACGAGGATAAAGTCTCATTTTGCTTCTTGCTAATTCCGGATTTGCGTAATATTACTACCGAAAGTTGTAATTATGTTTACAAGTTCTGTAAATCCGTACTTTAAAAAACTCTTAGCACCCCGACGCATCGAGTATTTGGCGTTGGATCGGAAATTGAGCATTTTAGATACATCTTTGAACGTGCATAAGTTTGCCGAGCAACCAGATGAGGTAGTAAAGGGCAAGGATGCCCGTCTTGGTTTCCCTGAATTAATCGGGCTTGAAGAAGTTTTCAGCGAAATATTGTCAGGAGAGAAGCAGAATTTCGATCTAAAAGGTATTTCCCGATCTTCAGATAATGGCTCTCTTTTATATATTGATATTTCTGTGAGTAAATACCAATATAACGAAGAAGACTTAGAAGACTGGTTAATCATCTTCTTTGATGATGTAACCGAAAAAATGTCCATGACGCAAAACTTGGTGCAGAGAACAAACGAAGCCAATCTTTTACTTAGCGCTTTAACGAGTTCTAAAAATTATATAGATAAAATTATTACGTCAATTGCTGAGGTTTTGTTGGTAACAACAGCATCAGGAAAGATAAAAGCCATAAATAAAGCTGCGAAAGATTTATTCGGTTATAGCGAAAAAGAATTAATTAATAAGCAAATTGCTCAGATTATTACTGACAATGATTTTTTCCAAAAAGCAAGGCTACTGTATCCTTTATCTCCTGGTGAATTATTAAAGGATGTGGAAGTAATTTGTAAGACAAAAAATGGGAAAGACATTGTTGTAGCATTTTCCTGTTCAGCTATTGAGACTGACATAGAGGACTTACAAGATTTTGTTTATATCGGGCGGGACATCACCCAGCGCAAGCGAACAGAAGCAGCCGTACAACAGGCAAACGAAAAACTCACCATCTGGGTTAATGAATTAGAACAGCGCAACCGAGAGATTACTCTGCTGAGCGAACTAAGCGAATTACTCCAAGCTTGTTTGAGTGTTGAGGAAGCTTACACCGTCATTGTCCAGATGATGGAACCGCTTTTCCCGGATACGGTGGGTGGAGTTTTTATGATTCATGCCTCAAAACAGCTGGTTGAGGCGGTGGCGACTTGGGGTGAAGACGCGGGAACTGAAGTTTATACAAGCCAGAAACTGTTCTCAACTCATGAGTGCTGGGCGTTGCGGCGGGGGCGATCGCATTTCGTAACGAACACCCACAACCGTATGCTCTGCAAGCATCTGCACCCAAATCCACTCCCTGCTGAATATGGCTGCATCCCGATGATGGCGCAGGGGGAAGCGATAGGAATGTTGTATGTAAGTCCTCTAGAAAAAGAACGATTAACCGAAGCCAAACAACGGCTGGCTGTCACCGTAGCTCAACACATTGCTCTTGCTTTGGCGAACCTGAGACTGCGGGAAATCCTGAAAAATCAGAGTATTCGCGATCCGCTTACGGATCTTTTTAATCGGCGTTACCTGAAAGAATCCCTAGAGCAGGAGATTCATCGCGCCGAGTGCAAGCAGCAACCACTAGGCATCATCATCCTCGATATTGACGACTTTAAGAAATTTAATGACACTTATGGTCACGAGGCAGGCGATGCGGTGCTGCGGGAAGTGGGTTTATTTTTACAAAAAAATATCCGCAAAGGCGATATTGCCTGCCGTTATGGGGGCGAGGAGTTCACGCTAATTTTACCAGAGGCACCTCTAGATGTCGTCCTCGAACGAGCGCAGCAACTTCGGGAAAAAATTAAGCAACTTCAGGTAAAGTATCACGGTCAACTTTTGGGTACCATCACCCTCTCGCTGGGGGTCGCTTGTTTCCCAGAACACGGTTTGACGGCATCAGAAACGATCCAAGCTGCTGATATGGCGTTGTATCAGGCTAAGACTCAAGGGCGCGATCGCGTCTGCGTCTGTGGCTCTTAGCAGCTTAGAGCGTTATGTATGCTACAAAAAGTAAAAAGTAGTTAATAGTCAAGAGTTCTAAGTTATTAGCTAGGAACTAATGACTCTTCAGCCTTTTGTCTTGAATTATGAATTCCCTGTTTAAAAAATTCTTGGCTACACGCAGAATGGAGTACCTGACACTTGATCGGGACTTAATCGTGTTAGAGGCATCCGAGGGAGCGCAACGTTTTGCCGAGCAACCCCAGGAGTTCGGAGCGGGTAAGGATGTTCGCCTGGGATTTCCGGAATTGATAGGATCTGAAAATTATCTGATGGCTGTCTTTGAAGGGCAGCGGAGTATTTTCGAGTTTGTTTCTCTGGGACGTGGAGATAATAATTTTCTATATTTTAATTTGTATGTAATTTTACAGGAAAAAACTGAGGATAATCTGTCCGATAATTTGATTATATTCCTTGAAGATGTAACCGAAAGAATAATTTTAGAACAAAATTTAGTACAAGCCACTAATGGCACCAATCTTTTAGTAAGTGCTTTATCAGAGTCAAAATATTATATCGATAAAATTATAGATTCAATGGCAGATATCTTGTTGGTAACGACGACATCGGGAAAGATAAAAATAGTTAACAAAGCTGTCGAAGGGTTATTTGGTTATAGCGAGTCCGAATTAATCGGGCAGCAAATTAGTATAATTATTGATGATAAAAACTTCTTTAAAAAAGCAAATCAGCACCCTCCATTATTTCCAAATAAATTTAAGAATGTAGAGGCTGTTTGTCAGACCAAATCTGGAAAAAAAATTTCCGTCGCCTTTTCCTGCTCAGTTATTCAGACTGAGGTACAAGATTTACAAAATTTTGTTTATATCGGTCGAGACATCACCCAGCGTAAGCGCGACCAGCAGCGTCAGGTGGCGCAGTATGCTACAACTCGCGTTTTGTCAGAGTCAACAGCACTAAACAAAGCAATCCAAAAAATTCTGCCAGCACTGTGTGAAAGCCTGAGTTGGGATTTAGGTGAATTTTGGATGGTAGAGGAAGGTTCAGGGGAGCAGGGGAGAGGGGGAGATTTGCCCAGTGGCCAATTGCGATGTGTGGAAAGTTGGGCGAGGGCGTTGGTTGGGATTAAAGAGTTTATAGAGTTTACTAAAAAGATTACCTTTGCGCCAGGGGTGGGTTTGCCCGGTCGCGTTTGGGCATCGCGATCGCCCTTGTGGATTAGCGATGTGGTCAATGATGCTAAATTTGAACGATCGCATATCGCATCTCGTACCCAAATCCACGGAGCATTTGGGTTTCCTATCCAAAGCGGCGGTGAAGTTTTCGGGGTGATGACTTTTTTTAGCCGCGACAAACAGATGCCCGATGAAGATTTGCTTCAGATGATGATGGCTATTGGTAGCCAACTCGGTCAATTTATCCAGAGTAAGCGAGCAGAAGCCGCGCAACAGGAGAGCGAAGAAAGATATCGAGATTTGTTTGAAAATGCCAACGACTTAATTCAGAGCGTCGCTCCAGATGGTAATTTTTTGTATGTTAATCATGCTTGGCGAGAAACTTTGGGATATAGCGAAGCTGAAATTGCTCAGATGAAGGTATTTGACGTTATTCATCCAGATTGTTTAGAACAATGTTTGGAGAAGTTCCAGAGGGTGATGTCTGGAGAAAAAATCGGTCAAATTAAAGTCGAATTTATTACTAAAAATGACGAAAAAATATCCCTAGAAGGAAGCTTAAACTGTAAGTTAGTAAATGGAAAACCCGTTGCTACAAGGGCGATTCTTCGAGATATAACTGAGCGCTTAGCCGCAGAAGAAGCACTACGCTATCAACAGGAACAAACCGAACGCCTGTTGCTGAATATCTTACCCCAGCCGATTGCCGAACGCCTGAAACGGCAGGAAAACACGATTGCGGAAAACTTTTCCAATGTCACGGTTATGTTTGCCGATTTGGTTGGTTTTACAGAATTTTCAACTAAAGTTTCGCCGACAGAACTGGTAGAGATACTTAATGTGATTTTCTCGGAGTTTGACCAGCTGGCTGAACAACACAGCTTAGAGAAAATTAAGACGATTGGAGACGCTTATATGGTGGTGGGGGGTATTCCTCATCCCCTGGGGAACCACGCAGGCGCGAGCGCGCAAATGGCACTCGATATGCAAACTGCGATCGCTCAATTTAGCCGGGAAACTGGGCAAGCTTTGAGTATGCGGATTGGCATCCACACCGGGCCTGTGGTGGCAGGTGTGATTGGCACAAAAAAGTTTATCTACGACCTGTGGGGGGACACGGTGAATATTGCTAGTCGCATGGAATCACACGGTTTACCTGGTCATATTCAGGTGACAGCAGCCACCTACGAACTGTTGCGGGAGCAATATTTATTTGAGGAACGGGAATCAATCCAAGTTAAGGGTAAAGGAAAAATGACTACTTACCTGTTGCAAGGCAAAATTAGCGCTAATGGCTAAGAGGATGTCTTACAAGTGTCAAAAGTTAGCTTGATCCCCCCAGCCCCCCTTTTCAAGGGGGGAGAATCAAGTCTTAGTCCCCCTTAAAAAGGGGGATTTAGGGGGATCTCAACCGTCTAAGCATCTCGATTATGACTTTTCAGACATGCTATAATTTCGCGTTCCCAGACCCAGTTTGGGAACCCGAAATTAGAGGCTGATTGCTTTTATACTTTCTTGCCCTTGAAGGGGAGGCAGAGCCTCCCTAAGCAGGAAACGAGATTGAGTTAACCTTTTGCAGTGGACTTCTCTGGTGTCGCACTGTTGCCGTGGGCAGTTTTCCCATTTTTGTGATTCGTGTGTCCGTTGCCGTTACGCGGCAGAATCACTCCATAACCACCGTGGTTGCGTTCATAAATCACGTTAATCTCGCCAGTTTCGGCATTGCGGAACATATAGAAGTCGTGATCCACCAGCTGCAATTGTTCCAAAGCTTCTTCTGTAGTCATCGGCGGCATGGCAAAATATTTGGTACGCACAACTTCTGTGGGGAGTTCGGGAGTGCGATCGCCTATTAGATCCGGTGCCACTGGTACTTCTTCTACCGCTACGGCAGTTTTAGGCTGAGCTTGGGTTTTCTGATCCAGCCGTTTTTCTTTATATTTCCGCAGGTTTCGGGCAATTTTATCAGCAACCAGGTCAATACTAGCGTATAGGTTATCGCTGCTTTCTTCGGCGCGGATCACTGTGCCATTAGCGAAAATCGTTACTTCAGCCGCCTGTTTGGGATTTATCCGGGGATTGCGGGCTACTGATAGATGCACATTTACTTCTGTTGTCAAATTCTGAAAGTGGTTCACCGCTTTTTCAATCTTTTGATTCACGTACTCGCGAATCGCATCGGTGATTTCAATGTTTTTGCCGTGGATGACAAGCTTCATACCGGATACTCCATAGTGTACCGTATTGGTAAATTAGAAAGCTATAGCAGATAATTGCCGCTTTCTTCTGTAGCTATTAAATGCCCGTTTTTTGGGTAGACAAGTGTTGAACAGAGGCAAAACTTTTAGGAATATCAAGGTTTTACCCATACCTACAAGGTTACTCGGATGTTCTTGAACAGCGAGCCGTAGCCAGAGGTGTTACCAGCAAGCCGATTGCTCAAAACTACTGTCGATGTTCCTGTTCAGTTATCTCCAGAAAAGCAAGTCTAACTAACGTGTTTTACCCTACGATTGCTCAGCCTTGCTTTGGGGTTGTCTTGAAGATGCGTCCTGTTTCAACACTGTTTGCTTATAACTTCAACATTAGCACTTTGTAATGTACACAACAGATGCCTTTGACTTCTCTTCAAAATCCTTTGCATCTTTTGACATTTCTTGATCCCGCTAGCTGAAATATGCAGAAAATTTAAGTCAAATTGCTGTTGATTTTTGCGATAATCTTAAGTATGTCTGAAATTTTTGCCTTGGATTCCCGGCGGCAAGTCTTAATATACAATCGAGGGCTGATGCCCTATGCAGATGCTTGGGAATGGCAGCGATCGCTAGTTACAGAACGCCTAAACGACCCGAATTGTCAAGATGCGCTGATTTTGCTAGAGCATCCGCCAGTTTATACTCTGGGACAAGGAGCAAGTCTAGAATTTCTCAAATTTGACCCCGCAGCGACTGACTGGGAAGTTTTTCGGGTGGAACGAGGCGGTGAAGTGACATACCACTGTCCGGGTCAGCTAGTCGGCTACCCAATTTTAAATCTGCGACATTATCGCCAAGACCTGCACTGGTATCTGCGGCAGTTAGAAGAGGTATTAATTCGAGTTCTGGATGTTTATGGGTTAAAAGGCGATCGCATTCCCGGTATGACTGGCGTTTGGCTGGAAGGCTGTAAGGTGGCAGCAATTGGCATTAAAGTCAGCCGCTGGATCGCCATGCACGGCTTCGCCTTAAACGTTTGTCCCGACCTCTGCGGCTTCCAGCGCATTGTACCCTGTGGCATTGCCGACAAGCCTGTTGGCAGTTTAGCCCAGTTCCTTCCCACAATTGATCTTAACCAGGTGCGCCTGGATGTGGTAGCAGCCTTTGCAGAAGTTTTTGATGTAGAAATTAGGAGTCTGTAGTTCTTAGTCTGCCGATCGTGAAACTGCTACCTACTGACTATTGACCTGCACAAAAGCATCCAGGTCAGCGTATAAACCTGCATAAGTTACAGTGGGCGCGTCATAACCTTTGAGATTGACGATATATTGCTTAAACCCCGTATCCTTTCCTGCCAAGGTTAAGAGATAGTCGTGAGTTGTTTCCCCTATGGCAATATCTAGACCAATTTCCTTAGTGGCAGATTCCAGGCGAAATGCTGCATTCACGGTATCACCGATCGCAGTATAGTCGGGGCGATCGCCACTGCCAGTGTTACCGACCATAGCATAACCTGTATTAATCCCCGCCCCAATTCGCAGATTAAAAGGCAAAGGATATTTATTACTCAGATCCATAGTTATTTTATGGAGGTCACTCAGCGCCTTACAAATATTTAGCATTTCCTCTTCGGTGACGCCTTGGGAACCATGAAACCAGATTGCCATCACTGCATCGCCAATGTATTTATCCACCCAACTACCATACTGTCGGATGATATTTCCGGCGTGGCGGAACCAGGTGCCAATCACCGCCGATAAAATCTTTTCATCCAGCTGTCGGGTTAGTACAGTGAAGTCGCGGATATCTACTACCATCACTGACATCAGGCGACGGACGTGCAAAGTCGAAGTGAGAGTATCCTTATCTCCAGTCACCGATGACTCATTGTTGCCGGCTGCCGTTGGACAGTGGAACTCTAGATCCGTCTGACCAAAGGTAAGGCGATCGCCATTGCGTAATGTTACAGGAATACTGACTCGTCGCCCATTGACAAAAGACCCGTTACGACTGCCTAAGTCGATTAGGTAAAACTCTCCGGTTTCGGTACACTGCAACATAGCGTGATTTCGGGAAATCCACCGATCCGGCAGCACAAAATTGTTGTCGTCGCTGCGACCAACTGTCCAGCAATTACTACTCACCAACGGGAGATAGCGATTGCCGGAGTCGGTGCGAAGCAGCAGGTAAGGAGTGGGTCGCAAAGTCACCACAGGCTAAAATATTGACGACAAGTCGTTTAGAACTTTTAATTTTTAGCATATTTCCGCCTCTTGAGTGTGCGATCGCAAAACAAGAGCGAAGCTCGACATCCCTGCACTAATAGATTGAGCATTGGTCAACTTGCAGGTATTTTTAAGCCATAGAGGCAGCTAACCAAAACAGGCTGTCTACCAAAATTGTACTTAATACTGCTCCACCAAATGCCCACCAGTGCAGCTGGCGCGATCGCAAGGGTACTAGACCAACACCCAGAAGAACACCTAACAGAACCATCGCCCAACCTGCACCCCAAGGAGTTTTGACTTGAGCGATCGCAGTTTGGAAAACCAGTGATGCTTCGCTGGGTGCGACTTGCATCAAGGTTCGCCAGTGTGGAATTAAGCCAGCTATGTAGAAGTATATATCTGTTACTGCTGTACCGAACAGCGAGCCGAGATAAAACAGGTTTCCCACCATTCCCCAACGCTTACTTATACACCAAAGCGCAAACGGTAAACCTATTGCCTCTATTGGCAGATGGATTGTGGGTTCCCAGCGCCACCAACCCCAATATATTGATCCTGCTAACCAACTCCAGCTGAACCCCAGCAGCAAGTCTCCCCACAATTTCGTTGAGTCACGCCGCATCAGGGTAATACCCAGCCACACCCAACCTATTGTCATTACTAAACTTAACCCAGGCAGCAGCCGCACTAAGGGAGCCTGAACAAACACTGGCACCGAAACCAGAAACGAGGATGCCGCAAAAAGCAACCAAGCTTGACGGGTGCCAATTCCCCAATCAGCAAGAGTCAGAAGGACTTTACCAGGCTGGCTAAGAGTGTCAGAAACGTTAGAAGATGGGTTGGAAGACCAGGTATTGTTAAACAAGATATTATTAATATTCGTTACTTATGTTTACATCTTTCAATATAACACTGAATATCCCTAGGGGGGGGATATTTAAGATATTAACTTAGTTTTCTTGACAAGAGCAAGCGGGGATTAGGGACTGGGGAGAAGGGGGCCGGTTGTACTGGGGGAGAAGATTAATTAGTTAATTAGTAATTAGCAATTAGCAATTACCCACAGTAGATTAGTAGGCGATTGACTATAGAGGAGACTATGGCTATATCAAAATGTCAGAGGTTCGCCCTTTTGGGTGTAGGTGGATTAAGCAGTGCGATCGCATTCCCTTTAGAAACGCTGACTATGGCGCAAGAAGCGGTACCCGCACCCAGTACCACATCCCAGGTAAATATTGTCCAGGCGGCGTTTTTAGGCTTTGTGCAGGGGATGACAGAGTTCTTGCCGATTAGCAGTACAGGGCATTTGAAAGTAGTGCCTGTAGCCCTGGGATGGGGCGATCCGGGGGTTGCCTTTACAGCGGTGATTCAGTTGGGAAGTATTGCGGCCGTGCTGTGGTATTTCTGGCGCGACATCACGCAAATCGTCACGGGTGCAGCCAAAGCGATCGCCAGCAAAGATTACCAGTCTTACGACTTCCTCATGGCGCTGGGGATAATTCTGGGAACGGTACCGATAGTATTTTTTGGACTGCTGATCAAAAAGTTTATTCCCGACTTTGACAACTCACCCCTGCGGAGTTTGAGTGCGATCGCGATCGCCTCAATTGTCATGTCCCTCTTGCTAGGCATCGCAGAGCGCGTAGGACAGAAAAAGCGCAACTTTGAGCAGCTCCAACTCAACGATGGCATTTTGATGGGCTTAGCGCAGGCTATGGCGCTAATTCCCGGCGTTTCCCGCTCCGGTTCCACCCTCACCGCCGGGTTATTTATGGGATTAGAACGGGCAACTGCTGCCAGATTTTCCTTTTTATTAGGTATTCCAGCCATTACCATAGCTGGGTTAGTAGAGTTAAAAGGTTTTTTAGAAGAAGGAGTGGGGGATGCGGGGCTGATTTCCCTAATAGTCGGAACCATCAGTTCAGCAATATTTTCATATTTAGCGATCGCTTGGCTGCTGCGCTTCCTGCAAACCCAAAGCACCTGGCTATTCATCTGGTATCGGCTAGCATTTGGAGTAGTAATCCTAGCAGCAATCTACCTCAAACTCATCCCCAATATTTAATAACTCTTTCCTCTACGCCCTCTATTGCCTGAAGTGGTTCGTTTCCTCCCAGTATCATGAGCGAGACATCAATTCGTCCAGCCCTAATAACCAACGTTCTCCCCGACTCCATCGCCGCCGAAATTGGATTTGAACCAGGCGATGCCATAGTTTCCATCAACGGTTCGCGCCCCCGCGACCTCATCGACTACCAGTTTTTGTGCGCCGATGAAGTGCTGGAACTGGAAGTCTTAGACACCGCTGGCAAAAGCCACTCAGTAGAAATTGAAAAAGACTACGACGATGACTTAGGGCTAGAATTTGAAACCGCCCTATTTGATGGCTTAATCCAGTGCAATAACCGCTGTCCTTTCTGCTTCATCGACCAGCAACCGCCCGGTAAACGCCAAAGTCTATATTTAAAAGATGATGATTATCGCCTCAGCTTCCTCTATGGCTCATACCTCACCTTAACCAATCTCACCCAACGAGAATGGGACAGAATTGAGCAAATGCGCCTATCCCCTCTCTACGTTTCCGTCCACGCCACCGAACCAGAGGTAAGAACTCGCCTGCTAAAAAATCCCCGCGCTGGGCAAATATTACAACAATTGCAGTGGTTCCAAGAACGGCGTTTGCAAATTCACGCCCAGGTAGTTCTGTGTCCAGGGGTTAACGATGGCGCACATCTGGATACCACCCTGGGGGATTTAGCATCTTTCCACAGGGGGGAAATTCCCACTGTGGCATCTGTGGCGGTGGTACCAGTGGGGTTAACGCGCTTTCGTCCAGCTGAAGATGAACTGATACCAGTAACGCCTGAAAAAGCCGCTGAAGTAATTTCGCAAGTCCAGACACTGCAAGACAAATTCCGTGTCTCGCTGGGTTCTACCTTCGCTTGGTTAGCCGACGAATGGTTTTTAATTGCGGGGCAGGAGTTGCCAAGCGAATCTCACTATGAAGATTATCCCCAAATTGGCAACGGGGTGGGATCTATTCGCCAGTTTCTCAAAGAATTTCAGCAAGCGGCGAAGAAAATGCTACCGCAACGTATCGAGACACCCAGAAGATGCACTTGGATAGTTGGCAATGCCGTTGAAAAAGCGTTCCAACCTATCGTGCAACGCCTGAATCAAGTTGAAGGACTACAGGTGAATATAGCAGCTAGACATAGCGATTACTGGGGACAAGAAATTAGCGTTACCGGATTGTTGACGGGTGAAGATTTGCTGAAGTTAAAGGGAAAAGATTTAGGCGATCGCATTCTCCTCCCTTCTGTCATGCTCAAGCATGGAGATACTCGCTTTTTAGACGATATGACTGTGGAAGAACTTGCCCAAGATTTGGGTACACCAATCTTACCCGTCAACGGCATAGAAGAACTAATCCAGGCTTGCATTCACCCTTAAAGTTCTCATGAACAGGCTGAGCCTGGGAATGAGGTTAGCGAGGCTCTGCCTCGCCTATTTTTTCTAGGGGGAGGCGGAGCCTCCCGAAGGCTTTCCCAGTCTGAGACTGGGAACGATAATAAACAAACAGATTTGTGTCATCTCTCCAATTGGGGATACCTTAGAGATGAACATCATTCGCGTGGGTGCCAAAGCCTGCCATGCTCTACTGTGTTGCTCCTGAATGTAGAAGCCCCCACAACCAGGCAAATGACCGATTTTGTCGCAGTTGCGGGCAAAAACTATTATTGAAAGACCGCTATCGTCCGATGAAGCTAATTGGTAAAGGCGGCTTTGGGAGAACTTTTTTAGCGGTGGATGAGC
Organism: Trichocoleus sp. FACHB-90; assembly: GCF_014695505.1. Classification (NCBI taxonomy): domain Bacteria; kingdom Bacillati; phylum Cyanobacteriota; class Cyanophyceae; order Leptolyngbyales; family Trichocoleusaceae; genus Trichocoleus; species Trichocoleus sp. FACHB-90. The sequence goes on from NZ_JACJOK010000073.1 coordinate 106,862, forward strand.
ATATTCCTTCAAAACCAAGTTGTGTAATTAAGCAACTCTACTTCCCAGAACGAGATCAAACTACTTTTACAAAGGTGGTTTCCTTGTTTTGTCAGGAAGCAATGCGTCTGGATGAGCTGGGAAAGCATTCGCAAATTCCCTTCCTACTAGCTCACTTTGAACAAAAGCAGCAGATGTATTTAGTGCAAGAGTTTATTCCCGGACAAACTCTGTCCCAGGAGTTGCAGCAAAAGGGTGTTTATAGCGAAATGCAGATTTGGGAAATGTTGCAGAATTTGTTACCTGTTGTGCAATATATCCACGAGCATCGGGTGTTGCACCGGGATATTAAGCCAGCTAATATTATCAGACGCACTAGCGATCGCCATCTCATTTTGATCGACTTTGGAGTTGCCAAGGTATTCACAGATACAGCTTTGCTCCACACTGGGACGATCATTGGTAGCCCCGGCTACATGGCACCTGAGCAAACACGGGGCAAAGCTTTGCCCTCCAGCGATCTCTACAGTTTGGGTGTCACTTGCATTCACTTGTTGACTGGCGTTCCTCCCCTGACTATGTTCGATATTGTGAATAACGGGTGGGCGTGGCGCGATTTTTTGCCAAGGGGAATGAAGGTAAGCGAAGGCCTCAGTCAAATCCTCGATAAATTGCTGCAAAATGCCATCAGAGAACGCTATTCCTGCACTGCTGAAGTATTGCAAGCAGTACAGCAAAGTTTAAATCCCCGTCCTGCACCAGCGGTTCAAATTCAAGAGCGTTCTGCTGTTAATTTTCTAAATTCCAACGTAGAAGTTAAATATACAAAACTGCGGGATTTATTAGCTAAAAAGAAATGGAAAGAAGCCGATCAAGAAACCTGGGCAGTTATGTGTCAAGCAGTTGGTAAATCATCCAGAAGCTATTTATCCAGTAGTGATATTCAAAAATTCCCTTGTGACGATTTGTGGACAATTGACCAGCTGTGGGTGAAGTATAGTCAAGGGCGTTTTGGCTTCAGCGTACAAAAGCAAATTTATCAAGATGCTAGGGGAGAATATCAAATTTTTTGCGAAAAAGTAGGCTGGTTTGCCTACAATCCTTATCATCCCGACTCCGGTTTGAAATTTAGCGACAAAGCCGCACCCGGACATCTGCCATCGCGTCGCTGGGTAGGAGGTTATGAATGGTGGCATCATGCGGGTGCAATGGTTGCAAAACTGGAAGAGTGCGGTATTAGGTAGGTTTTAAAAATTTCTCGTTTCCTCGTTCTTGCAGGAACGAGGAGAAAGTTCATGGTGGGCATTGGTTAGTGTACTATGCACTAGCAGTTTTTTAGTCGTTCTTTAGTTAGAAAAACCTAATTTAAAACTATGCTTCTTGATGCAAGTTTAGACTGTATACCCTGAGATAAGCTGGCATCTGTGGCGGTGGTGCCAGTGGGGTTAACGCGCTTTCGTCCAGCAGAAGATGAACTGATACCAGTAACGCCCGAAAAAGCCGCTGAAGTTAAAGGGAAAAGATTTAGGCGATCGCATTCTCCTCCCTTCTGTCATGCTCAAGCATGGAGATACTCGCTTTTTAGACGATATGACTGTGGAAGAACTTGCCCAAGAATTGGGTACACCAATCTTACCCGTCAACGGCATAGAAGAACTAATCCAGGCTTGCATTCACCCATGATGTGAAGTTCTCCTTTCCAGGTTGAGCCTCGCCTATTTTTTTAAGGGCAGGCTCAGCCTCCTATTCTGGGGTTTCCAGTCTGAGACTGGAAACGAGAATAAGTAAGAATAAAAAACTCATGCTTTCTATTAAAAATTCTAATTTCTTCTTCTTAGTAATAACCGTTTTAACACTGCCAGTAATTGGTTGCACCACATTATTTGCACCGAAAAAATCTCCGGCTCAAGTAGTAAATACTACAACGGCAACCGTTTCCTCTACACCTATCCCAAAAACGCTATTTGGGATGCACATTCAAGAACCTACCAAAACTCCTTGGCCTGCTGTTAATGTGGGGGCTTTGCGGGTTTTTGTGCCGTGGTTCTTCATCCAGCCAAACAAAGGTGAGTGGAAATTCGAGATATTAGATAAATATGTTGATTTAGCCGAACAACAGGGAGTTGAAGTTCTTTATGTATTTAACGATACTCCTAAATGGGCAGCAGCACGACCGAATGAGGTAGGAGAGTGGGGAAAAGATTTCCCCGGAGTTGCTTCAGAACCTAAAGATATGGAGGATTGGCGCAACTTTGTAAGAACTGTTGCGACTCGCTACAAAGGTCGCATTCGAGCTTATCAAATCTGGAACGAAACTAATAATAAAAATGATTACAGTGGCTCAATTGAAAAGATGGTAGAAATGGCGCAGGAGGCTTACAAAGTTCTCAAAGAAGTTGATACTAATATTATTGTCGTATCTCCGGGCGCGATCGCAGGCTTGGATTTGCCAGGAAATGAAAGCTGGATTTCCCTTGGGGGAGTGGATTGGCTGGATCAATACTTTGCCAAAGGCGCGGCTGCTTACACCGACGTAGTAGGGCCGCACTTGTATTCTATTAAGGAAAAAACACCAGAAGAACGAGTGCAAACTATTCGGAAAATGCAACAAGTAATGGCTAAGAACAAACTTAGCCATAAGCCTTTGTGGGACACAGAAAATGCCTATGCTAAATTTCCTAACGAACAGCCGTTTACCGATGAAGAAGCAAGAGGTTTTATAGCGCGTACTTATATTATTTATTGGGCATCTGGGATTAGTCGTTTCTACTGGTACGCCTGGGATGTAAACACGCAAATTCATCCAAATTGGTTAAAGATGGTGCAGGCGGACAATAAAACCCTTACACCAGCCAGCATTGCCTATAGTGAGGTGCAGGAATGGCTGATAGGTGCGACGATGAAATCTTGTCAACCTGATAGTAATAAAATCTGGATTTGTCAGGTTACGCGAGATAATAATTACACAGGCTGGATTGTGTGGAACCCAGAAGGTAAATTGCCTTTTAAAGTGCCTTCTAATTGGAATGTTAAGCAAGTTCGAGATTTAGCTGGGGGTAAATCTACATTGCCAGCATCAGGTAGTGTGGAAATCGGGCGATCGCCTATATTATTAGATTAGTTAACCTCTGGTGCAATATATCCACGAGCATCGGGTGTTACACAGGATATAGCGTTTTTCAGTTGGGTGGAATATATAGCGGTTCTGACGTTTCCGCGACCTTGGTAGGAGGCAATGCCATGTCCCTACAGAGGGAAATGCCTACCATGAGACTCTGCCTGATATTATTTGATACTTTATCAGAGGCAGAGCCTCCATATCTCAGCGTCCCCAGTCATGCGGAAACGAGGATAAATTGGATTGCTAAGCTTATATTATATTAGCTATTCTATCCTCATTCTTTAGTTAGACAAAGCTTGTTTTAAACTCTGTCTGTTGATGCAGGTTTAGATTGTATACCCTGATATAAGCTGGTGACAGTGCCAAAAATATTGAAAAAAGTTTAAGCTTTTTCAGTTGGCGATACAAGGATTTTACGAAAATCAGGTTTTACAGCTTACATCTAAAATTGAGAGGAGGCATTAGTTAGTGTTTTTCCACAAAAAAGAAACAATTCATACTGTCGATATTAAAGAGCCTAACCCACGTTTTGCTCAACTAATGTTAGAGCAGTTTGGGGGAGCAACGGGCGAACTTACAGCCGCTTTACAGTATTGGGTACAGTCGTTTCACTGCGACAATCCCGGTATTAAAGATATGCTGCAAGATATCGCTATAGAGGAGTTTGGACACCTGGAAATGGTGGGTAAACTCATCGAACAGCATACAAAGAATACTGACCAAACAGAAGCTTATAAGAGTACCCTGTTTGCTCTCCGTGGGATGGGGCCACACTTCTTAGATAGCCAGGGTAATAGTTGGACTGCTAGCTATATTAATGAAGGTGGGGATGTTGTGCGTGACTTGCGGGCAAACATTGCTGCTGAAGCTGGGGCGCGTCAAACTTATGAGCAGTTGATCAAGCTGTCAACTGATGAAGGGACGAAGAAGACTCTAGTGCATCTGCTTACCCGCGAAATTTCTCATACCAAGATGTTTATGAAGGCGCTGGAGTCGATGGGTAAACTAACTGACCCCTTCTTTGGCAATATCCAGCCTGATGAAACGGTGAATCTTTACTTCAATTTGTCTCAGAATGGTCAGGATGAGCGGGGGCCTTGGAACTCTGCACCTGATTTCCAGTATGTTCCACAGCCTACGGCTGACAGCTAATCGTACCATCAAGTCGGGACAACTTAGTTAAAAAAATCGAGTCTGTGGGAAGTTTAACCCAGAGGCTCGACTTTTCTTAATAAAAAATTAATAATGTAAGTAAGGCAATCGCGTGTAGCGATGTAGAAATTCGGTTTTATATCAAAATCGCACTTGAATTAGAAACAGTTTATACAAAAACTTCTGCGGGAAAACGATATTAATTGGATAGTACGCAATTTAGGAATTTGAGCGGGGTTTTGCCAAATACATCTGCCTATCTACTGGTATCCCACGGAAGCCGTGACCCTCGTCCCCAAGCAGCTGTAGAAGAATTAGCAACTCTTGTGGCACAGAAGGTACGCCTTGAGAGCGAATGGATGCAGAAAAAAAGCGATCGCTCATCCTTGGCTGCGCCGCCAGTGGCATTGTCACCCCTGGTAGGTACAGCAGTGCTGGAACTAGGGGATCAGCCTTTGCACGAACAAATTCGGCAATTTTGCGATCGCGCTTATGCCAGTGGCTTGAAACACCTTCAGGTGTTGCCCCTGTTTCTGTTGCCGGGAGTTCACGTGATGGAAGATATCCCAGAGCAAGTAGCGATCGCATCCATTGCTCTTGAGAGCAAGTTGACAATAGAGATCCGACCTCATCTAGGCGTTCACCCTGGCTTAAGTCGTCTCTTGGCAACTAGCTTGGCTTCGGTAAACGCGGATGCGAGTATTCTCTTATCTCACGGTAGCCGCCGTGTTGGTGGAAATCAGCCAGTGGAGGCAATAGCCGCAACTCTAGGGGCAGTGCCTGCTTACTGGTCGGTGTCACCCAGTTTGGAGGAGCGTCTAGAAGATTTAGTCAGCGCTAAGTATTCTCACATAGGGATTCTGCCTTATTTTTTATTTACCGGGGGAATTACGGATGCGATCTTAACAAAAGTTAAGCTACTGTCTAAGCAATTTCCCACGAGCAAGCTTCATCTGGCTGAACCTATAGGGGCTAGTGCTGAGTTAGCCGATTTGATTTGGGACTTAAGAAGTACATGAACAGCACAGTCATAGAGAACACGCAGGTAAACAGGAGTAAGTGCTTGGGTAAGGTATATCTAGTAGGTGCAGGGCCAGGAGATCCCGGCTTAATGACGCTGAAAGGGAAAGGACTATTAGAGTGTGCTGATGTCGTAGTTTACGACGCTCTAGTGAGTCCGCAAATTTTGGCGATGATTAACCCCCACGCCGAGAAAATTGACGCGGGTAAGCGGATGGGGCGTCACTCCCTGTTGCAGGAAGAAACTACGCAACTGTTGATAGAAAAAGCACAGACTCAAGCGATAGTGGTGCGGCTCAAAGGCGGCGATCCGTTTGTGTTTGGTCGCGGCGGCGAAGAGATGGAAGACTTGGTGCGTGCTGGAGTGCCAGCGGAAGTAGTGCCAGGAGTGACTTCGGGAATTGCCGCACCAGCTTATGCAGGGATTCCGCTAACTCACCGTGCTTACAGTTCCTCGGTAACATTTGTCACAGGACACGAGTCGGTGGGGAAGTATCGTCCTACTGTGAACTGGTCTAGCATCGCCCACAGTTCCGAAACCATCGTTGTCTACATGGGCATTCACAATCTGCCCTACATTGTAGAACAATTGAACCTTGCAGGATTGAGTTTAGATACTCCCATCGCCTTGATTCGCTGGGGAACTCGACCGGAACAGGAAGAATTAATTGGCACCTTAGCAACGATTGTGGCGCAGGTAGAGGCGGCTGGTTTTGGCGCACCCGCGATCGCTATTATTGGCAACGTGGTGAATATGCACAGTACCCTGTCCGGTTGTCGTCCTCGTGTAATTAGTTGCTAATCGTCCCTAAACCCCCCATAAAGTCTCGATGATCCACAAAAAAAGCCTGCGTAGACAGGTTTTTTTTGTCTCGCCTTACACGGACAAAAGTTGGTGCAATTGCGACTATCCTTTGGGAAGGGGAAGCGCCTACAGTCGTTAGGTAATTAGCGCCGCGCTTTTTCTCTTAGGATAAGCATAATTTTAAAGAAATCGTGTTAGTTGGACGCGGTAACGTTCTTTTTTAGTAACAGCAATTTCCCCAACTTCCAGCCTTCCTTTACCGCGAATAGCGATTAAGTCTCCAGATTTAACTTGAGAACTTGCTTGAGTGATTTCTTTCCAATTTACTCTGACATCGCCAGCATCAATGAAATCAACCATTTTGCTGCGAGACATTCCAAATCCAGCGGATGCGATCGCATCCAATCGCAGAGAAGCCTCAACTGTCGTTAACTCTTTTTTCTTCGGTTCGCGAATTTTTAATTCACTAAGCTCAATTCTGCGAGTTTTCACAGGAGTTGAGCGTACTTGATTGAGTTGCATTTCCAGAAACTCTACCATTTCTGGAACCACAATCGCCTGCGCTCCAGACTCTCCCAGTACAATAATATCGCCAGTTTTTTCCCGCACAATTCCACACCCCAGCATAGAGCCGAGAAAGTCGCGATGAGTGGCTTGGTCGAAGAGAAAATTTCCAGCAATATCCAAAGCCGCAACCGGGACTTGAGACGCTTCGAGAGGAATTTCTGAACGCGCGATCGCGATCCTTTGCCGTTCAGCTTGCGGATAACCTCCCCAAACAACAAGTTGTACTTCAGTTAAACGATTGAAAGCCTGTTGAATTTCAACAATTTCTGGAGGAGAAAGAAAATCAGTTACGACAACTTCCCAAGTTTTAATTGCTTGATCCGCCAGATCAATGACACGAGCTACAGTATCTCTATTTTCTACCCCTTTGAGGAGTTCTTCTCTTGGCAACATTCTAAATAATTTTGAGTTTTGTTTGAGTTTTAAATCAATCTACAATGACTTTCTTGATTGTATCGTTGCGATCGCTCAAGGCGTATGCTTACCCAGGAACAGATCGTCTACCCAAACGATTTGATATTGACTTCCAAGTCCAGCCATCGTTTTGCACTAAAGCAAGAAGCAAACGCCTTCGCTTATTTATGCTGCTGACTTCTTTCTCAAAAACTTCATCGCTAACCAGGGGAATATTGCTAGCGCGTAACTCATCAAGCAGTGGCAGGGGTGGCGCAGAGGCAGATGGTTTAATAAAAGCCGAGCTAAGCGTATCTAGAAAAACTAACACTGATTCACGAAGCGCGTACAAAGCAACAGCATCAGGTCGGTGTTCCGGCTTAACTGCACATTCGAGGAGTGTCAACGCCTCATCCAAGACTACCACGTTAATTTCAGCTGCCGTTTGCGGATCGGTACTGTGGAAGTAATGAAGCACTGGATAAACTAAGTGGTTTTGTCCGTACAGTGCCAGCATAGGTGTGAGCGATACCAAGTGCTGCGAGAGCATCCCAAAATCTTTGCCATTCCAAGCTTTGGTAAGGATTTCAGTGGGGTTGTGCTTCCAAGACAGAAGATATAGATTGCCAACTGACGCTTCTGCGTCGCTGAGACGACCGAAATTAGATAGCTAATTGCTAGAGTAATCAGCAAGAACCCATTAGCCGCCGCTATTGCTGTCGCTAGTTGCCAGATTCTCCGTTCGGGTTGGTAGTCTCCTAAACCTAAAGTCACCAACGTGTAACCTATGAAGTAAATTCGCTCCCAGGTGTCAGCAGGTTGCTTGCTATCGGCGGAAACCTGGGAGCGATCGCTGGCGCTAAAAATTAATACCCACCCAGCCCAAGTGAGAAAAATCCACACCTGAGTAGAAATAATAATAGTGCTGTAGCCAGCGATCGCCAGCAGATGATGAGATGAAGCGCAGCGATGGTGACGCAGAATAGTTTTCCACACCCAACTAGACACTCTAGATGTAATTGGCCCGCCTCCACTTCCTACCGCTAGCGTTGTCCAAAGTACATCTATGATGATCCACCCGACGAGCGCAACTCCCAAACCCGCTAGCAATACTCCCATTCCGACCAGCCTCAAGTCACTTGCGCTCAAGCAATTACTTAGACTAGCAATGTTCTGTTTATTACCCCCTCTGTCTAGAGGATTAGCTTACACGCCATCTGGGTCAACGTAAGCCTGAAGATTTTCCGGCTCAAACTGGCGGAGTATCCGAGTAGCTAGGCGAGTTGTAGTTTCCGGAGCTTTAACCACAACCAGGTACTTACCAGCATTCAGGCGGTTGCGGTAAGGCAAAGCATCGCCACTCCCAACTACCAAACCAACACCGCCGCCGACAAAAATACTACCCAAAGCACCGGAGGCTGCGCCCAGAATCCCACCAATGACATGATTGCCAAATGCTCCTGCCCAGGGAAAAATTTCTATCCCTGTACTCAAGTTGAAGACAAACCCGGCGATAAATCCAAAGGGTATGAGCCAATAAGCCATCAGCGTTGATTGCTTTTTAGCCTGCTCGTTGGGATCGATCAAGCCAAATTCATCAGCACTTTTGTATCCTCTACCCAGGATAGTCACCTTATCCATAGGTAAGCCTTCTTTTTCTAGAGCGGAATAAGCTGCTTCTGCTTGGATGCGGTCTTGCAGTACGGCGACGAGATAATTCATAGTGATATCGTTAGATGATGCAAAAGATAGCCTTAATTAACAGCCTATCAGTGACGCTACAGCAAATCCTCTACCCGGATTGGGATGTGAAGTGCAATACCATACAGATTTTGTAGGGTGGGGAGTAGCCCAAACAGACAAAGTTAAAAACTTTCAGGTAACAAGCCGTGTAAGAACACCTGATACAGTTAAAATGACCAACTGATGCGATCGCGCCACTGGTGGAAGTCATCAGATGCGATCGCTCTTGAGTCAACTGCCATCAATTAGCTGACTTTCAATCCTTGCTCCCTGTACGCAATATCGCTCTTGGCTTTTCAAAAGTTTTGCGTACAGGAACTGATAATTTTTTACCTAGACCTACCTGCCAATCATGTCCAAGGTTCTTGTTTCTGACCCAATAGACCAAGTTGGAATCGACATCCTCTCCCAAGTTGCCCAGGTTGACGTAAAAACAGGTCTTTCACCCGAAGAACTGGTGCGGATCATGCCAGAGTACGACGCTCTAATGATTCGTTCTGGAACCCGCGTCACCAAAGAAATTATCGAAGCTGGCAAACAGCTAAAAATCATCGGTCGCGCTGGGGTTGGTGTCGATAATGTCGATGTCCCAGCTGCCACCCGTCAGGGGATTGTAGTCGTCAACTCCCCAGAAGGCAATACAATTGCCGCAGCAGAACACGCCCTAGCAATGATGCTCTCCCTCTCCCGCCATATTCCCGACGCAAATGCGTCTGTTAAAAGTGGTCAGTGGGATCGCAAAAGTTTTATCGGGACGGAAGTTTACAAGAAAACTCTCGGCGTTGTCGGTTTAGGCAAAATCGGCTCCCATGTCGCCACCGTCGCCAAAGCAATGGGGATGAAAATACTAGCTTACGACCCGTTCATCTCTGTGGAACGGGCAGAAGAACTAGACGCTCGTTTAGTAGAGTTGGATTTGCTGTTTCAGGAAGCAGACTACATCACCCTGCACATCCCGAAAACTCCAGAAACCACTCACTTGATTAACGCCGAAGCCATAGCCAAGATGAAACCCACCACCCGGATTATCAATTGCTCCCGTGGTGGCATCATTGATGAAGCGGCTTTGGCAGAAGTTCTCAAAGAAGGCAAAATTGCTGGTGCTGCCTTAGACGTTTTCGAGACAGAACCGTTAGGCGAGTCGTCCTTAAAATCCTTGGGCAAAAATCTCGTCCTCACCCCCCATCTGGGAGCCTCCACAGCTGAGGCGCAGGTGAATGTCGCCATCGATGTTGCTGAGCAAATTAGAGATGTTTTGCTGGGGCTTCCAGCCCGTTCAGCGGTGAATATTCCCGGCTTGCGTCCCGACGTTCTGGAAAAACTCAGACCTTATCTGCAATTGGCGGAAACTCTGGGCAATATGGTGGGACAATTGGCTGGAGGACGGATTGACTCGTTGAATATCCGCCTGCAAGGAGAGTTGGCAACTAATCAAAGTCAGCCTCTGATAGTGGCAGCACTTAAAGGATTGCTTTCGCAGGCGCTGCGAGAGCGGGTAAATTACGTGAATGCCAGTATTGAGGCCAAGGAGCGAGGAATTCGCGTGATTGAAACGCGGGATGCCTCGATTCGAGACTATTCTGGTTCGCTGCATCTGGAGGCGCAGGGAACGCTTGGGGAGCATTCGGTGACGGGCGCTTTATTGGGAGATGGGGAAATTCACATCACCAGCATTGATGAGTTCCCGATCAACGTCCCCCCCAGCCCTCATATGCTGTTTACTCTCCACCGAGATATGCCAGGGATTATTGGAAATATCGGTTCCCTGTTGGGCAGTTTTAATGTCAATATTGCCAGTATGCAGGTGGGACGCAAAATTGTCCGGGGCGATGCGGTGATGGTGCTAAGCCTGGACGATCCCTTACCGGAGGGAATATTGAGCGAGATTACCAAAATTCCCGGCATTCGGGATGCTTATACGGTGACTCTTTAAACGATGCAGGGATTTTGGATGCAAGGATTTTGGATTAAAGGTTTACTCGTTAATCCTCAGGTTGTGTGGTTCTAACCCGTTACCTAAAATCTAAAATTTAAAATCATCGGAGGCGGAGAAACTCCTTCGCCCCCGCAAAATCTAAAATCCAAAATAGATATGGCGAACACCTGGTGGGAAATTCAAGTTTTGGGCGACCCAGCTTTGGAAGATTTAATCTTCTGGAGGCTGGAAAAATTTGGCTGTCGCGGTACTTCCAGTGAGGTAAAAGGACATTCCAGCTTGGTGTGCGCTTACTTATCTCCCCTTGATGCAAATCTGCTGGATTTGGCGGCGCTGTCTCTGTGGTTGCGTCAGGATGCGCTGATGGTGGGATTGGCGATGCCGATGACCCATTGGCATTTGATTGATGAGGAGGATTGGTCGAGTAGCTGGAAGCAATATTGGCAACCGCAAGAAGTAGGCGATCGCTTACTTGTCTACCCAGCTTGGCTACCTCCTCCAGAACAGTCAGAACGCCATACCCTGCGCCTCGATCCCGGTGCGGCTTTTGGCACTGGGACTCATCAGACAACTCAGCTGTGTCTAGAGTCGTTAGAAATGCGCTTGGATGGCGAGCAAGAAGGGGTTACTGTGGCGGATATTGGCTGCGGATCGGGGATTCTGTCGATTGCATCTGTGTTGTTAGGTGCCGAAAAAGTTTATTCCATAGATATCGATCCGATGGCGGTGCGAGCCACGCGCAGCAATCGGGAACTTAACAAGATTAGCCCCCAGCGTCTCATTGTAGAGCAGGGTAGTATCGACCGCTTGATAAAAATGAGCGATGAGCCTGTCGATGGCATTCTCTGCAATATTTTGGCAGAGGTGATTATTGACTTGATCCCGCAAATGACTGCGATCGCTAAACCTTCTAGTTGGGGAATTATTAGCGGTGTTTTGCTAGAGCAAGCCAAACCAATTGCCGATACTTTAGAACAACACGATTGGATTGTTGCCACTCTCTGGCGACGGCAAGAATGGTGCTGCTTTAATATCAGGCGTTCTTGAAAAATTGTGTCTGTAGTAGGCCCAGTGATTCTCCAGTTGATTTCGGGAACACTAACATCAGTTGCTTGGTGTTAGTCTATGTCCCGTCTCAACAATCGCGCTTTTGAAATCCTGCGTGCTGAAATTAGAAACTGTTCCGGTAACGATCCGATAAGCCAAGCTGAACGGCAGATCGTTCTCAAACGCTTAGAAACACTGCGGCAGCAAAAAGGCTCTCCAGCATCTTTAGAAGAATTACGTGAGACAGTTATCGACCTATTGCCACAGTTCAATGAAAAGGAACTGAAGAAGGCAGCAAAAGCCAACCAAAAACCAGGTATTTTCAGCAAACTTATCTGGGTAACAATGTTTCTAGGTGGCTCAGCAGGGGCGCTGTGGGTGGTGAATTTGCCTTATCCAATGATTCGATGGCCTGTTGCCAAAACAGCACCGATCCTGCTGCTCCCCAGCTATATGAGTATGGATCACAACTATCGTCAAGCGATCGCGCAAGTTGAGCAAGCTGACCAGTTGGTGAACAAAGCTACTGCGAGCGCTGATTTTGAGCTTGGTGCCGAGAAAGTCAAACAAGCACAAAAACATCTGGATGCGCTGCCTGTCTGGTTTCTGGGCTACTGGCCTCAATACACTTTTTGGTTTGGTTGGAATTTTACAGTAGATGAGTTTAAATCGGCTCGTGCCACTATCGGGCGGATGGAAGCCCAGCTGTTTCAAGAAAAAAATGCTCAGAATTTACTGGATAAAGTCCAACCATCACTAAACGCCGCAAAAGAGCAGTATCAACAAGCACAGACAGCGGCAGATAGACAGAAAGCGATCGCATCTTGGCAGACAGCCATCGACCAGATGGATCAAATTCCCCAAGAAACTCTGGCAGGAGAAACAGCACAAACCAACCTCAAAGCTTACAAGCGCGATTTTGAAAAGGTGGCTGGTAGCACTTTAATTGCAGCTGCCCAAGAATTTGCAATGCAGGCGGAAAAAGCTGGACAAAATCCCTCCCTTTCCCAATCTGAGGCGCAACAAGTTGAAAATTTGTGGGAAGAGGCAATTAATCGACTTAAGCAAGTTTCACTGCAAGACGCTGGCTATCTGGAAGCGCAAAAGTTACTGGCGACATACCAAACTAATCTGGCAAAGGTGCAAACCAAACTGCAAGCTCCTAGTAATGCCAATAGTGACAAATTAATTGCGGCTGGTCAAAAATTTGCCTTCGCCGCTGCTACACTTGGTCAAAAACCACCTCATCCAGCAGAGAAGTGGCAACAAATTGAAAGTCTCTGGGAAAAAGCAATTGACCGACTGGAAAAAATCCAACTTGAAGACCCTGGTTATGGGAAAGCGCAAGAGTTACTAGCAACTTACCAAACTAACTTGGGGACTGTGCAAACTCGCCTTAAAATGGAGCAAGATTCTGTAGAAGCCCTCAAAGGCGCTCAAGAACAAATCCAAAATTTAACTGCTTCTTCTCCCTCAGATCGTAGCCAGATAATTAGCCAGATTCAAGTAATTATCAATCAGCTGCAAACGGTTAAATCTGGGACAACCGCCTATTCAGAAGCCCAAAACCTGCTGCAATCAGCACAGAAGAAACTCGCTTCTGCTCAAAAATAGTAATGCTCGGCGCGATCGCACACTCAGATAAAATGTAATTAATATTCCTTGCTGACAGCAGAAGGCTGGCGTACCATGCGTGATCCTAATTTTACAGATGCTTTACAGTGGACACCTGATGCCAAAACAAAGCTGAAAAATATTCCCTTTTTTGTCCGCACTCAGGCGAGACAACGGATTGAGCAGCTAGCTCGTGCTGCTGGTTCGGATATTGTCACGGTTGAGTTTGTTGAGCAAGCAAGGGTCGAATTTGGACAGTAATAAAGGAATTCAGCTTGTCTATAGCAATCCTATTTGAGTTGTGACTACCTTTTAAATCAACCGCCCAGGCGCGGCCGGCAGAGGAAAGGGAGAAGTTCATAAATGATTTAGGATTGCTATATAGGGTTTTTCAGTTGGGTGGAATATATGGTGGTTCTGATGTTCGAGCCACCTTGGTAAGGACATAGCAATGCCATGTCCTTACAGATGTATTCTAGGTGGATATGTGAAATAAATTACACATCAAATTCTCTTGAAATCCTGATGTATCAAGGCAAGATTGTGTAATTAATTCTGCACAGTTACTTATTAAAGTAATGACTACCTAATCAGCTTTCCTCTAAATTCATTGCCGATAAAATAGCCTGCTGGCTGACTGTTTTGTAAACTGTATCTAAATATTGCATCACTGGCTGACTAGAAGCTGAATTGTAACCTGATGATAAAGGAATAGGGCCTAAAACATCTAATATTGTGTCGTTGCTTGCTGGTGCAATTACAACTAAAGAAGACTCTAGCGGCTCGTTGTATTGCCAAAATTGTTCAATTTTAAGCGGGGTTACTGTTCGAGTTGGCTGAGATGTTTCAGCAGTAATTTCTGTTTCAGAAGTTTCATCAGCCCCGCGCCGCAATTGACGTAATGTGTCGAGTATTTGTTCTTTGGTACGTCCGCGCAGCTGGAAGATTACGAAGGGGTCTTCGCTGAAGCGATCGCCTAACAAATAATACACTGCTCCAATATGTTTGCAAGGATTAGCCGGATCGGGACAAGAGCATTTACTGTGAATATCAAACTTGGTCAACGGAAACAAGCTTATACCATTTGCAGTAAACACTTCTTCAATATTTTGTGGCATTTCTCCAGCCAACAAACGAGCTGAAAAAATTGCCCGCTGTGACATAGTTTCAATCACATAATCCCATTGCTCGTCGCTAAAAGCATCCAGCGATAAAACAACTTTATATGGTTCAGGCGCAGTTCCTTGCACTCTGGAAAGCACCTTGTGACCGCGAAATTCTAGGCTTAAAACTTTGCCTTCTCGTGCATATATTCGCGCCCGTTCCAAGCGACGCCGCCAGCCAAAAGACTCTAGTAAATCTAGCCACCGTTGCGCCCACCATTCTCGACTTTGTTGAATATCGTAATTTGTCATTTTGTTTTACTCCTGTTGTTCTCTGGTTTCCTCAGCCTGAGAACGAGAATTGAAGGCGGATGAGAGTTTGTGCGGTTGCGAGTTTAGAGGATTCATAATCGAGACGCTTAGACGGTGAGATCCCCCTAAATCCCCCTTAAAAAGGGGGACTAACACTTGATTCTCCCCCTTCTCTATAGCGCGGGGGCTGGGGGCTGGGGGGATCAAGCTAACTTTTGACGCTTCTGGGACATCCTCTTAGTCGTTCAGCATTTATTCATCATCAATTACTGCACTGCGGTCAAGTAAAAGCAGGTTGCGGAGTTGGTCGGTATCCAGTTCTGTTAGCCACTGTTCGCCAGCACCAACAACTTGTTCCGCCAGCGCTTTCTTACTTTCAATCATGTCATTGATTCTTTCTTCCAGAGTCCCTGTGCAAATGAATTTATGCACTTGAACATTACGAGTTTGACCGATACGAAATACCCGATCTGTTGCTTGATTTTCTACTGCTGGATTCCACCAACGGTCGAAGTGGAAAACATGGTTAGCGCGTGTCAAGTTAAGACCTGTACCACCAGCTTTTAGAGATAGAATAAATATTCTGGGGCCTTCCGGGTCGTTCTGGAATCTGTCTATCATTTCCTCCCGTTGTTGTTTGCGGGTTCCGCCATACAAAAACAATGTTTCCCAGCCAAGTTGTTGTTCTAAATAAGGCTGGAGGAGTTTTCCCATTTCGGCGAATTGAGTGAAAATTAAAGCGCGATCGCCTTCTGCTAAAGCCTCTTCTAGCATCTCTTCTAGCCGCTGAACTTTACCAGAACGACTGCGGAAAGATGAATCTTTAGTTTCGCCTGCTGATTTTAAGAATTGTGCAGGATGGTTACAAATTTGCTTCAGTTTTAGCAATAAAGCTAAAATCATTCCCTTGCGTTGAACACCCTCGGTTTCTTCGATTTCACCAAGAGACTCATCTACCAGTTGTTGATAAAGTGTAGCTTGTTCTGATGCAAGTCCGCAGAATATATTCATTTCCTGCTTTTCTGGCAAGTCTTGAATGATTTTGCGGTCGGTTTTGAGACGACGAAGGATGAAAGGACTAACAAGCGATCGCAATGTCTGCAACGATGCTGTATCCCCATATTTCTCAATCGGTAAAGCAAACCGTCGCTGAAAGAAATCTCGCGTTCCCAAATACCCAGGATTGAGAAAATCCAAAATTGACCACAATTCAGCCAATCGATTTTCTACCGGAGTTCCTGTCAGCGCAAACCGAAAACCTGCTTTTAGCTGACGTACAGCTTGCGATTGTTTCGCCTGGGGATTCTTAATGTTTTGGGCTTCATCTAATACCACTCCTTGCCAAGAAACACTTTGCAGGTCTTTAGCATCTCGAAATGCGAGAGAATAACTGGTAATTACCAAACTTTTCCCTTTGATTGCTTTGGTAAAGGTTTTCCCTTTGGCGCGTTTATCTCCGTGGTGGACTACAACATTCAACGTCGGGGCAAATTTCTTAACTTCTCGCTCCCAGTTACCCAACACTGAAGTCGGGCAAATTAGCAAAGTTGGTGCTTCTAATCTCCCTTTTTCTTGTAAATTTAGCAAAAATGCGATGTATTGAACCGTTTTTCCCAGTCCCATATCATCTGCCAGACAAGCGCCCAAGCCCCAGCGCTCCATGAAGGAGAGCCAGCCGACTCCGAGGGCTTGGTATGGGCGCAACTGACCGTGGAAGTTTGCGGGAGGCGCGATCGCTTCCACTTTCTTGTTATCTGTTAAAGTCGTCAACAACTGCTCCAGGGGCCCTGAGGCCTCAAAGCTAACTACCGGAAGTTTTTCAACAAGTTTGGTATCGCCACTGCTGAGGCGCACAGCGTCCTCTAAAGAGAGAGAAAGCTGATCTTTCGGTGTCGCCAACAGCGCCGCCGCTGCTTTAACTTCTGAAGGTTGCAGTGCAATCCAATCGCCATTCACTTGTACAAGTGGACTTTTGAGAGCTACGAGTCGGTCAAATTCCTGTTTAGAAATTGTGCGATCGCCTATAGCTAATTCCCACTCAAAATCCAGCCAACTTTGTAACCCTGATTGACCTTTTCCTGGTGTCGCACTGGAGCGAATTTTTAGCCCCAAGCGCCGATTTTCTCCCTCAACAGGTGTCAGACTGGGCGGCAAAATTACCCCCAACCCGCTGTCAGCGAGCCGCCATGCGCCAGCCTTGATAAACTCATACACCTGAATTGGTGTCAAACGACAAAACTGCGGACGGCGGTCGTGCAAGCTGGCTTCTATGGGAGGATATATTCGGGAAGCCAAACCTAAACCGCCCAGCAGAGTCTCTTGAGGATGCTCAATTGTCCGACCTTTGAACACTCCTCGCTGCAAGGAATGGTTCCAAATGGTTTCCGCATCCACCAGAAATTCTGAGTTATCAACTGCTTGGAGAAAGTAATCCAAAGTCCAGTTTTCCTCACCTGATGTTGGTGGTTGGAGAACCAAACAGGTGCGAAACAGATTCTGCTCTGGCGCTAAAAAAGTGTAAGATTCCCCGTTAGCGATCGCTCTAGAAACTAAATGGTTCCGCACGGGCGCTATCCAATCTTTGAGCGCCGTTTCCAGCTTTCCTAATCCCGTTGGTGCGTTTAGGGTATCAGATGTCGTAGATAGAGCGCCTAACCATTCTCTAACCGCAGGTTCTACTGCACTTAAGTTAGGATTGCCAACACGCAACCTCACAATCGTGTCTATCATACTACTCAAGAATCCCAACAGTAACTCCTGGGGTTCTATCGGCAACTGTACCGATTGGGGATTGGGGATTGGGGATTGGGAATTGGGAATTGGGAAAGAGGTATTCGGGAAAGTTTCCTTGTCCCCAGTCCCCAGTCCCCAGTCCCCAGTCCCCAACCCCCGATACGTGCGACAAGTAGATGGCATCAAAGCGGTAAACTTTTCTAAACGCTCCCGATCTACTGCACTATCCAGCAGCGGTTGCCAACGAGCGACGATGGTATCATTTTTTTGCCGATCCAGTGCGGGCAAAAACTTGCACCGAGCCAGAAGATCCAAAACCCATCGACCAATATGTGACCAAAAGCGCAATTCTCCCCCTACAAATGTGTCAGATGCTTTCAAAGAACCAAGGGGAAGCGCTTGCAAAAATTGCATTGCTTGCAAAGGGTTAAGACACAGCCCCTCAACCTGCCAAGGGTGTAAAAATAGAGGCGGCGCATCCTCATTTTCTGACACCATTTTGGTAGACAATACGGGATAAACTGGTTCGCCTGTCTCCCCTGTTTGGGTGGGGAGAGCTAGTATACAATGCTGCCATTTCTCATCCGCAGTACGATTATTTTTGCTTTTGGTTGCCGATATTTGGACAAATTTCTCAATATCAAGATGAGGCGATTCTCCTCCAAAGACACTGCGCGATCGCAAGAAAGATATCAATTCCGCCTGTGTCATCGCCAAAGGATGAAATGGTATCAAATCTGTATTAGAAGATCCATCTGGCGGAATTGGTCGCCAAGTTTCTCCCCAAAGAAATAAGTAACTATTCTGAGATTGAAGTAGCCAACTACCGTGTAAAACTGCCATGATTTAAAATTTAATTTCTTGATTTTTAACTTAAATCTCTATCCAATTATTTTGTGTAGATTATCTAACAGCTACCTGGTAAATCATAAGTTTTTAAATCAATTTTTACATAAGACATAATATATTTTCCAAAAAACTATGAATATTAACTTGCCTTGGCAGAAAAGTTTAAAAAATGGAACAAAAGTAAACTTAGACCGGATGCGCCTAAGCGAACAAAATGCGGTCAGGGCGTTATTGAACCAAATCATTATTGAGGATCAAACGTATCCACAAAATCAACCTCTATCCGAAGTAGAATTTGCTGCCTACTGGATGACTCACGATGCTTTTGTCGTCACTGCCGATGACGAAACCGCGGCAACGCCGGAGGAAATTTTGGGAGCTTTCTATCTAAAACCCAATTTTCCCGGACGATGCAGCCACATCTGTAATGCTGGCTTTATTGTACAACCATCTATGCGGGGTCAAGGCATTGGGAGGTTGATGGGACAGGGAATGCTAGAAATTGCCACCCTTCAAGGTTATACGGCGGTGATGTTCAATTTAGTCTTTGCAAACAACACCCCATCCATCCAGTTATGGGAATCCTTGGGATTTCAGACAATAGGGCGCATTCCAGGTGCGGCCTATTTATCTGATGGACGGGTGGTAGACGGACTGATGATGTATCGGCCATTAGTCATTAGGCATTAGTTCAGTCAAAAGTCGTTAGGTTGTCCGGTTGTCCGGTTGGGAGAAGCTGACAACCTTCAAACGCTAACAGACAACTGACAACAGACTAAAAGCACCAACATTATACAAATGCTAGGATTGCGAAAGATAAAGAAAAATGATGAAAGGACAAAGTACCACATGGTAGAACTAGACAAGTCAATATCCTTTGATGGACGGGATATTCGACTGAAAGTGGGGTTGTTTGCCCCACAAGCAGGGGGTTCAGTTTTGATTCAGTCAGGAGATACGGTAGTTTTAGTCACGGCGACTCGCTCAACTGGCAGAGAGGGAATTGATTTCCTGCCTTTAATAGTAGATTACGAAGAAAGGCTTTATGCAGCAGGTCGCATTCCCGGTGGTTTTCTGAGACGGGAAGGGCGGCCGCCGGAAAAGGTGACACTGACAAGCCGTTTAATTGACCGTCCCCTGCGTCCGTTGTTTCCTTCCTGGTTGCGAGATGACCTGCAAGTGGTAGCAACGACACTTTCTATGGATGAGCAAGTACCGCCGGATGTGCTAGCGGTGACTGGCGCTTCGATTGCCGTGTTGTTGGCAAAAATTCCTTTCATGGGGCCGATGGCGGCAGTGCGTGTTGGTTTAGTAGGCGATGATTTTATTATCAATCCTACTTATGCAGAGATTGAGGCGGGGGATTTGGATTTGGTGGTGGCAGGTTCCCCAGAAGGTGTGATTATGGTGGAAGCTGGAGCCAACCAGTTGCCAGAGCAGGATGTGATTGAGGCGATTGATTTTGGCTATGAGGCGGTGCGCGATTTAATTCAGGCGCAGCGAGAGCTTTTAGCAGAACTGGGTATAGAGATGGTGCAAGAGACACCGCCGGAATTAGACCCGACGCTAGAGAATTTTATAAGCGATCGCGCAACCGCTCAAATCAAAGAAGTCTTATCTAAATTTGACTTAGATAAAAACCAGCGTGATGCTCTCCTAGACGAGATCAAAGAGACGCAAATCACCAGCGCGATCGCCCAATTACCCGAAGAAGACCCGATACGAGTTGCCGCTTCCGAAAACTCTAAAGCAGTTAGCAACGTTTTCAAAGGTATCACCAAAAAGATGATGCGCCGTCAGATTATCGAAGATGGCGTTCGCGTAGACGGTCGCAAACTTGATGAAGTGCGTCCCGTCTCCTGTCGCGTCGGTCTGTTACCTACTCGCGTTCATGGTAGCGGTTTATTTAACCGGGGACTGACCCAAGTATTATCTGTTTGCACTCTCGGAACCCCAGGCGATGCCCAGGATCTCGCAGATGACCTGCACCCAGAAGATGAAAAACGCTACTTGCATCACTATAACTTCCCGCCCTATTCTGTAGGGGAAACCAAGCCGATGCGCGCTCCTGGTCGTCGGGAAATCGGTCACGGAGCGCTGGCAGAACGAGCCATCGTGCCAGTGTTGCCGCCGAAAGAAGAATTTCCCTATGTGATTCGGGTAGTATCGGAAGTGCTATCTTCCAATGGTTCAACCTCGATGGGTTCCGTGTGCGGTTCCACCCTTGCTTTGATGGATGCTGGCGTGCCAATTTCTGAGCCAGTCAGTGGCGCAGCAATGGGTCTAATCAAAGAAGGCGACGAAGTTCGCATTCTCACAGATATCCAGGGAATCGAAGATTTCTTGGGCGATATGGACTTTAAAGTTGCAGGCACCGAGAGCGGCATCACGGCTTTGCAAATGGACATGAAAATCAGCGGATTGCCCTTAGAGGTAATCGCCAAAGCGATTGAGCAAGCCAAGGGGGCGCGGCTGCACATTCTGGAAAAAATGCTGACGACCATTGAGAAGCCGCGTACTGAAATGTCGCCGTTTGCGCCTCGTCTGCTGACAATCAAGATCGATCCAGACTTGATTGGCATGATCATCGGGCCCGGAGGCAAGATGATTAAGAGTATCACTGAAGAAACTGGTGCCAAGATTGATATTGACGATGATGGCACCGTAACGATTTCTTCCGTGGATGGTGAGAAGGCGAAAAAAGCCCGCAACATTATCCAGGGTATGACGCGGAAGCTGAACGAAGGAGATGTCTATGCTGGTCGCGTTACCCGTATTATCCCGATTGGTGCTTTTGTGGAAGTGCTTCCCGGAAAAGAAGGCATGATCCACATTTCTCAACTGGCTGACTATCGGGTTGGTCGCGTAGAAGATGAAGTAGCTGTCGGTGATGAAGTGGTTGTCAAGGTGCGAGAAATTGACTCAAAGGGTCGGATTAATTTGACGCGCTTGAACATTCACCCGGATGAAGCAACAGCAGCCCGCGAAGCGGCGGCGAACCGTTAAATAGCAGATAGAACAAAGCTCGGTCTGTTACAGACCGAGCCGCAGTATTTGAGGTATTAGTTTTCAACAACTGCCTTACTCTATCTCATGCCTTTGGGCAGAATTGCATTATCTAGGGCAGCATCCTCTAAGTTAGCATTCATCAAGTTTGCCTGAGTCAGGTTGGCACCGCTCAAGTCTGCTTGTTGGAGATCCGCACTATTGATAAATGCGGCAGTCATATTAGCCTTTTCCAGATTAGCCGCTGTTAAATCAGCACCTTCCAGGTTAGCTTTGGACAAGTTTGCGCCTTTCAAATTAGCCCCTCTCAAGTCAGCCCCGGCCAGGTGAGCGCTTGCCAGATTTGCCTGTGTTAAGTCGCAGCCCTTACATTGTTTAGTTTCTATCAACTGTCTGACATGGGCCGGATTTTCTGCGCGAACCGGAGCTACTAAGCTTAAGGGAAGTAGAAGTGCTGCGGTTGCTAGAATTGCTAATTTCATATTTTTTACCGACGATATTTTATTAATTCTTTATTTTTCTTTCTGATATAATCTTATGTTTTACGATTATTCCAGACCATCCTGCATTAGGTTGAACCTGTGAGGTGAATCCAGAGGAAAGTCGGGAAAAAATTTTGAAGTAATACCTAAGAGATAGAAGGGGGAAAAAAAGAGCAAAGCCCCGCGTGTAGGGCCATACGCTACTCTTTGGGAAGCCCGGTAAGCATCAAGGCGATCGCGATCGCATCTACATTATGTATAAAATTGATCCCCTTAAAGGCAGAGGTTCCCCCGCGCCGTACTAAACTGGAGGTTACAGTTTTTAGCATTGTGAACTTGGCTGAGCTACCTGTGCGGAAAATAGTTATTGCTGGTAATTGGAAAATGTACAAAACCCAGGCAGAGAGTCTGGAGTTTTTGCAAGGATTCATGTCCCACCTGGAAGAAACCCCCCAGGAGCGGCAAGTCGTTATCGCGGCTCCCTTCACCGATCTGGGCATCCTATCGAAGAATTTACATAACAACCGGGTGCTGCTATCTGCCCAGAATATCCACTGGGAGCAGGAGGGAGCCTACACAGGTGAAATTTCCGGTTCCATGCTCACTGAAATCGGTGTGCGCTACGTAATTGTCGGTCACAGCGAACGGCGGCAATATTTTGGCGAAACCGATGAAACAGTTAATCGGCGACTCAAAGCAGCCCAGCACTGTGGTCTAACGCCGATTCTCTGCGTCGGTGAAAGCAAAGAACAACGAGCGAATGGTGAAACGGAATCCCTGATCGTCACCCAACTTGAGAAAGGTCTTGTTGACGTTGACCAGCAGAACCTAGTTATCGCCTACGAACCCATCTGGGCAATTGGCACTGGCGACACCTGTGATTCCCCGGAAGCTAACCGGGTAATCGGTCTGATTCGCAGTCAGTTAAAGAATCCTCATGTTTCGATTCAGTACGGTGGCTCGGTAAAGCCTAATAATATTGATGAAATCATGGCGCAGCCAGAAATTGATGGTGCGCTGGTGGGGGGAGCGAGTCTGGAGCCTGAGAGTTTTGCTCGGATTGTGAATTATAAGTAGTAGTCATTAGCTAATGGCTAATGGCTAGTGGCTAATGGCTAATGGCTAATGGTCATTAGCTATTAACAAACGACTAATGGCTAAGGACTAATGACTAATGACAGCGGATTTTTGACAATCAGGGGACAAACCTTTGAGTGGGGAAAGCGCACGTATTTGATGGGCGTGCTGAATGTAACACCTGATAGTTTTAGTGACGGGGGAGACTTCAGAGCGATCGCTTCTTCCCTGGCGCAGGCTCAGCATCTAATAGCGTCTGGTGCAGATATTCTCGACGTGGGAGGACAATCGACTCGACCAGGAGCCGCCCAAATCTCTTTAGAAGAGGAATTGCATCGGGTGCTGCCAGTAGTGCAGGCACTCCGAGAAGGCGAAAGACAAGACAAACAAATTGATCCAACCGACCCCCCCAGCGAAAATCAGGCGATGTTTTGGGAAGAACGGGAGGTTGGGGGAAGAACCAGTAATGGTTCAACTCCCTCATCAATCTCCCCAAAAATCGCTTCAAAATCGTCAGTGGTGATTTCGGTGGATACGACACGCTCGGATGTAGCACGGGCTGCGATCGCATCTGGGGCAGATATGATCAATGATATTTCCGGCGGGACTTTCGACCCTCAGATGTTGCCCACCGTAGCAGAGTTAGGCGTACCGATTGTGTTGATGCACATCCGGGGAACGCCTGCGACGATGCAGCAGATGACAGATTATCAGGATTTGATGGGGGAGATCGGGCAGTTTTTGGCAAGCCGGATAGAAAGCGCGATCGCATCTGGCATTGACCGCCAGAAGATTATCATTGACCCAGGTATCGGCTTTGCCAAAACTTACGAGCAAAGCCTAGAAATCTTGCGTTCCTTGCCGATGTTACGTTTTTTGGGCGTGCCGATTTTAGTGGGGCCATCCCGGAAAAGTTTTATCGGGCGGATTTTAAATCAACCCGATCCCAAAGCCAGAGTTTGGGGAACTGCGGCGGCTTGTTGTGGAGCGATCGCGAGTGGTGCTGATATCCTGCGAGTACACGACATTCAACAAATGCACGATGTCTGTCGCGTCGCCGATGCCATATTTAGAATTAAAAATTAATAAAACTTTTTTAATTCTAAATTACTTATTGCCATTGCCGCCATTGCTGCCATTTGGTACGTCAGTCTCCGTTCCCATCAGCTCTCCGAGTGCTTCGCTCATAGCTTTCGGGTCCATAAACAGAATCTTGGAATTGGGAGATTCGCCTAATCTATAGTTAGCATCGACAAATCTCTGAGCCAGATAAAATTGCAAAACTTCCTTACTATTAGCTTGCGATCGCAAAGCTTGAGAAATCCGGTTCATATACTCCGCAGCGCCCTCAGCTTCCAAAATTGATGCCCGTTTTTTAATCTCAGCTGCCCGCTCCTGCTCCATCGACTCTAGCACCGTCTGAACTGGCATAATATCCAGAACTTCCACACGAGTGACTTTCACGCCCCAAGCGTCAGTCACATCATCGAGCTCCGCCAGCATTGCCTGATTAATTTCTTTTCTAGCTGAAAAGGTCTGCTCCAACTCCATCTGACCAACTTCAGTTCGCAACCGGGTCAAAACCAGATTTTTCAGCGCGTTTTCAATATCATCAATAGCGTAATAAGCTTTCTTGAGATCAAAAATCTGCCAATACAACACAGCATCGGCTATCAGAGAAACATTATCTCTGGTGATGGCTTCTTGAGGTTCAATGTCTAAGACCCTCTCACGAGTTGTCTCCTCAACTACAATTGAGTCCACAAAAGGGATGATGAAGTTAAGACCGGGTTCTAGTTTGCGATGGAACTGACCCAAGCGCTCTACCAAAGCTTGATTACCCTCATTGATAATTTTCCCAGAACCCACTGCTGAGCCGATAATCAGTAGGGCTAGGGGAGCAAGAATTGTGATCGGGTCCATGACTTTTGTTTTTTCCTCAAAAAGCTACTTTCCAAGTAGCTATTACCTTAATGGTAACGAAAGCAATGTGCAACTTTACGTTTTGCTTTGTTTGTCTCGTTCCGAGCCAAAGGCTAGGAATGCTTACCCTAAGGCTGGAGCCTCATATCAAGTTTGTTTGTCTGGTTCTCACTCAGAGAGTAGAAACGAGAAATTTCAATTTTGGCAAATAGGGATTTCAATCCAAAACTCCGCTCCTTGTCCAGGTTCTGAGAAACATTTCAAGACACCGCCGTGCTTTTGGGTGATAATTTGGTAGCTAATGGATAGCCCCAAGCCAGTACCCTTGCCTACGGTTTTAGTAGTGAAGAAAGGATCGAACAAGCGCGATCGCACATTGGCAGTCATTCCCGATCCATTATCTTTTATTTTTATTACCACACGCTCAGCATTCAGCAGCTCGGTGCAAATCCGAATCTCCGGGGTTGGGGATTGGGGATTAGGGATTGGGAATTGGGGATTGGGAATTGGGGATTGGGGATTGGGAATTGGAGATTGGGGATTGGGAATTGGAGATTGAGAATTGGGAATTGGGGATTTCCTTGTCCCTTGTCCCCAGTCCCTTGTCCCCAGTCCCTTGTCCCCAGTACCCAGTACCCAGCCCCCAGCCCCTTCCAAAGCATCAATTGCATTGACAAGGATATTCATAAATACCTGGTTTAGCTGCCCTGGATAGCACTCGATGAGGGGCAAGTCGCTGTATTCTTTAATCACCTGAATACCGGGACTTTCAGGCTTGGCTTTGAGACGATTGTGTAAGATCAGCAGCGTACTATCGATGCCCTCATGGATGTCTACGGGCTTCATCTGGGCTTCATCCAGACGAGAGAAGTTCCGCAGAGACAGGACAATTTCGCGGATGCGCTCTGCCCCCACTTTCATCGAAGTTAACATTTTGGGGAGGTCTTCGAGTAGAAAATCGAGGTCAATTGTTTCGGCTTCCTCCTGAATTTCCGGCACCGGATTGGGATAGTGCTGCTGATACAGACTCAGGAGGTTGAGCAAGTCTTGAGTATATTCCTCGGTATGGACAAGGTTGCCATAGATGAAGTTGACGGGGTTGTTGATTTCGTGAGCAACACCAGCAACTAGCTGCCCCAAACCGGACATTTTTTCTGACTGTACCAGTTGCAGTTGAGTGTGTTGCAGCTCTTTTAAAGTTTGCTCTAGCTGAGTAGTTTTGTATCGCAAGGCTTCCTCTGCGGTTTTTCGCTCAGTGATGTCCATCAGCAAGCCATCCCAGATAATATCGCCATTGGCTTGCAGTTCTGGACGGCTTGCACCTTGAATCCATTTCAGCTTTCCTGATGCTGTATACATTCGTCCTTGCCAGTGCCAAGGCTGGAGCGTTTGCGCGGATAACGCCACAGAGTCTTTATGCTCTTGGAGGTCATCGGGATGAATTAGATTGTAGACGAGGGAAACATCGCTCTGGGCGGCTTCTGGCTCCACTTCATACAATTCTCGGCAACCGGGACTCATGTATGGGAAAGATATCAAGCCATCTGGTCGCAGGAGGAATCGATAAATCATTCCTGGCATATTCGCAGCTAGCTTTTGTAATTTTGCCTCAGTTTCGGACAATGCTTCTGTGGTTCGCTTATGCTCGATATTTAAAGCGATCGCATTCGCTACCGTGAACAGCCCCATCTGTTTCGCTTCACACAGCGGTTTAGTAAAGAACATTGCCATCACGCCAACCAGCTTTTCTTCTACAAATAGGGGGTAGCCAGCGAAAGCAACCATTCCTTCCCGCTTCGCCCACTCTCGATCACTGATGAGAGGATCGTCTTGGATGGTGTTCGTCAGGTGTGGCTGGCGCTTTTGGGCAATCATACCAATTTTAAACTCGCCAACTCTGACTCGGCTATGGGGGCCGTCGATATGGGTGTACATTCCAGCACTAGCTTGCAACTGGAGTACATCCTCCTCCGAGTTGAGTATCCAAATACGAGCAAATGCTGCATCAAGGTGTCGAACTATGGTTTCGGCACACAACTGAAGGTTTTGTTGCAAAGTTGCCTTCTGCGTCAAAGCGAGGTGTACATCTGCTCGCAGCGCCTCCATGCAAAGCTGCGCCAACAATGCCTCTTCTGCTTGCTTCCGCTCGGTGATGTTTTGTGTCATCATCATGCCAGCGGTAATCTCTCCGTTTTCATTTCTCACTGGCAGAGTATGCACTTTATAGATGCGTGAAGCAAAGCGATTGCCGCAGAAGCGCGAATCACGATAAGGGACTTCAAAGACATTTTCGGTGCCAGTCAGTGCTGCATGAAAATAAGGCTCTAGGAGTTCACTGGTTTTCGGCGTGACTGTCTCGTGCAGGGTTTTTCCTTCCAAAAACTCTTTCTCTTTACAGCAGCCGACAGATTCTAAGTCTGTACCTTCAGCTAAGGTGTAGCGGTAGTCACTGTCAAATAACAGTACAGCACCATTAGGGAAGTTTTTGGCTATTGTGCGATAAAGTTCTTCACTTTTTCGCAATTGAGTCTCAATTTGCTTGCGTTCGGTGATATCTTCTGTAATTGCCAGCAAATACTCTGGTGTTCCTTGGGCATCTAAAAGCGGTATTTTCCGGGTGTGCAGTATTCTTAGCTCTTGATGCCCAGTCTGAATCTGCTCTTCGGGAATGTCTACCAGTTTGCCATTCCTCAACACTTCTTGGTCAATGTGGGTGAAGAAATCAGCTTGTTCTTGTGGGAACAAGTCATAATCATTCTTGCCCAGCAGGTCTTCTCTGGAAAAGCCGAGCAGCTCCTCGCAGGTTTTATTGCAGAACGCAAAACGGAGATCGGAAGCATTCTTACAACAAACCCCGACGGGTAGATTGTCTAACACAGAGTTGAGAAATGTTTGGCTTTGCAAGAGAGCAACTTCTGCACGTTTGCGCTCGGTGATGTCTCTGCCGATGCCCGTTGTCCCCAAGACTAACCCAGCTTCGTCGCGCAGAACAATGGCGTTAAAACTTATATGGACAGGCGTGCCATCCGAGTGCAGTTGTACTGTCTCATACTGATAGTGAGACTGGGTCGCTAAAATCCGCTGATACACTTCCCAGTCTTGCTGCTGTTGTTCTGGCGGCTGAAAATCGGTGAAGGTATGCCCAATCATTTCTTCTGGTTCGTAACCCAGAATGCTCTTGGCGGCAGAGTTAACGAAAGTAAACCGCCCTTCTTGGTCGGTTGACCAGATTAGATCCTGCGATATTTCGACTAAATCGCGGTACTTTTTTTCACTTTGTTTGAGTGCTGTTTGGGCTGTGGTGTAAGCTTCTGTAGCTAATACGCGCTCGGTGATATCGGTTTGCGCCCCGATGTAGTGAATTACGCGCCCCTTAGTGTCGCGGACTGGCGAAATCTTCAGCTCATTCCAAAAATGTGTGCCGTCTTTGCGGTAATTTTTGAGGACGACTTGACAAGAGTTTCCCTCGCGGATGCTGCTGCTGACTTGCTCTATAGCGATGGGATCTGTGTCTGCTCCCTGCAAGAATCGGCAATTTCTGCCGATAATCTCGTTGCGGGAGTAGCCTGTAATTTTTTCAAAGGCCCGGTTGCAATAAATGATGGGATTGTCGGGTAGAGTAGCATCGCTAATGACGATACCTGTACCGCTATATGCGATCGCTTGTTCTAATAAATACAGCAATGTTTCTACAGAACCACCTAGAAACGGCTCTTGCTGTTGAGGTAGTTCGGGCGGCTGATCTTCAGTGTGATTAGTAAGAAAAATATCGGAACTGGGAGTCATAGAACATTGGGGATAGGGAATGGGGTGGTGGCAGTAGTTTCCCGGTCGTCCGCCCGAATTGCGATCGCGCCCTTCGACAGCTATTATTGTTTGCCGAACTATTTGGATGCAGTATAGGCTAAACTCTCTTGAATATGTAAGCGTGATGCTACGGGAATTGTAACCATTTGCTATGTTGCTTTCCGTGAAAAACAGGAGAGGGTAGATATGGAAGACAAGGGACTGGGGATTGGGGGCTGGGGACAAGGGACAAGGGACTGGGGACAAGGGACTAGGGACTAGGGACTAGGGACTAGGGACTAGGGACTAGGGACTAGGTAAGACTTTTTCCCAATCCCCAATCCCCAATTCCCAATTCCCAATTCCCAATTCCCCAATTCCCAATCCCCAATCCCCAATCCCCAATTCCCAATTCCCCAATTCCCAATCCCCAATCCCCAATCCCCAATCCCCAATCCCCAATTTATGGCAGTGCAGACAAACTAAGCCAGGAAATAATACTTGCTGGTAATTGCGTATTGAAGCGCAGAGGCATTTTTGGGGTAGAAAAAGATTGGGTGTAGGCGGGTGAGAGAAACGGCTCGTAAGTTGGGGCGGCTGGAGTTAGTTGTTTGACAAACGAGAGGCCGATCCCTTGGAGCAACTGACGCATAGGAGTAGCAACCATGCCTGTTCTTTCGTTAACCAGCGTAGTTCGGGTGAGAACTTCGCCTTGGGAGCCGGGGCTAAAGTCGCTAATGCTTAAGTGAGTGCCACCGATGGCCGTGATCAAGTATTTTGGATTAGGTAGTTGCCTAAAAGGTCGCAGTTGATGGTTCAGTGCTGGGGTGAGGTTGTCATCTGTCCCGGTCAAGATTAAGGTGGGGGTGGCAACTTGGGCAAGTCCAGTTTTGCCAAACAACTGTCCGATAACTGGGTTGAGAGCGATCGCGCCCGCTATCCGGCGATCGCGCAATTGCACTCTCTTTTCAGGTAAATCCGCGCCTGCACACTGCAACCAGTCTCCTCCAGATTTCAAAAGCGGGTTGCGATTTTTGCACACGGATCGCAATTCGTCTAAATTCAGTTCGGCTCCTGCCAAAGCTAAAGCTGTGTAACCGCCCAAGGAGTGACCGATGGCGGTGACTTTCTCGGTATTTAGCTTACCTTGTAGGGAGCCTGGTTTCTGGTTTAGCTTTTTTAACCGATCTAGCAAAAAACTAACGTCTTTAGGCGTGGCGATAAACTCGGATGCTGCTAGCAAGGGATTAAGTCCAGGGAACCCTACAGGGCTGCTGCCTAAATGCTCGGCAAAAAGTCGGCTGGCATTACTACCAGGATGCTCGATGGCGGCGACGGTGACACCGTGGGATGCTAGATGACGGGCTAGGTAGCCTAAAAATGAGCGGTCAGCACCAAAACCGTGAGAGATGACTACCAATGGGGTGTTGAGTTGCTGCGGTTTCGGTGAGGGAGACCAGGAGGATTTGTCTCCCTGATCTCCCGCTTTTGCCTCTCTCTTTATTACCTCTGGCAGTTCTTTCCAGACTGGGGCGGAGAATGAGTTTGCCCAGTAGAGATCGACGATGATTTTGCGATCGCGTCTTCGGTCGTAAAAACTCCGAGTTTGTTTTTGCACTCTCTCAGAACCGAAAGCTGCTGGGTTAAAGGCTGGGCTGAAATTTTCCCCAGCGACGGTCAATTCCCGTTCTAAGAGCAAGCTTAAAGCTTTACTCTCCCAGTAGGGGGCGTTAAATTCTAGGACAATAGCGATCGCGCTTGAAGCATCTAAGGTTATTGTTTCGGCTGGGTATGCCTGCAAAAAGCTGATAACGCTTAAGCCGTTGCTTTGTTGCACAGCTAGACTCAAGGCAGCTTGCATTTTTTCAATGTTACTGTCGGGCAAAGCCACGCCGATTTTCTCGATTAACTCTTTTCCTACTGGTGATCGCAACAGGTCTTTAACTACTTTGTCTCCCAATTTGGGATCTAGCTGCAAGCTAGAGTTGAGCGTTTCCCGAAATTGGGGAGTTAACAAAAGCTGGTAGTGCTTAAGCGTCCGGGGAACTTTCCCCGTTTTGGCAAATTCTTCTAAGTCGCTGACCGCTACTGACTGGTGAAATGGCCCCAAGCGCATTTTCACTCGTTCGGCTGCTAACACCGGATCGAGACTCGATGAGAGTGCGATCGCTCCGCCAGAAAGCGCGATCGCTGCACTCCAGAAAATTCTTTTTCTCCAGCTTCCAGAAATTGCTTTCCCTGGACGTTTTGATCCGGTCTGGGTTTTTTGAGTCATTTGCCGTAACGCCCTACCACAAGACCAGTCAAGCTTTAACTTCATCATTACTCCTCTGACCAAAGAATTAAAAATGCCAAATTAAACATAAAAAAAGAACTATTTCCCTTTTTATTTTTAATTTTTAGTTTTTAATTTTTTCCAGTGCGGCTATAAGAAGGATACGCGGGAGCCGTATAACCTTTCAAGCCATTGGCAACTATACCCAAGACAGAGCCACCAGAGATTTTTAATCCATCTAGTGCTTTCATCAGCATAGTACGGTCTGTTTTGTCAATTCCCACAACCAGCACAGTCCCATCTGTATTAGCAGCCAGAATGTTGCTATCTGCAAGACCGACTAGGGGAGGCGAGTCGTAGATAACTAAGTCAAAACGGGCTTGAAATTGCTCGATGAGATACTGCATTTTATCTGACGAGAGCAACTTTATCGGGTCTGAGGAATTTTGACCTGCGGTTAACACGAAGAGGTTCTTATCTGAGGGCGATCGCCCAATGGCATCATTAATACTCAAGTCTGTAGCGATGACATCCCCTAATCCACGCACGTTGGGTAAATTCAAGCGACTATGCAAACTCGGACGGCGCAAATCTGCGTCTACTAATAATACCCGTTGACCAATTGCTGCTGCTGCCAACGCCAGGTTAATCGCCACAGTAGACTTGCCATCTCCGGGTACAGCTGAACTAACTGCCAACGAAGTAATCGGTCTATTGGCACTAATTAAGCGAATATTTGTATACAGAGAGCGAAATGCTTCCAAGAATGGGGAATCGGTGTAAAAATTCAAGGAAGCTCTGCCATTGCCATTATTAACAAGATTGCCGCCCAAACTTTCATTTAAACTACCTACCTCCGGTAAAGAAGCAAATTCCTTTTGTTTCTTAGGAGGTTTTTTGAGTTCTTTGGCGAAAGGAATTACCCCAAGTATCGGTAGTTTAGTTTCACCTTTTACATCTTCAGGGGTGTGGAATACTGTATTGAGAGCTTCTATCAGGAAACCCAGCCCGATGCTAAGAAGCGCACTCAAAACGATTGCGATCGCTAACTGTTTTTTAGTTTGTTTCGTAGCAACTGATAGCAGGTTGCCCTCTTCATCAACTCGTAGCTGAGGATTTTCAATCAATTCCCAAGGCACTTCCTGCTGGGCAGCATCTAGCCTCAATGCTTCGCGTTTGGCTAAAAACTCCTTTAAATTCTGCGTCGCGACTTCTAATTTCCGCTGTAAATCTCCATACTGTCGGGAAACATCTGGCAATTGTTGAAGTTTTTGCTTTACCTGCCTTTCAGTTTGAGCAATCGTTTGGTAGCGATTTTCCAATCCTTCAAGTTGCCCAGCAACTTTTTTCAGAATTCCTTCGGCTTGTTGACGCAACAAATTTTGTATATTTTGTTGCCTTTCCCTTAAAACCTGAATAGGTGGGCTGTCTTCACGGAATTGGGGAGACATTGACGCAATCTCAGTTTCTAGCCCCTGTAGCTTTCCAATTAAGGTTTCATATGTCTTGGAATCTGTAGCTAAAACTCCGGTAGGATTCCCTTCTCTCAACTGTTTTTGCAGAGTAGCGTAAAACGCTCGAGTTTCCGCCAATTGTACTTGAGTATCTAATCGATCTTTCTCCAGAGCCAGAGCTTGCTGAAACAGCATAGTGTCTGCTTGTTCCGGATCGCTCACATTGTACTGCTGCCGCAATTTTTGCAGCTGTCCTTGCAGTGTATCAACTTGCCCCCGTAGCTGTGGGAGCTGCTGATTAAGAAAATCCAGTCCCTGTTTTAGACTTGACAGGCGCTCTTGTTGGCTGTACTTAAGATAATTTCGAGAGAGTTTATCCAATATGAAATTTACTTTTTTGGGATCTTTATCTCGATAACTAACTTCTAAAATCTTTGTTCCATATTGCGTCCCATCTTTCTCATAATTAACTCTAAATATTAATAGCTTATTAATCATAGAGTTATAGTTAATATCAGGATATTTTTTTTGCATATCCTTGATTACTGGCTCCATCAATTTGCTACTAAGCAAAACCCTAATCTGAGTCTCATAATCCAATAAACTAGATTTTTCTACTTCAATTTTTTGGATATCTGCATTATTTGTTTGAGAGGATAAAAATTGCTTTGCCAATCTGTCTTCAGCGGTGACAGGCTCAACTAAAATCCGAAACGACCCTTCATACTCTGGAACAATACTTTTCGACTTCAAAACGATCGTGCTTCCAGAGATGGCAGTCAATACAATTGCTACCCCTGCCATAATTGGCAAGCGGCGACGCACAACTCCTAACAGCCACGCTAAATCTAACTTCTGCTCATCACCGTCGTCAGGTTGGACAGTGAGCTGTCCCGGCAATGATTGCGGCTGGTTTCCTCCGCCATTACGCCTATTAAAAAACGCCTGTGAATCGTGTTCGGTATCCATTTAACAATTAGAGAAAGGTTAGCTACATAAAACCAAAAAGAAGACGCACCCGAAACACCAAAATTACTGCCTATCCAAGATTCCGAAGAGACTAAAAATGTTAAAGAAAGTGAAAACTTTCTCAATGGGTTCTAAAAATGTTCTCACGCTATCACCAGTTTTAGCGCTACCAGAACGGCTGACTACAATAATGTCGTTTTCGCGTAGGAGTGGATTATTTTGCTCATTGATTCCTTGGGCTAAATCAATTTTGACTTTGCTTTTCGACACCGTGCCGTCAGGATTGAGACGAATCAGATCGACAGCCTTGCGATCCGCTCTAGCATCGTTAAATCCTCCCGCAGTTAGCAAGGCTTGATTCAAGGTTGTGTTGGGTGCAACCTCCACGACTCCAGGTTTTTTAACTTCTCCTACCACACTAACTTTAATAATACTGGGAGAAAAGCTAGTGGTTGCTAATTCTGTTACTTCTGTCGGGTTGACTACTGTTGCAGTGGGAACAACAATGGTATCTCCATCTTGCAAAATCGCATCTTGGCTCACATCTCCTGTCTGCAATAGTTGCCACAAATTTATATCGATGAGTTGTTCAGTTCCAGATTTTGTGAGCCGACGTAGTTGGACGCGGCGCACATCAGCCAATGGCTTAATGCCGCCAGCCAAATCGATAGCCCGCGTCACGCTGGGAATTCCCAGCGTTCTTTGTTCTAATGTTGTTTTTCCGCCGATGACGACATAAGATCCAGGGCGGTTAACTTCGCCTACGACAGCAACGGTGCGGGGTTTCTCTAGAGGTGGTGCAAACCGAGTAGTGGCTAATTGGCGTGTTTCTGCTAGGTTGACGGTAGTGGCTGTGGGTACATAAATTGAGTCTCCATCTCGTAAATTTAAATCTTGCCGCCTGTCGCCAGTTTGCGCCAGTTCCCAAAGGTTAAGAGTGATGACTTGATCTTTACCTGACGCTGTTTTGCGGCGTACCTGAACCCGACGAAGATCGGCGGCTAGGGTAACTCCTTCCGCCAACTCAATTGCCTGGGTTACAGAAGGATATTGCAGCCCAGGTACGGTTCCAACTCCTGCTGTCAGGGGAATTGTGAAGCCTCCGGGACGGTTTACTTCTCCCCCCACGCGAATATTTGCGGGACGCGGAGACAGAACGCTCATTGTAATGATGGGACGTTTGAGGAAGCGAAAGTATTTAGAGGAAATGACATTAGCCGCCTGTTCTACGGTTCGCCCTTCGACAGGTATAGTGCCAATCAGGGGTAGGTAGATTGTGCCATCTGCTAGAACTGTGTACTCGCCGCTAAACTGAGGAACCTCGAAGATATCAATGCGGAGGCGATCGCCCCCACCTAATGTATAAGCTGCACCAGCTGGCACGGGGCTGGCATTAGGTTGTGCTAATGGTGCATTTGGCTGAAAACCGGGTACTTGCGCGTATGTTAGAGATTGGGAAGAAATGGTAAGTGTTGCCCACATTAAACTCGCACAACCACGGGTGAGTTGTTTAGAAAAACCTACATCGACCATACACAACCTACTTGCTTTATCCTTATTAATTTAAGCTTGACTTTCAATAAACTGCCAAGGCTAATATTTTTTACTTAATCTCTTATGTAAATTTACTGATAAATTACTGCAACCTATCCCCGGTCAGTATTCTATGGGTTTATTAAGCTGATTATAATTTTTTTAGCTGGCAAGAAATTTGCAGATGTAATAAATTTAATATACCGTAAATTTATCTTTCAGGTATTTATATTCTGACAGGGAAAATTTAGCAGGTTCTTTTAACCAATAAAATAGGTATGAATACTATAACCTCAGAGCCTTTACTTCTCCTCATTATTCTAAGCATGGTGGTTATTTATATTTTATTATTATTTAGCAATGCTAGTAATAATAAAACTTTTTCGGCCACTTTAGAAAAAGTTTTTATTATGCTGGTGATATTTGCGATCGCTGGGGTAACGTTAAGTGGTTTTGATAAAATACACCCTAGAGCTTTGTATCTCGAAGGCAAAAAGCTTTTTTCTCTCCTTTTACAAATAGGAATCTATGTGGTCGGCTTGTTTATTATATTTTCCCGGCTAAGGCACACCCTTAAAGATATTATCTTTGTATATTCAAAAATTATATTAAAAAATCCCTATTTCTGTCTTTTAATGTTACTTTTATGCCTGTCTGCTGCTTGGTCAGGAACCCCAGTATATACATTAAAAGCCAGTATGGTTTTTTTAGGAACCACTGTTTTTTGTATTTATGTTGGAAAACAGTATAAGTGGAAAGAACTGTTTGAATTATTACTGTTGACCAACCAAATTATACTTGTACTGAGTGTATTTTACGCTTTATTCAGACCGTCAATCGGAGTAACTTCTAAAGGCTGGCAGGGAATTTTGCCCCACGGCAACGCTTTTGGCTTCTTGATGGCTCTGACTGCGATCATGTTTTATTTGCAGTCAGTCCGCAAGCCCAAGACTAAGATGCAATCTTTGGGATTTGCTGCTTTAGCTCTTTATTCTCTCCAACGCTCAAACAGCGGTATGGGTAAAGTTTTAATGGTTTTATTGGTAGGTGTATTAGTAATTGTCCGGTTTATAAAAAAATTGCCACCTAGATTAGCTTTCGCCTGCATTATCTTTTTCATGGCTCTGGGGATTTGTCTGACTATTTTGGTAACGCAAAATGCAAAATTTATTATTGTAGATACTCTGGGGAAAGATTTGTCATTAACCGGACGTATGGACTTCTGGCCCCTGGTAATCGAGCGTATCAAAGAAAATCCAATACTGGGTTATGGATACTTAGGATTTTGGCAATCTTGGAGAGGAGAAGCCGACCCTGCTGCTGACATCCTAGTAGTGAAAACCCAATTTAAGCCTGAGCATTCTCACAATGGCTTTTTAGACCTTACCGTAGATTTAGGTTTAGTAGGATTAGGTCTATTTTTCCTTTCTTTTCTTACTAATATTGCGTTATCAGTAAAGTACATGAAACGCAGTACAGACGTTGAATTAGTCATGCCCCTTCTACTTACTACGTGGGCAGTGATGACAAACATAACAGAAACGGGCTTGATGTCAATTACCTATGCTTGGATGTTTTATGTTTTAGCGACAGTTCGATTGTGCCTGGACTCTACAACGGAAAGTCGTAATGAACATCCCAGACTGCAAGAACCGCTTCGCTAGTGCGCCTCCTCCTCTTGAAGAAAGCCACGCAGGAGCATGAGCCTCATAACAGGCATTCCCAGTCAGAGGCTGGCAACGAGAAAGGGTAGAAAATATTTTTTCAGCATAATTACGTAGGACATTTGTCTAATAATTTAATTTCAGCGTAATTACGTAAGACATTTGCCTAATAATTTAATAACATACGATTAAATTAATAGGAAAATAGCAGCTTTTGGAGGATTTATTTATGGATAGACCAAGAGACTATTATCAAGCTAATGGATACTATATTTTTAGAAATCTCATTCCTCAAAACATAATTGATAACCTTTTAAACGAATATGCGTCCCAGGTTATTACATCAAGTTCTCCCTTTTTTAGGCAGTCAAGTAACCGCTGGCAACCTAATAAAATTAATGATTATGGATATTCCGAAGAATCTTTTCGCGATGTTCACGATTACCCAAAACATTCAACATTTACTGAATCAGCTAGAAAAATTTTTTGTTTGCAGCAAGTTAGGGAAGCATTAACTGAATTAACGGGTATTGAGGAACATAATTTAATGCAAACTATGTTGTTCGATATGAACACTGCTACCCCAGCCCATCAGGATTGGTACTACTTAGACTCTATGCCAAATGGTCATTTACTGGCTGGTTGGTTTGCCTTAGAAGATATTCACGAAGAAGCTGGTAGATTCTATGTTTTGCCAAAATCTCATCTAGTGGATTTTGAATTAACAGAAGATGAGAAGCTTTCTAATCGTTTCTATTTAGAAAAATTAAAGGGTTATATCAATTCTCATAAAGATGAGATTAATGCACCAGCTTTGAATAAAGGAGATGTACTTTTCTGGAACTCCAGAACCATTCACGGTTCTTTGGAAACAATTAATCCTAAGTATTCTAGAAAGTCTCTCACCGCGCATTATCTGCCAGCGGTGTATGAATTTGGCAGCCGCAATGCCTCTTCTCCTACTGCTGTAGAATATGCTGCATACAACGGGATGAAATATCGCTTGATTCCTTCAATGTACAAAGAATATTCTCCGGCGTCCAAACTAAAGACGGATTTATTGCAGTATTTATGGGAGCAGCCGAAATTGATGCAGACCGCTCAATTTGTGAGAAAAGTTTTGCAAGGTGCTAAAGCTAAATAACTGGATTTTTATAGCATTTGCTACATGAACTATGTAGCGCGACTTTTTATTCCCTAGAATATTGAAAAATTGTGATGTTAGATAAGCTGACTTTAGTAAGTCAAAAGTTTAGTCCTGGTTTAAGGAAGGTTGTCAGCAACATAGGTTGGCTGTTTGCTGACAAAATCCTCCAGATGGGCTTGAGCCTAATAGTAGGAATTTGGGTTGCTCGCTACCTTGGCCCTGAGCAATTTGGGTTATTTAATTATGCGATCGCATTCGTCGCACTCTTGGGGCCAATTGCCAATCTGGGCTTAGATACCATTGTGGTGCGCGACATTGTGCGTCACCCAGATAGCAAAAATGAGACACTTGGCACTTCCCTAGCACTAAAGCTTTCCGGCGGTGCTGTAACAACTTTGTTGGCTTTTGGCGCAATTTCTCTGCTACAGCCCCAAGATAATTTAACTCATTGGCTGGTAGGAATTATCGCTGCTGGAACAATTTTTCAAGCTTTCGAGACTATCGACCTCTGGTTTCGGTCGCAAGTTCAATCTAAATATACAGTTGTTGTTAAAAATAGCGCTTATATACTTGTTTGCGCTCTCAGAATTGCCTTAATTCAAATGCAGGCACCCCTAATTGCATTTGCCTGGGCGAGGTTTGGAGAACTTGCCTTAGCTGCGGTGGGGTTGGTGATGGTTTATCAAACAAGCGGACAGGATTTAAAAGCGTGGCGCAGCAGTCTCCCGCGTGCTAAAAAATTACTCACAGAAAGTTGGCCTTTGATTGTGTCGGGAATTGCAATTTATGTATATTCCACAATCGATCAGATCATGCTCGGTTCGTTTAACCAAACAGTGCAATTGGGCCTTTACGCCGCCGCAGTTAAGATATCGCAGATATTTGATTTCATCCCATCTATCATGCAAATATCTTTTTTTCCCAAGCTCACTGAAGCCAAGGCTCAAGGAGAGAGCGAATACATCAAAAAATTTCAGGCCTACTTTGATTTAACTTTAATTTTATGGCTAGTGGTAGCAATTCCAGTTTCTCTATTTTCTAATTATGTTGTTCATTTTCTATACGGCGATAATTACGCTGCTTCAGCCACAGTATTATCAATCTATGTGTGGGCGCAGTTTGGCAGTGGCTTCGGAGTTGCCAGAAATGCTTTTATTATGATTGAAGGCAAAGCTCACAACGAACTATATTTAACTTTTACAGGGGCCTCATTGAATATAATTTTAAACTGGTATTTAATTCCTAAGTATGGTGCAATAGGCGCAACTGTAGCAACTTTAATAACTTACTTTGTTGTCGCTGTATTGCTTAATTTCATAATTCCGGATTTAAAGCCAGTCGGTAAGTTTATTCTCCGCTCTTGCAACCTATATAAAGCTGTAAATAGAATTTTAGAGGTAGTGCGATGATTGAAATTAAACCGAACATTCAGCACCCATCTACCTGTCCCCATTGCGAAGCACCGCTTAAGCCTCTAAATATTC
This sequence comes from Trichocoleus sp. FACHB-90, assembly GCF_014695505.1. Lineage (NCBI taxonomy): Bacteria > Bacillati > Cyanobacteriota > Cyanophyceae > Leptolyngbyales > Trichocoleusaceae > Trichocoleus > Trichocoleus sp. FACHB-90. The sequence goes on from NZ_JACJOK010000073.1 coordinate 146,036, forward strand.
TGTGGCAAGGGATGCACGTCTGCGTTGAATCTAAGTGTGTTAGTTGCCATACAAAAATTGTTGAGGACTTAGAGGTTGGTCACGCTGTTAGTTTTCCTTACCAAGTTGATTTAGGAAAACATGAAGTTTATGGTCATGAGTTTTGTAAATATTGGTTAGGAGAAAAGCTGCTCGTATCTCTACAAAATCCTCAAGAGGAGAAAGTAGAAATATCCAAAGAAGTTTTTAAATACCATCAGCGCGTCCTAATTTTAAACTGTATTGATTATCTTTATGGGCATAGTTTCTTAAAACTATTAAATGCCCAAAGACATTTAGATAATTATCCTGATTATGGCTTAATTGTTATTGTACCGAAATTTCTCAGATGGATGGTTCCGGAGGGAGTTGCAGAAATATGGACGGTAAATATATCTTTAAAGCAGGGGCAATGCTACTATCCAAACTTTAACCGATTTGTATCTGAAGAATGCCAACGTTTTGATGATATTTACGTCAGCAAGGCACATTCCCATCCGAGTCATTTTGACATTAGCAAATTTACCAGAGTTCCCCAGTATAACTTTGATAAATATCCGCCTAGAATAACGTTTATCTGGCGTGACGATCGGATATGGTGCAATGCGCTGCTATCAACAAGTCTGAGAAAGCTGAAAATGCTTGATATTGCCCTCAAGCTTCAAAATGCGCGGGTGCAGAAACTATTTTCAAAGATACGCGATCGCGTTCCGAAGGCAAAGTTTGCGATCGCAGGATTGGGTAGAAAAACTCAATTTCCCGACTGGATCGAAGATTTGCGGGTAGACAAGTTTAATGCAGAAACAGAAAGGGAAATATGCCAAATTTATGCCGAAAGCCGTTTGGTAATTGGTGTACATGGCTCGAATATGCTGCTACCTTCTGGCCATGCTGGCATGACGCTTGACTTGATGCCAGAGGATCGGTGGGGAAATTTGGCGCAAGATATTCTCTACCAGGAGGCAGATGCAAGACTAGCTGCTTTTAGATACCGCTACGTTTCGCTTCAGACTCCTTTAGCTGAAATAGCAGCGATCGCTTCTAGCATGATGCTACATTACACCGAATTTAAGCAGAATATGACTGCTGACAAATATTTATGAAAACTCCAGTTGCTTTGTTAATCTTTAAGCGTCCTGAAACTACTGAAAAAGTATTTGAAGCGATTCGTCAGGCAAAACCACCTAAACTTTTAGTAGTTGCTGATGGCCCTCGTGCCGATAAGCCGGGTGAAGCAGAACAGTGTGCTGCGGCTCGTGCAATTATTGACAGGGTAGATTGGGATTGTGAGGTTCTAAAGAATTATTCGGATGTAAACTTAGGCTGTGGGTTACGTCCAGCTACAGGCATCACTTGGGTTTTTGAACAAGTCGAAGAAGCCATAATTTTTGAGGATGATTGTTTACCCCATCCGACCTTTTTCCAGTTCTGCGAAGAGTTGCTCTCAAAGTACCGGGATGACGAAAGGGTGATGGCGATCGCTGGTACAAGTCTTGTAGGAGAATGGCGATCGCCTCTGCAAAGTTATTATTTTTCCCAGTTTGGCGGTAACTGGGGCTGGGCATCGTGGCGGAGAGCCTGGAAATTTTTTGATTACAATATTAAGCTATTTCCGCAACTTTTAGAGGCTCAGTTCCTAGAAAATTATCTGCGAGAACCAAAGTATTATTTATATTGGAAAAAACTCTTCCAAGAAATATATGAATCTTCAGATAGATCCTGCTGGGATTATCAATGGTTGTTAGCTTGTTGGATGCAAAATGGGTTAAGAATTTGCCCAGAAGTTAACTTAGTTACTAATATCGGGTTTGGAGCCAATGCTACTCATACTTTTACCGATAATCCTTTAGCAAACGTGCAGACACAAGAAATAAATCTACCCTTAAAACATCCTCAATTCATGATTCAGGATTTCCAAGCAGATCATCTTATTCAAGAAAAATTCTTTAATGTAGGCTTTATGTCTAAATTAAAGAAAAAAATATTACAAACAATCAAAATTAAGTAGTAAAACAAACCTTAAAATGTATGAAGAACATAAAAAGCTTCATAGTATCAAAACTCTCAGATTCCCAAATAGACAGACTCAAATGGTTGGGGGGTAACTTTAAAGCTTATTTCGCAAAAAGGCGGAATGTTGGCAAAAACACTTATATTGAACCATCTGTTCATGTACTAGGTTGGGGAAACGTAAAAATTGGTGAAAATTCTGTCATCGGACAGGATACAACAATTGTGATTAACAAACGGGAACCAGGAAAGGTTTCTGTCATCATAGGCGATAACTGTTTTATTGGACGGAGAAACTTTCTAACTGCGGGAGGTCTGATTAAAATTGGTGACTACGCCATGATTAGTAATGACTGTCGAATTTTGGGAAGCGGGCATCTTTTTGATACTCCTTTTATGCCCTATATCGCTACTGGAACTACCTGCGATGACGTAATAGAGTTAGGAGCCAATTGTTGGTTAGGAGCAAATACTACTCTCTTAAAAGGTGTAAAGGTGGGATATGGTTCGATTATTGGAGCTGGAAGTGTTGTAAACTGCGATATTCCTCCGTGCAGTGTAGTTGTAGGAAATCCTTCTAGAATCGTCAAAAGATTTGATATGCAGTCTCAAACTTGGGTAAAAGCTAAAGATTATCCCGAAGATAGCGATAAATATCTTCCCAGTGAGGCGGAGTATTTAGAAATTCTCAAGAAGAAATGTCCCACTACAAGAATGCCAATAATTGCTGTTAGTAAAACTTTAGGCGATCTTGAGTAATATACTGCTTATGAAAACTGTTTTAATTACAGGTGTAACAGGATTTATCGGGCGATATGTTGCTCGTCAATTTGCCGAAACTGGTTGGAGCGTTGTTGGGATAGGAAACCGTCCTCCTGAGAATGCACCCAGGCAAGATTTGTTTCGCTATCAACAAATAAGTTTGCCTTCTGCTGATTTAGCAAACATTATTCAAGAGTTGCAACCAGAAATTTGTATTCACTGTGCTGGACGAGCGTCAGTTGAACTTTCAATTACAGATCCATCGGCAGATTTTAGTAACAGCGTTTCTGTTACTTTCAACCTACTTGATAGCTTGCGTCTTTACGCTCCAAAATGCCGTTTAATCTATCTTTCTAGTGCTGCTGTCTACGGAAATCCCGAAATATTACCAATTCAGGAAAGCCAAAGCCTGAAGCCAATTTCACCTTATGGTTTTCATAAGATGATGTCCGAGCAGCTTTGTACAGAATTTTTCAAAGTTTATAACTTACCTACTGCGATAGTACGTATTTTTTCAGGCTATGGCCCGGGATTAAGGCGGCAAGTTCTTTGGGATATGTGTCAGAAAGCTTTGACACAATCTGCACTGAAATTAAGGGGAACCGGAAACGAAAGCCGCGATTTTATTCATGGGAGAGATGTAGCAAGAGCAATTCACATTTTGGCTGAAAAAGCTGATTGTGAAGCTGAGGTTTATAACCTAGCTAATGGTGTCGAAACAACGATTAAAGAACTAGCCGAGTTAATGTTAGCGAAACTTGGGGAATATGTTCCAGTTGAATTTGATAATGTTACTCCGGTGGGAACGCCGATAAATTGGCAAGCAGATATGAGCAAGCTTACCAAACTTGGATTTACCCCTGAAGTAACTATAGAAAGGGGTGTAAATGTGTACGTTCAATGGTGTCGCGCTGAGATTTTAGGATGGTGAAAAATATACATATTTGCCTCAACATGGTGGGTGGCTCTGGTTGGCTGGGGGGAGTGCTATATATTCAGAATTTAGCGCGTGCGATCGCAACTTTACCCCCTGAAGAAAAAGCTAATCTCAAACTAACCGTAGCCGTTCACGATAAAGACCTAAATTTGATAGAACCTGCACGCGGTTATGTTAACCATATTTATGCTACTTCTAAGTTGCAGCGTGCCTATCTCAAAGCTTGTAATGTTTTAGCTGAAAAGGTTTCTTTTATTCCTCTGAATCTGCTAAATCCTCAAAAAATTGACTTTCTCTACCCCGCCATAGCTGGAACCCGCACACCTTATCAATGGGGAGGTTGGATTCCTGATTTTCAACACTATCACTTACCCAACCTTTTCTCGCCAGAAGAAATCGAGCAACGCAACAAAGATCATCAACAAATTGCGAGTGCGGCTCCGGTTATTGTACTAAGTAGTCAGATGGCGCAGCAAGATTTTAAACATCTCTATCCTGATGCTGCTTCTCGAAGCGTTGTGATGAATTTTGTAAGTTGTCCCGAACCCGAATGGTTTGAGTTAGATCCCAAAACAACTCAAAAAAAATATCAACTTCCAGATAAGTTCTTCTTAGTCAGCAATCAATTCTGGAAACATAAAGATCATGCTGTGGTAATTGAAGCGTTAGGGTTGCTGAAAAAACAGGGTATTACGCCTACAGTTGTCTGTACGGGAAGTGCTACCGACTACCGCAATCCTGATTATTACAATCAGCTATTGGCGAGAATTAAAGATTTAGGGATAGGGGAGCAAGTGCGCCTTTTGGGATTGATTCCTCGCGTAGATCAAATTCAGCTAATGAGAAGATGTTTAGCGGTAATTCAACCTTCCTTATTTGAGGGGTGGAGTACGGTTGTAGAGGATGCACGTTCTCTTGGTAAACCTATGTTACTCTCGGATTTTCCAGTTCACTTGGAGCAAAACCCCCCAGGTTCTCACTTTTTTGAGCGAAGTAATGCTGAACATTTGGCAACACTCATTGATAAAGCTTTTACTACTTTAACGCCAGGGCCAGATGTAGAGAAGGAAAGTTTAGCCAAACAGGATAATGTTGAGAAAATAAAAGGGTATGGTAGGCGGTTTTTAAAAATAGTGCGTGGGGTTGTATAACCGGATTGGTTTGTTTACTTTTTCAAAATTGGCAGGAAAACGAACCACTCTAAGTACAGATTATGCAGAGAAAAAGCTGCCTACATTCTGATTTTTATAATGTAATTATTAGGAGATTGGGAAAATGCTAAAGCGCTCAGAAAAATACATACATTATGTGTTATTTGATTCCCTGAAGGATAAAAGCATTATTCCTCCAGTGATTTTTTGGATAGCAGTAGTTACGCTATATGCAGTAGCGAATGCTCCGAGAAATAGGATACTTATAGCTGTTGAAGCTATTTTAAACCGTCTCCCCCAAGATTGGGTTTTTACAAATGTCCAAGCAATCTTGAGCCGGTTCAATCCTGGGGTGATTTCTCCAGAGATTTTAGCCAAAACTGCACCGCAGCAATTAGCAGAGATTACTACTACTTATGGCATTATCCCTATCAAAGGGATGCTGTTTTTTATAGCCACTTTAGTAGTTGCTATGCCAATTTTAATGTCGATTATAAAGTCGCGTTTTTTCCTGTTTAATGCTGGATTTAAAAGGAGAGCGATCGCATCCTTAAGCATCTTCCTAATTTTATCCTTACTTATCCTTCCTTTCAGATATCCTTTAGGCACAGCAGTAATGGGTTTAGAGTATGCTATCAGGAGTTTGGAGCCTTTTAGTCAAAACGCAGACTGGTATTATAGACGGCTGCTCATGCTGGCGATCGCTAACTTTATTCACATGAGCGGCCCTTTGCTATATTATATTTTTTCGCTGCTTTGTACTTACGTTTTAATATTCTTATCATTAACATTTATAGAATCCAAAATATTAAACATAGACAATAAATATCCAAATTACAAAAGACAATTTTTATATTACGTATCGATAGCAACCAGCAGTTACGTGATGTTTAATTATCAATTTCCTGGTTATGTAGATCAGCTATTTTTTATCCTGATATTGCTTCCTGCTTGCATACCAATGAGTCGTCAAGGAAGATTGGGAACACTTGCTCTTGCCTTAGCAACGCATGAAGCTAGTGCCTTTGTCTTTATCCCAATTGTTATCTTTTGTTTCCCCAGACGAGAAGTATTAACAGCTTTATCTTTAGTCCCAATTTACTGTTTTATTTGGTTTGCGGGTAGTGGATTTTCTCTGGATAGTCCAGTTAAGGCACACTTGATACTGGAGAATAAGACAGCTTTGCAGTATTTGGCAGAAAATCCACTGATGGGATTAGCCGGATTCTTCTTCTCCTATAAACTACTTTGGGTTATTACTTTGTATATTCTCTGGATACTTTGGCGACAGGGCGAGACACTTTTGGTAGCTGCCATAGCAAGTATTATTGCATTTCCCATATCTACAATGTTTTTGATTGTAGATACCAGCAGAAACGTCGGTTATGGCTTCTTTGGAATGCTGATTGCATTGGCTATCCTGCTAGGAGAGGAAAAAAAGTTTCCGGGATTCAAAATGTTGTTTTATATTGCTTTAGCTAATCTTATTTTGCCGTCCTATTATGTAGGTTTAAATACAGGTTTTCAAAGTTATACAGGTCTTTATCATCTTATGCCTCTTTTTCCATCTACTTATGTTCCATAGCGCTAGAGACACGGCACCGCCGTGTCTCTACTGAATCTTTACTTAACACATTCCATAAACAAAGATTCTGGGCGTTCTTCTTTTTCAGCAATACCTGAAATTTTACTTTCTCGATACTCACGTCTAACAACTTCCCGAAAACCTGCTTCTTGGAGAATCTTCCGCAATGAATTTTCGTTATAGTGCCAGTGATGGCGATTTTTCTCTAGTGTCTGTGTCGCCTCTAAAAACTCCGTTAAAAAGACTTCTGGACAGTTAGAATCGTAACTCTTAATTAATTGATCGAGGTCGGGAACGGCAATCCGAAATATTCCACCCGGCTTGAGAACGCGATAGACTTCCGAAATGCAATTTAGCGCTCCATCAAGATACAAATGCTCAAGTACGTGCGAGGTATAGGCAGCATCCACGCTGTTATCAGCCCAAGGAAACTTCTTGGTTAGATCGAGATAAGTTAACTGTCGAAAAATGCCTTTTTTATGCTCGTCGTAACGCTCTTTATCTAACTTTCTCAAGCTAAACATCACATCTGCCAAAAAGGGTATTTTTGTAACAAAAATGTGAGGGGTAATATCGGTATTGATCCAGCCTGGAAAAATGCGATCAAAAGAGCCTAAATTTAATTTCATTGTTGTACTCATGGTTCAATTCTGCATAAAGTGTATATACTAAGTTTAGTGTTTTTTAGATAGCTTAATGAAAAGGTTCATTAAAGATTTATATTTTTTTTATTTCAGAAAAATTTTCAAGGTATCAGTTTAGTTATAAAATAAATATAAGAAAAAAATATGCAATCGCTCTCTTACAGCGCTAGTATTAATTTCAACGAGATAAACAAGTAATGGGAACAAGCATAGCAATTCTGATAACTTGCTATAACCGCAAGCCTAAAACTTTGGCAAGTCTAGAGGCACTTTTTAACCAGGTATTGCCAGCTGACGTTGAGCTTTGCGTTTATTTGGTAGATGATGGCAGCACCGACGGCACAGCACAAGCTGTAAGCCATACTTATCCTCAAGTAAAAATAATTCCGGGAGATGGCAATTTATTCTGGAACGGGGGAATGCGGATGGCATTTTCTGAAGCCATCAAGCACAACCATAATTATCATCTTTGGCTTAATGATGACACCCTGATTTATGTCGATGCTTTGAGTAAAATGCTGGCAACATCGCAGCGTTTAGCTGAGCAAGGTTATTCGCCAATAATTGTCACAGGAGCGACTCGCGATCCAGAGACAAATACAGTTTCTTATGGAGGCGTGGAGCGCAATACATGGTGGCATCCCTTCAAGTTTCGCTGGCTAGAACCAGGTGAAGAACCTACGCGCTGCGACACCATGCACGGCAATTGTGTCCTAATTCCTAGAGAAATTTATCAAACAATAGGAAATTTAGATCCTGACTTTAGACATTATGCCGGAGACTTTGATTATGGGTTAAGAGCAAAACAAAAAGGATATACAGTTTGGTTAGCTCCAGGCTACATTGGAACGTGTTCAGGAAACCCTTTGTATGCTAATTGGATGGACTCGAATTTGCCTATCCGCGAACGATGGCAGAAAGCAGAACAACCGAAGAATTTTACCTTCAAAGAACGGCAGTTATTTGCTCAGCGCCATGCAGGTATTTTATGGCCTATTTTTTGGTTGCTACCGTATAGAAAATTACTTTTTTCAAGCTTCGGAAAGCGGCGACAGGAAGGAACATGAAAGTAGCGGCATCCTCGGATGGTGTGGCTATAAAGACCGCGCAGACGGTCTTTATAGCCTGCTAAGCTACGGCTTAGTTTATTTGCAGTTGACTTTAGTCGTAAGGCATTTTTACAAAGATGAGACACATTGGTATAAAAGTTGAGAATAAGGAATTAAATATGGATAATCTCCGCATCGCAATAGTAGTCCCATCAGTTGAATTTGGCTCTTATTGGCGGCCAGTTTTGTACGAACTCACGAAAATATGTAAAAATACAATTTTTTATACTGGTTGCCTTTGGCCTAAATTTGATCCGGAAGCTCCGGGATCTTCTGCGGTTAAACTTGTAGGAAAATTTAAGTTTGTAGAAGCAACTCAAGTATCAAGTGGCTATGGTCGCGGCTTCATGGTGGCTTCACCAAAGATTGTAAATGAGTTACTTAAATTTAAGCCTCATGTAGTTTTTGCCAGTGCTTTCTCTATTTGGACTGTATTGGCTCTACTTTTCAAACCTTTGGGAGGTTGGAAAGTTGTAATTATTTACGATGGCAGTTCACCCAATACTAACTTTCAAGATTCTAAATTTCGTTCCTTCGCTCGTCGGTTAATGGTTCGGTTTACAGATGCTTTTATTGCTAACAGCCATGACGGCAAGAAATATCTTCAAGAAGCGATTGGAGCCGATGAAAATATAATTTTTACTAAAACTTATTTGGTGCCAGATACGCAAGCTTTGCGGGAACGGCTTGAAGCTGCTAAGCAAAGTGAGTTACAGTTAAAACGTCCGGTTTTTCTATTTGTCGGACAAGTAATTTCTAGGAAAGGGATAAAATCCCTGTTAGAGGCGTGTTCGCTTCTGCAAAGTCAGGGATACTCTAATTATTCGCTGCTGATTATTGGGGATGGAGCGCAACGAGAGGAACTGGAAGTTTTTGTTAAAAATAGGGGTTTAGCAGAGCGCGTAACCTGGACGGGATGGGTTGAATACGGACAGCTTGGAGCATACTTTCAGTATGCAGATGTTTTCGTATTTCCTACCTATGAAGATGTCTGGGGTATGGTGGTGCTTGAGGCGATGGTGTTTGGCAAACCTGTTTTGTGTTCTAAGGGTGCAGGCGCTTACGAAATGATTGTGGAAGGGGAAAATGGTTATCTATTCGATCCTCTGAAACCGGACGAAATTACTGAAGGTATGCGCCGTTTTATAGATAATCCAGATTTAACTGCCTCAATGGGTAAAAAATCGCAGCAGATGATAGCACAATATACTCCAGAGGCGGCAGCAAAAGAAATGGCAGAAGTGGCAATAAATGTAATAGAAAAAAAATGATTGGCTGGGGCCGCCATTGAATGAGGCGGAGCCTCTATAATTTCGTTCCCAGGCTCAGCATGGAAACGAAATTATAGGGGAAATGAGTATTTTAGAAAAATAAATGGGAACTATATAAATAGAAAGTTGCTAATATCAAGAGATGAAAAACCTATGAAAATCCTTTTGTCCGCTTATGCTTGTGAGCCTGGTTGTGGCTCTGAGGAAGGAGTAGGTTGGAATACGGTGCGACACGTAGCAAATGATCACAAAGTTTGGGTGTTGACTCGTATTGGTTTTCGTCGAGCTATTGAGGCAGAATTAGAACGCAACCCGGTGCAAAATTTGCATTTTGTTTACTTCGACCCCTTCAACTGGACTGAGGATTGGCGAAATAAGCAAGGGTTGGTGCAACTTCACTACTACCTTTGGCAAATTCAAGCTTATTTTTTGGCAAGACGACTGCATCAAGAGATTTGCTTTGACATAGTGCGTCACGTTACTTATGTTAAGCACTGGTCGCCGAGTTTCTTAGCGTTGCTTCCAGTACCTTTTATTTGGGGGCCTGTGGGAGGCGCGGAAGCTGCACCAAAGGCTTTCTGGAAAGATTTTAGTCGGCGTGGCCAGGTTTATGAAGTGCTGCGAAATTTAGCTCAATCTGTGGGTGAGTGCGATCCGTTTGTGCGGCTGACGGCTCTTCGGAGTAGGGTGGGTTTAGCAACTACGCATGAGACTGCGGAACGGTTGCGATCGCTTGGGGTAAAAAATGTCCAAATCGCTTCGCAAGTGGGTTTGTCTAAAGAAGAAATTAATACTTTGGCACAATATGACCTACCTGATGGTAGTCCAGTACGGTTTATTAGTGTTGGTCGCCTGATACATTGGAAAGGCGTAGATTTGGGAATTCGCGCTTTTGCGATCGCTCTCAACCACATCCCCGAAGCCGAATACTGGATAGTCGGAGATGGAGGGGAACGGCAACGATTAGAAGCATTAGCGCACTCGCTGGGAATTGGGGATAAAATCCGCTTCTGGGGAGCTTTGCCGCGCCAAGAAACACTGTCTAAAATTGGGCAGAGTCACGTTCTCGTTCACTCCAGCTTACACGAATCTGGGGGTTTTGTATGTGCGGAAATGATGGCGGCAGGTCGTCCAGTAATTTGCTTAAATTTGGGAGGGCCAGCGGTACAAGTGACTGAGGAAACTGGGATTAAAGTTGCTGCTGAAAATCCCGAACAGACAGTAAGCGATTTAGCTAAGGCGATGATTCGTTTAGCTGAACCACAAGTTAGAATTCGCATGGGACAAGCGGGACGAAAGCGAGTGCAGGAAGTATTTGATTGGGAACTCAAGGAAACACTTTTACTTAATTTGTATGAAAAAATTCTGCCTCAGCCAGCTGTTGTAAATTCTGTTCAAAATGACCGAAAATAATGGGATGCAAGCCCCGTCCTTCTAGGACGGGTTTTTATTGTCTTGTTCTTGGAGTAGAGCATCAATGAAGTCCCTCAGCTGACGGTCTGTCACCCCGTCAGCTGAGAATCGGTTATGGGAAGTTCCGCTTCACATAAGGCATTCACCTTATTAGCCTGTGACTAATAACGAGGACAAAGTCAGTCTTTTTCTTCGCGCCCTCCTCTTTGACCATCTGGGGGAGGGGTGACGCGGTGTGGCTGAAAAAGGAAGTAGCGATCGCTTTATTGTTTTTGGGCTTGGTAGATATAAATATTCTTAAAAACTCCCACCGACTCAAAATGATAAGACGGCAAAAACGAACTCACCGATAAATCCGTGCGGTAAATACTAAAGAAAATAAAATTATGCCTTTCTGTAGTTTCAGCAATAAGTTGCTTAACTTGCGGACTTCCAGTTTCTACCAGTAAATTACATTGACGCTTCAAAAAGCCACCGAAATCTTCTGACGCTTTTGCACAAACATTGTCTTTTAAATACACCGTCAGCTGCTGTAAGGCAAACTCTTCATACTCAGCCTGGCTTGGATTAGTCATAGCCATTGCCACGCCTAGCCCAGCTAGGACGACTGTCCCAATTGTTTGAACAACCTGCAAACCCTTCATGGTACGCCTACGACTTATCTTTATGGTTAAGACTACGCCTGCTGGCTCCTGAGTTCCGGGGTAATTTTTGGCTCAGTGGATCAAACCGGAAAATTATGCTATAGTTAGAAACTGGAATGGCGAGCGTAGCCAAGTGGTTAAGGCAGTGGATTGTGGTTCCACCATTCGTGGGTTCAAGTCCCATCGTTCGCCCTCATCTTAACACCACACAAAAAGACCCCTCGGCTGTGGCCGAGGGGTTTTTTAATATTTGGTTGTCAAGTCTAAGCTACTGGCATACTACCCTCCTTCCCAGGGAGGCAAAGGGGGGTGGTTGCATTTATTAAAAGAAAATTCTGTAACGTTGATTTCGGTTGGCGGTAGGGGCATGGCATTGCCATGCCCCTACAAAATGTCACAATTTTCGATATTTTCTTCGATCCTATGAAACCACCCTGCCTTCCCAAGGGAGGCAAAGGGGGATCTCAGTTTATGTAGCTCACGTGTACAATCCCCCCAACCCCCTTTTCCCAGGGAGCCTAAGAAAAACTTGTCAAGTACGTAATCTACTTGATGGGAACAGCCTTAACATCAACGGTGTCTGAAGAAGCTGTTGAAGCTTGGTTAGCAGCATCAGCTTCGCTAACTGTTTCCTCGTTACGAGACTTGAGACGCTGCGACAGCATCTGGGATATCTCAGAAACCAGCAGTGTCAAAAGCAAGGCATCGTCAATCTGTCCCACAACAGGAATAAAATCCGGAGCAATGTCAATCGGGCTGAACAGATAGGCCACTGTCCCCAGAATCAACCACCAGCGATACTTGGGATTACGAATTGTGTTGCGATACCAGTTGTAAAGTGATTGGATTGAAAAATTCATTCTTTAACCCTCGATCTATTTTTATTATTGACAAATCTACCAGCAGTATGCAGGTGTGGATATCCCCCCGAAGTTTGACGCTTATGATGCGACAACAGCAGAAGAAGGTATCTCTTATGAATGACAATGCTTAACTAGAATTGGAATGGCTTTAACAGAACAAAGAAAACCTAAGCCGGGGAGTGAGGAGGAAAGAATCCACTGTGACATTTCAAGAACTGATTGAAAAGGGCGGACCGGTGATGTGGCCCCTGCTGGCTTTATCGCTGCTATCTCTGGGAACAATTTTGGAGCGCCTGTGGTTTTGGGCGAGAATCTTAAACAAGGAAAGAGAGATTGTAGATCGCATACTGGAGGCGGCGAGCCGCAACTGGGACGTTGCCGCAGAGATTGCCGGACAGGCGAGAAGACAACCTATTGGGCGCTTTTTGTATGCTCCCTTGCGGCTGGCTAACCCCGATCCAGAGGTGTTTAAGCTGGCCCTGGAGTCATCCGCGGACGAGGAATTGGCTGCGATGCGCCAAGGCGACAAACTCTTAGAAGCTGTAATTGCCCTCGGGCCTCTACTAGGTTTGCTGGGTACAGTTTTGGGATTGATCCGCTCCCTGAGTGGTATTCGTTTGGGCGATTTGGGAACGTCTTCGACTGCTGGAGTAACTTTGGGAATTAGTGAATCTCTCATCAGTACGGCGGCTGGAATGGTGGTCGCAATTACTAGTCTGGTCTTCTATCGGCTGTTTCAAGCTTTTTTGTTTAATCAAATCAAAATTTTCCGCAAAGCCGGGAATGACTTGGAGTTACTTTACAGGCAGGAATGGCCGAAATTTGGCATTAACCGTCATAGTAATGCCATCAAACCGAAAATCGACAGTTCTGAGCCTAGCGATCGCTAAAATTAGTCCTTAGTCAATGGCTAATGGATTTTTAACAATTAGCGATACTTCAATTAGCAATTCTCCTCTTTTTTCCAACAATGAAAGTAAATTTGGATACTCCGTCTGACGAAGTGCGGATTGAGATTATTCCTCTGATAGATGTGATATTTTGTATCCTGACGTTTTTTCTGTTAGCTGGTTTGCAGCTAACTCGTCAGCAAGCTATCAGTGTGGATTTGCCTAAAGCTAGTAGCGGCACTCCGCAGATGCGAGAGATGTTGATGGTAAGTTTGGATGATGTGGGTCAAGTTTATATCGAACAACAGCCGATCGGCTCAAAAGATCAGCTATCTGTGGCACTAAAGAATTATCGCTCGACAAATCCCAATGGTTTGATGGTGCTGTATGCGTCACGGACTGCGAGTTACAACGATGTGATTCAGGTGTTGGATTTGCTACGCGAGGTGGGAGGCGATCGCGTGTCTTTAGCAACTTTACCCGGTTCCGGTGACGGGACTTCTGGCTCTAATACGCAGGTTCCTGTTGCTCCGGGAGTTACACCTTACTCCGGTACTGCTCCCATCCAACCGTATAATCCCTACGCTGCACCAGCTCCCACCTACCCTTACAATCCTGGTCAGCCGCAATTGCCTGTACCCGGACAACCAGGTGTTAATCCTACTGCACCCGCTGTCCCAGTCCCTGGTGCTACCATTGCTCCGCCAAAGGCTGATTCAGTTCCCAAGAGGTAGAGTTGATTCTGCCAATTTATAGAGGTAGAGGCGCGATCTTTAACTTACGGTAGTAATTATAAAGATAATTTTTCACGCCTCTACTTCTAGAAAGGGAGTAATAAAAATATGGATTTTATTGATCTTTTGATTGCATGGCTGGTATCAGCTTCTAGCTTACTGATTATTTCCCAAATACCTGTAGGTGTAGAAATTGATAGCACCCCGAAAGCATTTGTTTCAGCAGCCGTGCTGGGAATTGTTGCTGCTATAGTTAGACCAATTATGGGACTTGTGTTTGCAATTCCCAACTTTTTGACGTTTAACTTGCTGTCAGGGCTTTTCACGTTTATTGTTACGGTTGCAACTTTCATGATCGCAGCGTCTCTGGTACATGGATTCCGCTTGCGTTTGGGGATTTGGAGTGCGGTAATCGGTGCGATCGCGCTTTCTTTCGTCAGCAACCTGATCTACAACTTTATCTAGACGTAGTTGAAAATATAACCCTATAATTGAACCGCCTGGATGTGAAAGATTCAGGCGGTTTGCGTGTAAATATATAAGATACGATATCTTAGCGATCGATTATCATCATCAAACCTCAATTTCACACTTCTAAATTCCAATCTTCCCCACCTGGTAATTGACTGAATTCCTCCGATATGACATCACCTAACGCTTTTTCTGCATGAGAATAAGTTAAATTTAGGAGTTTATTGGCTATATTTATAATTTGTGTTTTGTCTACTATTTTAATTAATTGAGCTGGCTTATATGCTCCATTAGCAACTTCCACACTAGCTGCAAAAACTGCATCATCAAAAGCAGTTTCCAGGTAAGAGTCCCATTCCTCTTGCTTAATATAGTAAGATGTTTTGTTTTCCTTGAGATTCAGGTCTTGAATTTCACGAATCGAATCTCGAATGGAAGCAGCCCAAGAATTAGTTAAACGCTGCTCAACTTGGTTCTTTATCAAGTGAATCAGCATTCTAATGAGAAAGTTTTTGATAGCTCGCAAAGTTGCTTTTTTACTCATCCCGTCCAATTCATCTAATAGGGATAAAGCATCGTCATAGCGACCTTCAAGAATATAATTTCTTAAATCTGTGAGTTCTTGAGTCATGGTTAGTTGACCTCACTTGTGCATAGAACAATTATATTGTAGGGCGGGAAATGCGTTAGTTAGAACCCTCCAGGCTTCAGCCTGGGGCTATACAAACAAAGCCTATCTGCACGGGCTAGAATAAGCCTGTCTACGCACGCTTTGTTTGCATAGCCGCGACTTTAGTCGTTAGGCTTCAATTTGGGGAACTTCTCCTCTAGTTTCAGTTGGGTTGCTGCTTCTAGGAACTTGTTGTTCCAGAAATGGTTTAACTTTGGCGGGTGGAATTGACCCTCTATAAGCGCCACAATAATACATACTGAGAACCGCTTTATATGCCCAGTCTGAGGGTGACACATCCCTATAAGGGTTTGGCAAAGTATCCGCAGCATCTCTAGAACAAGCTTCCAAAACTTGATCTGAAGTTGGTGGCGTTTGAGAAGAGGGCGTTGTTGAGTTGAAAGGTTCGGTATTTTGAGCTTTGAGTGGAGCCAAAAAGCCAAATGTAGCTAATAGGGTAGCTGTGGCAAAAAGTGTGAGTTTCATGGCTTACCAATAACAACTGTAAGGACAACTTTTGAGAAAGTTGCTCCTACTCAAAACTAACAATTCTGCACAAAACACTTGCTCTGCCAAGGTGTAGATGCACCCCAATTTTCCTGTTGAGCGCCCGCTACTGTTCGCTTAGTCGTAATTGGAGATCCTCGAACCCCTTAAAAACTTACAGCAATGCCACCAATGACTTTAATGGTGGGCAATGCCCACCATTCTCTTAGTCTCTAGTCCCTACAGGGTCTGACGTACTAAATCGGCTAAACGCTCGGCACTATCAGGAAATCCCAACTTGGCAGCTTTTTGTGCCATTTGTTGCAACAAATCGGGTGAATGCAATAAATTCAACACTTTACTTTCTAGTAACTGGGGTGTCAGTTCTGCCTGACGAAATACCAAACCAGCACCCGCTGAGTCAAAGATTGCCGCGTTGTAGACTTGGTGATCTTCGGCGGCGTAGGGGTAGGGAATGAGAATAGCGGGTGTATGAGTTACAGCCAGTTCCGTGAGTGTGCCAGCACCAGCGCGGCTAATTGCCAGGTTAGTCCGTTGCAAGAGTGCTGCCATGTTGTCATAGAAAGGCATGGCAAAATATTGAGGGTGCTGGAGACTTTGGGCATCTGGGTCATTATCGCCCGTCAGATGGACGATCCAGGCACCTGCATCCAACCAAGCGATCGCACACTGGCGCACTAATTGATTGACGGCGACAGCGCCTTGTGAGCCGCCGACAACGGCAATTAAAGGCACGTTTTCCGGAATTGGCAGATCCAGCTTTTGCTGGGTGCGGAACTGGGCGCGAACCGGAGTGCCTGTGTATGCTGTTCCGGTGCGAGGTAGATAATGCGCTCCGTATTCAAATCCTAAAGCGACGCTAGTACACCATCCACTCAGCCAGCGAGTTACTTTGCCGGGGAGGGCGTTGGATTCGTGGAGGATAACTGGCACTCCAAGCGATCGCGCAGCTATAATCGCTGGTGCGGCAATATAACCGCCAGTGCTGAATACGCCTTGAAAATTCTTTTCTTTAATTATCTGTCGCACCTCGCGGATGGAACTGCTAAGGCGCAGCAAAATTCCTAGTGTCCCTAATCCAAAGCGTTCTTGAAAGCCTTCTATAGCTATGGTATTGAGGGGATATTGAGCGGGAACCAACTGGTTTTCCAGGCGGTTAGGGACACCAAGCCACTCAATTTGGTAGTCTGGCAGTTGTTCGGCTAGAGCAAGTGCGGGAAATAGATGCCCCCCAGTACCACTCGCGGCTATTAGCAATTTTTTCAGTTCATTTGCCAAAGTTTCTTTCTCCTACTGGCTGTCCTGGCGCGGATAAGATCAAAAATTAGTTGTAAGTTAGCTTTGGAGAGTAGCCAGGATTTCTACTCCCTGCACGTTGCTCAATATCCGTTTCCTTTATCCAACTATTCAAACACGTCCCCGATGCCTAACTCGATAACTCTTTCTAACAACTTTCGACTCTCTATGGTTAAGCAAAAGTTGAAAATTTTTGCTTTTATACTTTTTACGCTTTCGGTGCTTCATCCTGCTACCGTCCGCGCCGCTAGTCCAGAAACAGCACCCGCTGAGCTAAAAAATGCTCTAGCGCAAATTGATGCTGCGGCCAATCGCCAGGATGTGAAGACGGTGATGCAGTTCTATAGCCAGAATTTTACCCATTCTGACGGCTTAAATCGCCAAAGTATGCAACAGAGTTTATCTCAAATCTGGCAGCGCTACCCAAAACTGAACTACCGGACAGAACTCACATCTTGGGAAGCGAAGGGAGATGAGATTGTTGCGGAGACGGTGACTACTATCACTGGTACAGGGAAAGTGGATGGCAAAGATACGAAAATTGAGTCTACAGTGCGATCGCGCCAGCGTTTTCAAAATCAAAAAATTGTCCAGCAGGAAATCTTAGCAGAACGCACTCAGATGACGACTGGCGCCAAGCCTCCCACGGTGAATATGAAGTTGCCAGAGCAGGTACGTGTTGGTCAGTCTTATAATTTGGATGCTGTTGTGCAGGAACCTCTGGGCGACGATCTTATGCTGGGAGCAGCCGTGGAGGAACCTGTCAAGGCGGAGCGCTTTGTCAAACCTGCGCCTGTGGATTTAGAGTTACTATCCTCTGGTGGGATTTTTAAAGTAGGTCGCGCGCCCCTTTCTCAAGGTAACTACTGGGTGTCAACGGTGTTAATTCGGGAAGAAGGCACCACAATGGTAACTCAGCGCCTGCGAGTTGTAGAAGGCAACGCGGGAACTAAATAATCTCTTCGTTCTCAGGCGGGAGACTGGGAACGCAGTATGAGAGGCTCCCGCCTGTAGTGCTATCGGAGAAAGGAGGCGGGAGCCTCCGGAATTGCATTCCCAAGCCCAGCCTGGGAACGAGATAACCAAAATCTAAAATTCTATGGTTTCAATCAAAGACCAAATTGTGTTAATTACAGGCGCTAGTAGTGGCATTGGTGCTGCTTGTGCCAAAATATTTGCTGAAGCTGGTGCCAAACTCATTTTGGTGGCTCGACGGCAAGAGCGGTTAGAAGAACTTGCACAGATGTTGAAGGGAACTGCTGTGCATTTGTTACCTCTGGATGTGCGCGATCGCGTTTCTGTCGAATCTGCTTTTTCTTCCCTACCCGCCGACTGGTCTAATGTAGACATTTTGATTAACAATGCGGGCTTAAGTCGCGGTTTAAATAAACTCCATGAAGGCAGTATTCAAGATTGGGAAGAAATGCTCGACACCAACATCAAAGGTTTACTATATTGTACCCGATTCCTCGTACCAGGAATGGTTAATCGTGGGCGGGGTCATGTAGTAAATCTTGGCTCAATTGCTGGACATCAAACTTATCCTGGCGGTAATGTTTACTGTGCATCTAAAGCCGCCGTAAAAGCAATTTCTGAAGGCTTGAAACAAGACCTTTTGGGAACACCAGTGCGCGTAGCTTCGGTAGATCCTGGTTTAGTCGAAACTGAATTTAGTAATGTCCGTTTTCACGGTGATACTGACCAAGCTAAAAAAGTTTATCAAGGATTAACACCTTTGACACCAGAAGATATTGCGGATGTTATATTTTTCTGCGTCACCAGACCCGCTCACGTTAATATCAGCGAGATACTTTTAGTGCCAACAGATCAAGCTACTGCTACCCAAGTTCATCGACGAGTCTAAGGTTAATTTCGTCTTTTTAAACGCAAAGATACACAAAGGTTGGGGCAAAGGTTCGCGTCGGAACAATACGTCTTGGCGAACCTTTGAGTTTAAGCTATTTCAGCTACACTTCCACCGTTTCTTTACTCTTCAGCGGCACGTAATAATCGCCGTTGGCGTCAACTCCTACCTTTCCAATTACCTCATCACCTGTAATCAATCTTGCCCCACGTTTGCGAGTCCAATAGTTCCAACCCCACTGGAGCATCACGATGAGTTTATTATCAAACTCAATTAAGAAGTAAATGTGAACAAATACCCAGGTGAGCCAAGCGAACAAACCGGAAAACTTCACATAACCCAAATCTACTACCGCAGCATTCCGCCCGATAACAGCCATACTTCCTCGGTCAAGATACTGGAAGGGTGCCATACTGTAACCGGCAATCCGCTGTTTGATCAGGTTGGCAACATATTCCCCTTCCTGCATCGCCACGGGTGCAACACCTGGTAGTGGTTTCTCATTTTGATGAGAAAAACTTGCCAAGTCGCCCACCACAAAGATATTAGGATGTCCTGATATACTCAGGTCAGATTCGACAATAACTCGCCCCACCCGGTCGATTGCAACGCCGGTGCGTTCTGCGAGAACTTTTCCCATTGGGGAAGCTTTGATTCCAGCCGCCCATAAGGTAGTTCTCGCTGGAATTTCTTCTATTTTATCCCCATGTTTTGTGGTGATAATATTCTCTGCAATATTCGTCACCAGGGTCTTTGTCTGCACAGTAACACCTAAGCGCTGAAGAGAGGCTTCTGCTTTTGCGGATAACTCTGGTGCGTAGGGAGGTAGGATGCGATCCATCCCTTCCAGCAACAAAATTTTGGCTTCAGCGGTGTCAATGTTACGGAAATCTCGCTTGAGGGTGCTGTAAGCGAGTTCTGCGATCGCTCCCGCTAATTCTACCCCCGTCGGCCCTCCGCCGATGATCGCAAACGTTAACCAGGCACGCCGTTTTTCGGGATCGGTTTCCTTTTCTGCCGCTTCAAACGCCATAAAAATGCGACGCCGCATTTCCAGCGCATCTTCAACGGTTTTCAATCCTGGCGCTACGGTTGCCCATTGGTCATTGCCAAAGTAAAAATGGCTCACACCTGTGGCAACGATTAATGTGTCGTATATCAGTTCTTCGCCACCGAGGATAACTTTGCGCTGTTGTGGATCGATATCCTTTACCTCTCCCATCAGCACTTTAGTATTTTTGCTCTCGCTGAGTACCGCACGCAGGGGAGATGAAATATCTGCTGGGGATAGAGTTCCGGTGGCGACTTGATAAAGGAGTGGCTGAAACAAATGAAAGTTACGTTTATCGACCAGTGTCACATGGACAGGTGCGCCGCTCAATGCCTTGGCAGCATAAAGTCCGCCAAAGCCGCCACCGACAATCACAACATGGTGAGGAGACTGATTTTCCACTGCTACTACCATAAAATTGACATCCTTTGTTTTATGTTGCCCGTGGCTACGGTTGAACTAACATTTCTTTACCAACTGGCAAGGCTTCCGTTACAGATGTTCATATTACCTTAGTGTGCCTAGTTTAAAGCAAGGGTAGCAGCGGCTACAGGTAGGGTTATTTAGTAAAAAAAGTATTACCGAAGAGGTATTTGGTGGGAAGCGATCGCATGGTGAACGATAAAACGCGATCGCGCTTTTGCCAGGGGTTCTAAAATTGGGATAACGATTTCCTGGTTTTGACGGCGCGATGCAAACACCAAAAAACCAACAGACAGCGGGAAGCCTGATGCAGAACCTCTACGAAACCGACTTCTACGCTTGGACTCAGCAACAAGCACTCCTCCTCCAACAGCAGCAATGGACTCAGCTTGACTTACCCAATTTAATCGAGGAGATTGAATCGTTGGGAAAACAACAACGTGCAGAACTACGAAATCGCTTGAGTGTGTTAATTGGGCATTTGTTGAAGTGGGAATACCAATCAGAACGACGCAGCCGTAGTTGGTTAGCAACTATTCGAGTACAACGCCGCGATATTCAAGAACTGCTAGAGGAAAATCCTAGCCTCAAGCCTTATCTTCAGGACGCACTGCAAAAGGTATATGAAAGCGGCAAAAATTTGGCATCGGGAGAAACCAATCTGCCAGTTAAAACATTCCCCCAAGATTCTCCTTATACATGGGAGGAGATTGTAAGCGAAGTCTTCTATCCAGGTGAAGCTGCGACAGATGAAATGATGGAATGATCGGGAGTAAAAGAGCGCCGTAGCGCGTCAGCGCATCGTCCTTTTGACTTGCCACTCTAAAATCGGATATTCACATTGCCTGAATTACCAATTCATTTCTTCCAGATAGTTTTCCAAATTTTTTCTAACATCAATTTTTATGAGTTTATAAAAGGATTAGTCAGCTTTTTGATGAGACGATTTATGCTTTTTTGGAGCAAAACATTTTTGTTGTGCTGCGACACAATGGTTAGGTGCGATACAAGGATTACAGTGGAGGTGGAGGTATAAGTCCAATGTTTGCAGTTATCACACCAGAGAAAATCCAGTTACCCGCAGGTGCAGTAGTGCGGCTACCCGGTAGTTGGCAGGACTATCAAGCACTAACTCAGCAACTAGGCGATCGCTCAATTCCTCGTATCAAGTATCGACCCGGAGAGATTCTGTTAATGTCACCGCTACCCCGACACGGACGAGAAGCAAATGTGATTGCTGATGTGGTCAAAGTTTTATTGGATCACTTGGGGCGAGAATACGAGGCATTTACCCCGATTACGATGCAACTCCCAGAAATTAGCGGCATTGAACCGGATTACTGTTTTTATATCGATAACTGGGTAGCAGTTGCAGGCAAAGACCGCATCAATTGGGAAATAGAACCATCCCCCGATTTGGTAATTGAGATAGATGTAATCAGCTACACGGATGTAAACGACTACCTGCCTTATCAAGTGCCGGAAGTTTGGTTATATAAAAAGAACCAACTTAAGATTTACAGCTTGCAGAGCGATCGCTACACGGTTGTAACCAGCAGCCGCTATTTCCCCAATATGAATGTTTTAGCACTCATCGCGGAGTGTTTCCAAATTGCCTATGAGCGCAATACTAGCGTTGCGATTCGGGAGTTACGACAAAAATTAGCAAGCGAGAATTAAATTAATTTCGTGAACGCGATCGCTTTTAGTCGGGTGAGCGTGCGACAGATGAAATAATGGATTGATCGTGAGCAGAAGAGTGGGATAGCATTCCTGAAATATTCACAGCCAAGCAAGCGATCGCAACTCCTAAATAGCTAATCAAGAATAAAAATTAGTTGACATTAGCGTTAAAAAATAAATTCAGAATGTGTTAGGCTTCATGATTTAACCTAGCCGATGGCTAAAGGGTGATCGCACTTTCTTTAGAGTTTATCTAAGTCAAAATCTCTCACAACACGGTCAAAAGCCCTTCCCATAAGAGAAGCAGCATCCGAATCTGTACAAAGCCTACCGATATACTGTGTAGCTAAAGTTGAAAAACCATACTCAAAAAGCTTGGAACATACCCTAGCTGCATCTACAGGTACTCCTCTAATTTTCCCCAAGTTCAAAACACAGTCTAGAAATAAGTTCTTATACTCTTCAAGTACTATTTCACTGAGTTGAGGAGTTTTTTCGTTAACTGCTTTGATTCCTTCAATTAAACGAGCTGTAATAGCGTCAATTGGATAATAAACTCCCATAAGACCTGCTAGCTCATTTTCAAAGAACTGATACGTCTCAATGGGAGATGCGAAATATTGCGCGCTTAATAAGGGTAGAGAAAATTGCTTTGAGTCAAATTCAGCAAACAGTGCTTGAGGAGGTTTTTTAGAACCATGTGTATCTTCAGCAACATATAAGATGGCATCTGGCCCAGAATAGTTTTGAGCAATGACAACTGTCCTTCTGACTCGATGAAGGATAGTTAGCACACCAATGACCATCTTTAAATGAGAACACCAGTAAACCTCTACTGAGTTATGGTAAACACCTAATCCGAAGATGCTTGCCGCCTGTTCAGCTATAGAGAAAAGTTGCTCAACATTGACTGCAAAAAACCTCCAATCACCTTGGTCATATCGCGCAAATTTTTGAACTGGTTTAGTCAAATCACTAGAAACCCACTCTGGTAAATAAAATTTGAGGCACTTGAGGATTGTATGAGCCGATGAACGATACTGCTCCCGAAGATTTAGCCTAGAAGACAATTGCTGAGGCTTAGCATCTGACGCATATGGAGTTGCCTGCTTAATTAATTCCTTGAAATATTTCTGTTCTTCTGCTGATGGTAATCTTCCTAGCCAAGTAGCCATACCGCCTTCTTCTATCCAATGTTTGGCTTGACTCCTAGAGTTAAAGACGAAATGTGGCTCAATCGTTCCATCAGACTGAATTTCTTCTTCAATAATTGCTTTTTTAAGCTTAAGTATCCCTCCTTTATCTAAAAAATAATCTCCTTCTAATATAATTTTTGGTACATCTTTATGACGTTCTCCTTTAAACGACCAAGAATTCATTACAGCTTCTACATAAACAGAAAAAGCTGGGTCTGTTTGTGTTGAAAAGCTAATATTACATTCATTACAAATCAAGTATCCTGTTTTGTGTGAGCCGCCCCAAGATGAATTAAAGATATGTTCTTTTGCTGTGGCTGGTAGCGAATTCCCACAGTAGAAGCAAGTTTTCAATTCTGATGCCCGTATGGGCAATTTTTCAATGCGAGTAAACATTAAATTTACTTTAATTACTACCGAAATTTCATAATACTACACAAGTAATACAACTGGCAGTAACTGGTGTCTGGTTAATTGGAAATGATATTTTGTAGTTTATTGTCCACAGAAGTATCGTCAGAGTCTGGCAATTCTGCACTAGACGGCAGATTATGCAGCAGGTTGTCGTCCAGCATGGTGGTGACTTTCTGTAGCATTCACTGTGTGGATCTGACCTTTGTCAGGGAGGAGGAAGCGATCGCATCATCCTTGAAAATCCTTAAGCGCTTCGCCCTATCTCCACACTACCTGCGATAGATGTTTGACGATAATTAAGCGACACAATCTAAAGTCAGCCTGTTTTGTCCCAGCAAGTCTGATAATTTAATTAGGTTAAATGATCTAGAATGCCTTGCCGTGTCAGCCTGTCGCACCTTTGGTGCGCTTACGAGCTTGGGCAGGCTTGGTTTGTGTAGCCTCAGGCTAAGGCAATGTGGGTATATCCCTAGGCAGGATTGGTGAGAGAATTATGGCGCTAATAGTCCAGAAATACGGTGGCACTTCAGTTGGTTCGGTGGAACGCATTCAAGCAGTCGCTCAGCGAGTTTTAAAAACAGCCCAGATGGGCAACTCGCTGGTTGTCGTAGTTTCGGCAATGGGTAAGACGACTGATGGATTGGTGAAATTAGCCAACCAAATCTCTACAAATCCCTCTCGTCGGGAAATGGATATGCTGCTCTCTACTGGCGAGCAAGTCTCAATCGCCCTGCTGAGTATGGCATTGCAGGAATTGGGACAGCCCGCGGTGTCTCTGACCGGCGCACAGGTGGGAATTGTTACCGAAGCCGAACACACCCGCGCCCGGATTCTGCATATCCAGACACAGCGGGTGGAACGGCACTTAGACGCGGGTAAGGTGGTTGTGGTGGCGGGTTTCCAAGGCATCACCAGCACCGAAGAGTTGGAAATTACCACCTTGGGGCGCGGCGGTTCCGATACTTCGGCGGTAGCACTGGCGGCAGCTTTACGAGCAAGCTGTTGCGAAATCTACACCGATGTGCCAGGAATTTTTACGACCGATCCCCGGCTAGTGCCAGAAGCCCAGCTGATGGAGGAGATTACCTCCGATGAAATGCTTGAGTTAGCCAGCTTAGGGGCAAAAGTGCTGCATCCTCGCGCTGTGGAAATTGCCCGGAATTATGGCGTAGAGTTGGTGGTGCGTTCTAGCTGGACAGACGATCCGGGGACTAGGGTCGTTTCTCCAATGCCTAAGCCGCGATCGCTCCAAGATTTAGAAATTGCCCGTCCTGTCGATGGGGTAGAATTTGATACCGACCAAGCGAAAATAGCGCTGTTGCGGGTGCCAGATCGTCCGGGCGTGGCGGCGCGGTTATTCGGTGAAATTGCCCATCAAGCCTTAGATATTGACCTAATTATCCAGTCGATTCACGAAGGCAATACGAACGATATTGCATTTACAGTTAGCAAAAACGTCATCAATCGGGCGGAAGCTGTAGCCGCAGCGATCGCGCCCGCCCTTCGCAGCTCAAACAACCCAGAAGACGGAGAAGCGGAGGTGATGGTAGACCGGCAAATTGCCAAAGTCTCGATCGCGGGTGCGGGAATGATTGGGCGTCCCGGTGTAGCGGCGCAGATGTTCGCCACACTTTCTAGTGCTGGGATCAATATTCAGATGATTTCCACCTCGGAAGTGAAAGTTAGTTGCGTCATTGATGCGGATGATTGCGATCGCGCGATCGCTCTTTTATGCCAAATCTTTGAGGTGAACAATTCCCCTCTCCACCAAAACAGAATCGTACAAAGTGGGGTCGAAGAACAAGGGAGAATTTCTACTCAGTCCTCAGCCCTCAGTCCTCAGCACTCCGCTCCCCCAGTGCGCGGTGTTGCCCTCGATTTCAATCAAGCGCGTCTGGCGATTCGTCACATCCCCGATCGCCCAGGGATGGCAGCTCAAGTGTTTGGACTCTTAGCTGAGAAAAATATCAGCGTGGATATGATTATCCAATCCCAACGCTGTCGTGTAGTGAATGGGATCGGGACTCGCGATATTGCCTTCACCGTCGCCCAAGCAGATGCAGCAGAAGCGAAAGCAGCACTCGAAAAACTCGCACCATCCTTAGGCTGCGGTGAAGTTTTAGTGGATACAGCGATCGCTAAAGTTAGTATCGTTGGTTCCGGAATGGTGGGACAACCTGGTATCGCCGCCAAAATGTTTGAAGCCCTATCCCAGCACCAAATAAATATTCAGATGATTACTACATCTGAAATCAAAATTAGCTGCGTTGTTGCCCAAGATCAAGGTGTTCTTGCCTTACAAGCAATTCACACGGCCTTTGGGCTTGCAGGTACTCAGAAAATCCAAGTTCCCGCATAAAATTTCCTAGCTAATTTTGTTAATTAATAAAGGCGATCGCATCTTTCAAACGGAGAATGCGATCGCTTCTACTGCTTCTTTGCAAAAATGCGGTAATTTTCTTATGCACAAGTGAGGTCAATCAGTCATGACTCAAGAATTCATAGACTTAAGAGCTAATATTATTGAAGGTGATGAAAAGTTTAGGAAAGCGACAGCGATCGCCGCAAAAAACTTTTTTTTTGTGCTTGTCCAAGAATTTATATCTGCGGAGGTATTGCTTTCTTATAAAGTTTCACAAAAGCAAGTTATAAAATTTTTAGTAAATTTGATGAAGTAATGATTAACATAATGCGATCGCCCTTTCTTACTCAGTATTTTTTGCGTCTAAAGTGGCTTGATTTATAAAGTGCGATCGCGCTTCAAAAAAGATACACTCCAAAACATACCAACAACAAAGGTAAAGTTATGGTTACACAGCCGCAATCTCTTCTCAAAGAAGAAATTATCTATCCCGACAGCGACGGACAGCCAATGTCAGATAATACCAAGCAGTTTCGCTACATTGTCACCACTCAGGGGGGATTAGATGCGTTATTCCAAACTGATCCCAATGTATTCGTTGCTGGGGACTTACTTTGGTATCCCATTCAAGGCGACAACAAGACCAGAATAGCTCCAGATGTTATGGTGGTTTTTGGAAGACCAAAAGGCGATCGCGGCTCCTATCAACAGTGGCGGGAAAATAATATTCCTCCGCAAGTAGTGTTTGAAATACTATCTCCAGGCAATACTGCAAAGGAGATGATCAAGAAATACAAATTTTATGAACGCTATGGGGCGGAAGAATACTATTTATATGACCCAGATAGCGGTGAATTGACAGGCTGGCTGCGCTCTGGGGAGGAATTAGAAGAGATTGAGGAAATGTTAGGTTGGGTAAGTCCGCGATTGGGAATAAGATTTGAGCTATATAACACCGAACTCGTTCTTTATTATCCTGATGGACAGCGGTTTGCTACTTATGTAGAACTAGCTCAACAACGAGAAATTGAGCGACAACGAGCCGAAGAAGCTGAAGCTAGAGCCGAAGAAGCCCAAACCCAGTTACAAGCTTTACGTGCTTTACTTCAAGAAAGAGGAATTGATCCAACGCAACTGTGACAGAAATTAATTTAGAAGTTCAAGAAACCAACACCCGTATCGACCGCTATCTTTCTCAAGAATTATCAGATTTATCGCGATCGCGCATCCAAAAGCTGATCGAAGAAGGCAACGTGCAGATTAACGATACTGTTTGCACTTCTAAAAAAGCAGCTGTGCAAGCAGGCGATCGCATCTCCCTAGCTATCCCAGAAGCTATTCCCCTCGACCTGGAAGCAGAAGCTATCCCCCTGGATATTCTTTACGAAGACGATTCCCTGATTATTATCAACAAACCTGCTGGTTTAGTTGTTCACCCCTCCGCCGGACACGAAGCCGGAACCCTCGTCAACGCCCTTTTATCCCATTGTCCCCTCGCGGAAATTGGTGGCGTGCAGCGTCCGGGAATTGTCCACCGTCTCGATAAAGATACCACTGGGGCGATGGTTGTTGCCAAAACCGACCAAGCGCACAAACATCTGCAAGCGCAACTGAAAGCTAAAACTGCACGTCGGGAATATTTAGGCGTTGCCTATGGTTCGCCGCGCACCGAAAGCGGCACCATTGACCAACCCATCGGTCGTCATCCGGTAGACCGCAAGAAAATGGCTGTTGTCCCAGAAGAGAAGGGAGGACGACCTTCAGTGACTCACTGGCGGGTGCAGGAACGCCTGGGAAACTACACTTTGATGCTTTACCAACTGGAAACTGGTCGCACCCACCAAATTCGCGTTCACAGCCCTTACATCGGTCATCCCATCGTTGGAGATCGCGTTTACAGTTCTGGTCATTCAGTGGGAGTTAATTTACCCGGTCAAGCACTGCACGCTTGGCGACTCAGGTTGGAACATCCCCTATCAGGGGATTTAGTAGAGGTGACTGCCCCTTTGCCTGATAGCTTCAGTACTCTGCTGGAAGTTCTCCGACGGCGATTTCCCTCTTTCTAAAGAAAAATCTATTGCAAAGGTATTGGACAAAACCGCTTCGGCAAGCCAGTAAATTTGGAGTTGGGTTATGCAGTTGTGGTTTCTCTACAAGAAATTGCCACGAATAGCGCGATCGCGTTATTCGCCCTATTGCAAGCACTCACCCAAGAGCAACATGAAGTTGTGTAACTTCTCATGGAAACTGCTCTTGGGGCTAGTTTTTTCTGGGGCGGGTGAGCGATCGCGCTATTTTTAGGTGCGTTACTCAGTAGCGGTGTATTACGGCTACTGAGTAACGCACCTAAATTTTTATGCTTTTTACATAATTGCCTTTTACCTTTTTCCCCTCCCCCGGCATTTTTGACTTTTTTCCCGGTGGTGCGGCGACAGATTGCTGCATCTGAACTCAAAATCCGAGAGGTTTTTTTTAAAATATCTTTACAAATCGACTCTAGAGAAAATATGATATCTTTCTGTAAAAATGATTGCTCCATCTAGTTCCTAGCCGAATATTAAAAAAGTATAAAGATAGTAATTTTATAAGTCTTAAGTATAAAGACTTAAGGTTTTTGTAACGATATGTGTGTATTATAGGCAAGAATTAGCAGCTAGAAGCCTTATGTATAAAGGATTTGAACTTTTATTCATTGGTCTTGAAATAAATTCACAAATCTTAAAAACACAAAGTCCCAAAGGCGTTGTATAAAAATAACCGGAGGGATCAATAAAAGACAAACGTTAAACAAAACACCGATTTAGCAAGGCAAGCCTACCTCTCATAAAAGGACGAACTTTTCTCATATTTCCATGACAACCGTTTTGTTGCCCACGTGTGAAGTGACAAGCGGGATGAGAGAGCAACTTGAAAGGTGTATTTTGGCTGATGTCTGATTTTGACCTTTCCGCATCGACTAAAACCGTGTTTTAAAAATCACACTCAACGAATATCAGTAGGAGATTGAGTTCATGTTAGATGCATTCGCCAAGGTGGTTTCTCAGGCTGACTCTAAAGGTGAATTCCTGAGCACCGAGCAACTGGATGCCCTGACCAACATGGTCAAAGATGGCAACAAGCGTCTGGATACCGTTAACCGCATCACCAGCAACGCTTCCACCATCGTTGCCAACGCAGCTCGTGCTTTGTTTGAAGAGCAGCCCCAACTGATCTCCCCCGGCGGCAACGCATACACCAACCGTCGCATGGCTGCTTGCTTGCGCGATATGGAAATCATCCTGCGCTACGTCACCTATGCCACCCTGGCTGGTGATTCCAGCGTGTTGGATGACCGCTGCTTGAACGGTCTTCGCGAAACCTACCAAGCACTGGGTGTACCCGGTGGTTCGGTTGCCGCAGGCGTTCAAAAGATGAAGGATGCAGCGATCAAGATCGCCAACGACCCCAGTGGTATCAGCCAAGGCGATTGCAGCCAGTTGATGTCTGAAGTGTCCAGCTACTTCGATCGTGCTGCTTCTGCTGTTGCTTAATAACAACTAGCAAGCTTGCTGTGGGATAACGCGATAAATCGCGTTTCTTGGAAAAATCTGTAAACCATTAGGGAGATAAATCAACAATGAAAACCCCAATCACCGAAGCGATCGGAGCTGCTGATACCCAAGGTCGTTTCCTGGGCAATACCGAACTGCAAGCCGTTAACGGTCGCTTTGATCGTGCCACCGCCAGCATGGAAGCTGCTCGTGCGCTGACCCAAAAGGCTCAGCAACTGATCGACGGTGCTGCCCAAGCTGTGTACCAAAAGTTCCCCTACACCACCCAAATGCAGGGGCCTCAGTACGCTTCTGATTCTCGCGGCAAATCCAAGTGCGCTCGTGACATCGGTCACTACCTGCGGATGGTCACATACTGCTGTGTGGCTGGTGGTACTGGTCCTATGGACGAGTATCTAATTGCTGGTTTGGATGAAATCAACCGCACATTCGAGCTGTCCAACAGCTGGTATGTGGAAGCCCTGAAGCACATCAAGGCAAATCACGGTCTTTCCGGTCAAGCTGCTAACGAAGCTAACACCTACATCGATTACGCCATCAACGCCCTGAGCTAGTATTCAGGTGCTATGCCCGGAAGAATCAGCGAGTGTTGGCGGTTAGGCTAGCAGTTGCTAATTTTTCCGGGCATTGTTTTTCTCATTTTCCATAAAAAAAACTTAAAAATTGTTGCGTTGGGAGAGAAAAGATGAGCGGTTTAGTGGCGTCAAATCTAGCAGCAGCAGGCCGGTTGGGCCTTTCTGCATTTGATGATACAAAAGTCGAACTGCGACCTGACTGGACAGAAGACGATCTGCAAGCGGTGTTCCGAGCCGCATATCGTCAGGTATTAGGCAACGACTATGTGATGAAATCCGAACGCCTCACGGTAGCAGAATCTTTACTGCGACAAGGAAACATCACAGTCCGGGAGTTTATCCGGGCGATCGCTAAGTCGGATGTATACAAATCTAAGTTTTTCTATCCAAATTCAAATCAACGCTTTGTTGAACTCAATTTCAAACATTTGTTGGGTCGTCCTCCTTATGATGAGGCAGAGTTAAGCCGCCATACCCAACTGTGTGAAGATGAAGGCTACGATGCGGAAATTGATTCAATCATCGACAGCAACGAGTATGAAGGCAATTTTGGCAACAACGTAGTCCCCTATTACCGGGGATTTTTGGTAGAGCCGGGGGTGAGAACCGTGGGCTTTAGCCGGATGTTCCGCCTGTATCGCGGTTATGCAAATAGCGATCGCTCCCAAGTAGAAGGGAAAGCACCCCGCCTCACCCGCGAACTAGGTCGCAACCAAGCTTCCACAATTGTCAAACCCTCTGGCGGTTCAGGTGGCTGGAATTACGGAACTCTCTCCAAAGATGCACCTCCGAAAAAAGCTCTCGGTGGTACTCAGGAAGAAAGCGGACGGGTATATCGCATTGAAGTAACTGGTATCCTGTCTCCAGGCTTCCCGAAAGTTCGCCGCAGTACAAACGCCTTCTTGGTGCCTTACGAGCAGCTATCCCAAAAACTCCAAGAAATCACCAAAAAAGGTGGCAAAATCGTCAACGTGTCGCCAGCGTAAGGGGATTGGGGATTGGGGATTGGGAAAAAATCTTACCTAGTCCCCAGTCCCCAGCCCCCAGCCCCTAGTCCCCAGCCCCCAGTCCCTAGCCCCCAGCCCCCATAACTACAGGAGCTATATCAACAATGTTTGGACAAACTACACTAGGTAGCGGTACTCTCAGCGACGCCAGCAACCGGATGTTTCGCTACGAAGTCGAGGGTATGCGTCAGACTTACGAATCTGACAAACTCAGCTATCCCATTCGTCGCAGTGGCAGCATTTATGTCACAGTGCCATACAGCCGCATGAATGAAGAAATGCAGCGGATTAACCGTATGGGTGGCAGAATCGTCAGCATTGAGCCTTTGACGCTGGAAAATAATAGTGAAGCGAAAAGCGAAGCCACAGCAGCCCACTCCTAAAGCTTAATCTAGCAATCCTCTGTCCTTTGCATTATCCTGTCCTACGATGCTGGAGTCTACTCAAGAGTGCAGTATTCCGATCCGCCTGGTAGCGAACCGCTAACGGTGGAGATGGCGATCGCCAATCTCCACCATGAAGATTTAAGTCTCCGCTATTATGCTGCTTGGTGGCTGGGCAAATTCCGTGTTAATGAGCCTGCTGCTGTGGAAGCCTTGATTGCAGCTTTGGAGGATGAAGCAGATCGGACAGAGCTTGGTGGATACCCCCTCCGCCGTAATGCTGCACGCGCACTGGGGAAACTGGGCGATCGCCGCGCTGTACCAGGACTGATTCGTTGTCTGGAGTGTTCCGACTTCTACGTTCGGGAAGCTGCCGCACAGTCTTTGGGAATGCTAGGCGATTTGTCCTGCGTTCCAGCGCTGATGAAACTGCTCGACGGTGGTGTAGCCGCAGCCATGCGGGTACCAGGACGACCCCATTTAGAGCAACCTTCCGAAGCAGTGATGGAAGCATTGGGAACGCTGCAAGCTACCCAAGCAACAGCCCTAATTCAACCATTTCTGGAGCATCCCGTAGCGCGAGTGCAGTATGCAGCGGCGAGAGCAATGTACCAGTTAACAAAAGAGCCAGTTTATGGTGAACGCCTGGTGCAAGCCTTGCAGGAAAGCGATCTGCAACTGCGCCGGGTAATTTTGTCAGATTTGGGTGCAATAGGTTATCTGCCAGCAGCAGAAGCGATCGCATCTGCTGCAACCGAAAACAGCTTCAAGCTGATCGCCCTCAAAGGGCTGTTGGAACAGGTACAGACGGGAGCCTCGTCTGTAGACCCCCAAGATCCGCGATCGCTATCTAGGGATGCCATCCGGGTAATGACCCTGATGGACGCTTTGTTATAGTCACTGGCTAATAGCTAATACCAGTTAGCAATTAGCCATTAGCTATTAGCAATTGACAATTAGCAATCCTTCCACTGACCAATGACTGACTCATCCCAAGAACTGATTGATGCTATTGAGCAGGCGAATTCCCCCGAACGTTTAGTAGCATCAGTCCAAGCCTTAGCAGCTACTCGGCAGACCGCAGGGATTTCCACGCTAATTGCCGTTTTGGGCTACAACAACCCAACAGCAGCAGTGGCAGCAGTTGAAGGGCTGATTCAGATAGGGGAAGCAGCAGTGCAGCCGTTGTTGGAACAGCTGGACGATTACAACTACGGAGCTAGGGCTTACGCGATTCGAGCATTAGCTGCGATCGCATCTCCCAGAGCCTTAGATGCTTTAGTCGCAGCAGCCACCGACTTTGCGCCCAGTGTCCGCCGCGCCGCTGCCAAAGGGCTAGGAAACCTGCACTGGCACGAGTTAAGTCAAGAACAAATTCCCTCCGCTCAACTCTTAGCACTCTCAACCCTGCTTTCCATCTCTCAAGACCCAGACTGGGCAATTCGCTACGCAGCAGTTGTGGGCTTGCAAGGTCTGGCAACCCAGTTAGAAGTCCGTCAGCCCATCCAAAAACGTCTAGAGGAAATGACTCAAGACCCAGACATAGCTGTTCGCGCCAGAGTTCAGCTAGCTAACCAATTAGTTATTAGTCATTAGTCCTTGGTCAGTGAAGAGTTGGAATGTTAAACGTTCCCTCCTTCTAACGTCTACGGGCAGCTAACAACTAACAAGTAACAACTAACAACTAAAAATATGTCAATTCCACTTCTTGAAATTACACCCAAAACCCAGAATCAGCGCGTAGCTGGTTATGAAGTACCCGATGAGGACGACCCGCAGATTTATCGGTTAGTAGATGCAACATCTGACTCCGATATTGATGCCATAATTTGGGCTGGCTATCGGCAAATCTTCAGCGAACATTTGATTTTAGAAAGCTACCGTCAATCCTTCCTAGAATCTCAGCTGCGAAATCGCGCCATTTCCGTGCGCGAGTTTATCCGGGGACTGGGCAAATCGGAAGTTTACCGAAACTTAATAGCAGAAACTAACTCCAACTATCGGTTAGTTGACATCAGCTTCAAACGGTTTCTCGGACGCGCCACCTACGGCAAAGATGAGCAGATCGCTTGGTCAATTGTAATCGCTTCCAAGGGATTGCATGGTTTTATCGATGCCGTTGTCGATAGCGAAGAATACCGCCAAAACTTCGGCGATGACATCGTACCTTATCAGCGCCGACGGTATAATGAGCGACCATTTAACCTGGTAAACCCCCGGTATAGTGATTACTGGCGCGGTCGTTTGATTGCCCTAGATAATCGTAGCTACCATCAAGCATCACCCCAAAAAGATATGAAATCAGCAGCGGCTCGTCAAGGCATTCCTGATTCTTTCCTAGCAATGGCACGGAGTATTTCTCCCGGCGGAATGAACTACCAGCGATCGCGCGATCGGGCAATTTCTCAAGCTAATAACATGGAACTTCCAGACACAACCCGCAAAGTTGCTAACCCGCAACCTATTGTAGGTCGCACCGAGGTGGCGCTACCCTATCGCTATCTTTACCAAACGCCAAAAGTCTAGAAGCTAATCGCTAATGGTTCATCGCAATTAGCAATACTTCAATTAGCAACCCTTTAACGAACAATTTAACTATGGCAATTCCTCTGCTTGCATATAAACCCTCCTCGCAGAATCAGCGAGTAGCGGGTTACGAAGTGCCGAATGAAGACACTCCTTACATCTATCGCATTGAAGACTGCATTGATGAAACGGACATTGAAGAATTAATCTGGTCAGCTTATCGTCAGGTTTTCAGCGAACACGAAATTCTCAATTCTTTTCGTCAGGAAACCTTGGAATCTCAACTGAGAAATCGCTCCATTACAGTGCGCGATTTCATCCGGGGTTTGGCGAAAACACCAGGGTTCTACCGCTTGGTTGTGGAGAAAAACTCCAACTATCGAGTCGTAGAAATTTGCCTCAAGCGCATCTTGGGACGTGCGCCTTACAATAAAGACGAAGAAATTGCTTGGTCAATTAAGATTGCTACTCTGGGACTAGGCGGCTTTATTGATGCCCTCGTAAATAGTGAGGAGTATCAAACTAACTTTGGCGACAATACAGTGCCTTATCAGCGCCGTCGCTTCAAAGACCGTCCCTTTAACTTGGTGACACCCAGCTACGCCGACTACTGGCGCGACAAGGAAGAAAGCGATCGCTACAAGTGGGGCGATGTCAACAACTTCTTGGCAATGGCTCGGTTAATCAAGCCGAAAGCTGTAACTAATAATGTTACCGTTAATACGGCTAACATTAAAATTCCCGACATGACGCGGGATAATAAACCTCAAGAGGCACGGGTTTCAATTAATCCATCCGCGAGTTTCCCCGTCCGGTAACACAGATATCTGAATAACTCAGAAGATGTCGTGATACGGGAAAATAAGAAAGTCTCAACTACTTAAAGCAGGAGATTTTTAAATGGCACTGCCATTACTTGAATACAAACCAACAACCCAAAATCAACGGGTCAAAAGCTTTGGAAAGGCGGATCTTAACGAAGATACCCCTTACATTTATCGCCTGGAAGATGCCAATTCTCCGGCAGAAATGCAAGATTTGATTTGGGCAGCTTATCGCCAAATCTTCAGTGAACATGAAGTCCTCAGATTCAACCGTCAAATTCAGCTAGAATCTCTGCTGAAAAATGGCAATGTCAATGTGCGCGAATTCATCCGAGGATTGGCGAAATCTGAAGCATTTTACCGCATCGTTGTCTCGGTCAATAATAACTATCGCCTTGTAGACATCTGCCTGAAGCGCTTCTTAGGTCGCGCCGCTTATAACAAAGACGAAGAAATCGCTTGGTCAATTAAAATTGCTACCTTGGGTTTCAGCGGCTTTGTGGATGCCTTGCTTGACAGCCAAGAGTATATCGATGCTTTTGGGGATTTCACCGTTCCCTACCAGCGCAAGCGAATGGAAGGTCGTCCGTTTAACTTGGTGACTCCTCGCTACGGCGAAGACTTCCGCGAAACAGCTGGCACTGTCAAGACCGACTGGCGCTTTACGCTGGAGAAAATCTACACCCGCAAGTACCAGGATCAGCAACTACCAGAAGGCGACCCCCGCAAGTACCGCGATATGGCAATTTCAGTCAGCACCAAGCGCAATTACGCTCAAGGCGTGTCAGCGTTTAGTATTGACTACCTGAACAAAGTGCCTAATCGCAACAAGCGCTAAGGGTAAGACCCTAGTTTCTTAAATTACTTGCACCTGCAAGCTTAAATTGTGGCTCTGGTTGCCGCTCATCAGACATTTGGTTGTCAATTTGAGCGGTAGCCAGAGCCACAAATTTTTTGGAAGGATGCGATCGCTACCCTGAAACCTCATCAGGATTAATACCCATTGACCGTAATCTTTCTGCCAACTGCTCTACTCTAGCTTGAGCCAATTCTTTTTCTTTTCTCTCCGTTTCGGCTTGTTGCTGCGCTAATTCTCTTTGCGTTTCTAATTCCACATAAGACAAAAATTTCTGTCCATCGGGACGATAGAGTTCTAACGCGCCTGACTTAATTTCAAAGCGTATCCCTAAACGAGGACTCACCCAACCCACCATTGACTCAATCTCATCGAATCCTTCATCAGAATGCAACCAACCAGCTAAATCGCCGTCATCCGGGTCATAGATATAATATTCTTCAACTCCATAGCGTTCGTAAAACCTGAACTTCCTCAGCATTTCTGCTTTGCGATTCCCAGGGGAAAGGATCTCAAAGACAACTTGAGGGGGAATATTATCCTCTAACCACTGTCTATAAGAACCGCGATCGCCCTTCGGTCTACCAAACACTATCATCACATCAGGTGCTTGGCGAATTTTATTATCTCCCTCGACTGGATACCAGAGCAAATCGCCTGCTACAAAAACACTTTTATCGCTTTTAAATAAAGCATCTATCCCAAGTTTGATTTTCACAATATAATCAAACTGCTTGGTATTATCAGCCATCGGTTGACCATCGCTATCTGGGTAAAAAATCTCTTCTTTAGTCAGAAGTTGAATTGGTGCAGTCATGGGATATCTCCGTTTTTTCCTGCTAGCATCATGCAAATATTCTTACTGAATGCGATCGCGCACTATCTCTCCCACTTCCATTAAAAACTCCTACTCACCACAGCCCCAATAGTAATCAATCGGTTAATTCTCAACAATGGGAGCATCGCCTGATGCACCAGATTCTTTGGATCTTTGCCTCAGTGACAACTTTTTTGTTTAATATAGCAATTCAAGGGTTGGGTGCCATACGTCTGTAGGGACATGGCAATGCCATGTCCTTACCAAGGTGACGAAAACAAAACAACCGCGATATCTTCCACCCAACTGAGAAACCCTATAGCAACAGGTAGAGCCTTGTAAAATACTTGTTTGCCAAACTAAGAACGAAAACCTGAGATTTCTTTAGTTTTTGGTCTATTGCAATATCGCTCTAAGATTTCGCCTCAAAGTCATCTGCTTTATCTGGCAAATTCGTCGGATTCAGCGTAGCATTCTTGTAGAATAACTCTTTGTATTCTTCTTTCTGCCGGAAAATTTAAAAAATTTCTCTAACAGAATAACTAAGGATTATTTCAGGAATGAACACTGGTTTAGCTTCCGCACTTGGCGCTAACAAAGAACTGATTTGAGTAGTTGTATAGTCTCATCTCTTGCTTGGTCTGCTCAAGTTCCTTAGACAAAGCAGCCCCACTAACGACAATTTTACAGATAAAAACTAGGGATAGAAATAAGGTAAACTTGGTGTCAAGCTTGAATTTACTCAACATTAGTATTTATTGTGTTCTATTATAATTAGAGATTAGTGTCTTGATTATAGGTATTATTTAGTGAGGTAAAACTGAAATTCACACTATTTGTTAACAGTTTTATTTTGCTTTTTCTTGATGCAGTGACGTTTATGGGTGCTTGGTATTGAATGGACACGATAATGCCCAGAGTACCCTTTAAACATGGTCTAAATCAAACATATTTTCCCACGCTGAAAATATTTTCAGGCAATTTCTACCTTCATGTTTAGCTTTATAAAGCGCTTGATCCGCTTGATGTAATAGCTCTTTAGAGTCAACTAAATTTACGGCGCTGGCGATCGCGCCGCCGATACTGATAGTAATTGATAAAACTAGGTCGTCAGAAATTTTGAAGGGAGCGTTAGCTACACATCCGCGCAAAGATTCGCCATATTCTAAAGCAGCTTGCATACTTAAACCCAGCGTGATGCAGACAAACTCTTCGCCACCATAGCGATACAGCAAACTTGAAGGGCGGGAAGAAGATTGTAATCTGGCAGCGATCGCTTGCAGCACACAGTCTCCCACCGTGTGACCATAAGTATCATTAATCCGCTTAAAATGATCTACATCGAGCAGAAATAAACACAAATAGCGATAGCGAGTATTAGCATCGCGGTTGCCTACCTGTCGCAGCATATGAGGCAATGCTTGATCCATTGCGCGGCGATTCAACACACCCGTTAGCTGATCTGTCAGAGAGAGAGATTCTAATAATTCAGTCCGCGCCGTCAGTTGCTGATTCACTTGTCTGAGTGCCTGATTAGTTTCGCTCAATTCTTGCGTTAACCGTTGCAACCGCAATCCAGCTCCCACTCTTGCCCGCAATTCACTCATATCAATCGGCTTTGGTAGATACTCATCTGCTCCTGTATCTAAACCCTCAACTCTGTCTTTTATATCGCCACGAATCGTTAGTAAAATAAAAAATGCCAGCGATAATTCTGGATCTGATTTGACCTGGCGACACACTTCTAGCCCATTTATTACTGGCATCATCCAATCGCAGATAATTAGATGAGGGCGTTCTGAGTGTGCTTTCATTAATCCCTCTTCACCATCACTGGCTACCGTGACCTCGTGCCCCATAAGCTGAAGAGAATTCTTTATTACTAATCGAACGCTCGGATCGTCATCAATAATTAAAATTCTTGCCATAGAGCCGACCTGCATCCTTACAGTTTTATCGGCAGGAATAATTAATGGAGTTTCAGGGTCCATATTTTCACACTCAATTATTTTATCCAAAAAAGATTGGATACGTTGCAAATAATTTTCTATTTTGTGCAATAACTGACTAGCTGCCTCTGGCATTTCTTGTTGAGCTTGAAGTTCTAACTGACCGGCTAGAAATTGCAGGTGTTTGACACCTACATTTGCACTGGCACCCCTAATTTGATGAGCACTATGCGCTATAGTTACAAAATCATTGGCCAATAGTGCTGTTTTTACAGTTACTAAATTATTTTGGGTGTCTTGCACAAAAGCTTGTAATATTTCTCTCTGCAATACCCTATCGCCAAGAGCTATATCGTTTAATCGGTTTAAATCCACCAACAGATTTGCGTTTGACTCATCTGTGACGATAGCAGTCGTAGGGATATCTTTAATTGCCTCTGGCAATTGGAATGCCAACTCTTGTTTATTTTTAAAAATTACCCCAATCCAAGTTTCTAACTTAGCGGCTAATTCTTCTTCACTAACAGGCTTAATCAGGCAATCATCCATGCCAACACTCAGACATTTTGTTCGGTTGGCTGTCGTTCCATTCGCAGTCATAGCGATCGCAATTATCTTTCGCTTCGCACCTTCTAAATGACGAATTCTTTTAGTCGTTTCATAACCGTCTAGCACTGGCATCTGACAATCGATTAGCACAAGCTCATAATTAACTTGTGATATCATCCATAAGGCTTCTTGACCATTCGCGGCTACATTGGCTTCATAGCCTAACTTTTTTAACTGTTTTAGGACAACCTTTCGGCTCACAAGGCTATCTTCTACTAACAGAATTTTTATGGCTGTATGCTTTGTCATATAAATGTTTAAGAATTTAACTCTTGATATGGGCAATATGCCGATATGGGTTGTATAATATTTTACATAAAATGGCAGGATTTAATATTTATTATTGTGGTTAATTTATTAACTTACCTGTTTTTGCTCCGCGTGTAGAAACTTGGCATCTAACGTTTCTTTACTAGCATGGCAAAAAAAATTAATTTTTAGAATAAATTTCTATGGCACCTACATTTACACTATTTTTATATAAATTAAAAGTAAGATGCCCATAAACTGTGCTGGCAACAAAGCATGGAAGAGCATGAGAACACTCCTTGCCCTTATACCATTTTGGATTTTAGATTTTGCTCCCGGCGAAGGAGTTTGTTGGCCTCCGATGATTTTAGATTTTGAAAATCTTACCCGTAGGTAGTTTCAGAAATTGAAGTGTTGCACGTATAACAGCAAGTGGTATTACCCCTCTTCTTGTAAAGCAACATAAGTGCTTCCTTATTTACACTGGACTCACCACTTTCAAGATAGACACCCAAACGCGATCGCGCACAACAAAACATGAAAATCTCTTTTCTCGGACTCTCACCCCCTGCCAAGAACTCTTCCCAATTAGTCCACCAAGCTCAAGCGCCCCAAATTTTAAGATAGAAGTTTCCGTTTATTAGGTATTTTTATGGGGGATTAGGATCTAAAAAATAGGAACCAGCCCGCTTGAAGGTGCTATTAGGTAGCTTTTCTGAGGGCGGCCGCTCTTTATTTCAGTAACTTTATAATATCGCGCGTTTTCACTACACCAGTACAAATGAAGATGCCATCATCAGAGCAAGAGAAATGAAAGCACCTTTACCAGATAACGAACAAGAACGGATAGAAGCGCTGCGGCAGTATGAAATCCTCGACACAGAGGCCGAAGAAGCATTTGACGATCTCACACGGTTAGCGGCATACATCTGCGGCACACCAATTGCTGTAGTCAGCTTAGTTGATACAGATCGGCAGTGGTTTAAATCAAAATTTGGTCTAACAGCACCAGAAACTTCCCGCGATATTGCATTTTGCGCCCATGCTATCCTGCAAACCGAACTATTCGTGATTCAGGATGCAACCCGCGACTCGCGGTTTGCTGATAATCCCCTAGTGACCAACGACCCCAACATCAGATTTTACGCGGGTACTAATCTGACAACACCAGAGGGATTGCCAATAGGAACCTTATGTGTAATAGACTCTGTAGCGCGAGATTTGAATCCCGAACAGAGGCTGGCATTAGAAGCCCTGGGTCGCCAAGTAATGACGCAGATAAACTTGCGGCGAAATAATCGCGATTTGATACAGCTACAGGAGCAGTTGCGTAAGAGTAAAGAACGCTACGAGATATCAGTCCAAGGCTCCAGAGACGGATTATGGGATTGGGATATTGAAACTAATCAAGTTTATTTCTCGCCTGCTTGGAAAAGTATGCTGGGTTTTACAGAGCATGAAATCGAAAATAATTTTTCTGAGTGGGAAGCACGCCTGCACCCCGAAGATCGCGATCGCGCTCTTGCAACCATTCAAGCTCATTTCGAGGGCTTAACACCATATTACGAATTAGAACACCGCTTGCTGCATAAAGATGGCACCTATCGCTGGATTCTAGCTCGTGCATTATTGCGAAGAGATGCCAACGGCAAACCCTCTCGCATGGCGGGTTCCCATACCGATATTACTGAGCGCAAGCAGTCGCAGGACAAGTTGCGAACAAGCGAAGAGTCTTTCCGGTTATTGGTAGATGGAGTTAAAGATTATGCAATCTATATGCTCGACACCACCGGACACATCGTCAGTTGGAATGCGGGAGCAGAACGTATTAGTGGTTTCAGCACCGAAGAAGCCATTGGTAAGCACGTTAGTTTTCTTTATGAGCCTGGAGAAAACCAGGAAAGTAAAGTACAACAAGAATTAGAGATAGCGATCGCCAACGGTCGTTTTGAATCAGAAGGCTGGCGCATCCGGAAAGATAGAACGCGGTTTTGGGCAAATGTTGTAGTCACCCCATTACACGATCAAGCAGGACTTGTGTGCGGCTTCTCCAAAGTGACGCGAGACGTCAGCGAGAGAAAGCGCCAAGAAGAATCACTGGCTCTAAGCGCCCGGCTTGCCAACTTTCGTGCCGATATCGATTCTGCCCTCGCCCAGAGCGACACGTTTGCAGGCATTTTGCACCGCTCTAGCGAAGCAATGGTACAGCATCTGGATGCAGCCTCAGCTCGGATCTGGACACTCAACCGGGAAGAAAACGTCCTGAAACTGCAAGCCAGTGCTGGGATAGACGTACAAATTGATAGTTTCTCTAGCCGTGTTATTGTTGGCAAATCACAAATAGGCGCGATCGCTAAAAGTGGCAAACCCTACTTGACCAATTACGTCATCCACGATCCTCTTCTAGGCGATCAAGATTGGGCAATTCAGGAGGGAATAGTCGCCTTTGCTGGATATCCCCTCATAGTCACGGGAACTCTAGTGGGCGTGCTGGCAATGTTTTCCCGCCAACCGCTCAGCGAATTTGTTCTCAAAGCCTTAGAATTTGCCGCCGACGAGATTGCACTGTGGATAGAGCGCAAACAAGCACAAGAAGAAGTCAGACGGCAGAATTTGCGAAGTCAAATCTTCGCGGAAATCACCCTAAAAATCCGCCAGTCCTTACAACTAGAAGAAATTCTCCAAACCACAGTCAGCGAAGTGCGACAATCCCTGCAAGCCGACCGAGTAGTGATTTATCGGCTTTGGACAGATAAAACTGGAAAAGTCGTAACCGAGGACGTAGTTCCTGGCTGCTCTGCGATCTTGGGGCAAGATATCGCCGACAATTGCTTTCAAGCAGATTACTACCCTTTATATCGTCAGGGAAGAATTCGCGCGATCGCAGACTTAGAAGATTCTGACATCCAACCTTGCCATCTCGAACTACTGCAAAAATTTCAAGTCAAAGCCAATCTTGTCGTACCCATCTTGCAAAAAGATGAACTCTGGGGACTGCTAATTGCCCACCAATGCGCCCGCCCCCGAAAATGGTCTAGCTTTGAAATTGATCTTTTACAACAACTAGCCGACCAACTTAGCATTGCCCTAGCTCAGTCCCAACTCTTAGAAGAAGAAACCCGCCAGCGTCAAGAGCTAGAAATCGCCCGTCGGCAAGCCGAATTAGCAAGCCATGCCAAAAGTACCTTTTTGGCAAATATGAGCCACGAAATCCGCACCCCCATGAACGCCGTCCTGGGAATGACCGGGCTGCTTTTAGACACCCCCTTGAACCCAGAACAAAAGGATTTTGTGGAAACGATTCGCATCAGCGGAGATGCGCTTTTGTGCTTAATTAATGAAATTTTGGACTTGTCTAAACTGGAGGCTGGCGAGATGGATCTTGAAGTTCTAGACTTTGACCTTTCCACCTGTGTCGAAGAAGTATTAGACTTACTCGCTCCCCAAGCCCATGCTAAGGGGTTGGAAATTGCCGCCTTAATCTACCGCAATGTTCCCACCCAACTTCAGGGCGATGTCGGTCGTCTGCGGCAAATTCTCACCAACCTGATTGGCAACAGCATTAAGTTTACCAGCATCGGGGAAATAGTCGTGCGGGCAGAACTCCAATCAGAAGCCCCCACCCCAGCCACCATCCGCTTTTCTGTAACCGATACCGGAATTGGCATTGCCACAGAAGACCAAAACGAACTGTTTCAACCCTTTTCTCAGGTAGACTCCTCCGCCACCCGCAAGTATGGCGGTACTGGCTTAGGGTTAGCCATCTGCAAACAGCTTGTTACCCTCATGGGAGGAGAAATTGGCGTTGAGAGTCAGCCTGGAGGAGGCAGCAAGTTTTGGTTTACCATTCCCTTCACAACCCAGAGTAAACCAATCGCAACCCTTCCATCTTCTACAAGTCTTATGGGGCGGCGGCTGTTAGTTGTGGATGACAATGCCACTAACCGCAAAGTTGTCCGCTCCCAAGCGGCGAACTGGGGGATGCAAGTAGATGAGGCGGATGGTGCAGCTACCGCCATCAAAGCTTTGCAGGAGTCTGTGGAATGGGGAATGCCCTATGACGTTGCTGTGATTGATATGCAGATGCCTGTAATTGACGGCATCACCTTAGGAGAAAGAATCAAAGCAAATCCCACCTTCGCTAAATTACCCTTAATTATGCTGACTTCCGCTGACGGGCGGGGAGAGGCACAACGGGCAACACAGGCAGGATTTGCCGCCCATTTGATTAAGCCAGTCAAGCCATCTCGTTTATTAGATATCATCCTAAACATCTTAGAGAAGCAAGAGGTCGCGGTTACACAGTTATTAGCTAATGACCTAGCACTAAAAACTCCGGACTTTTCTGCAACAGGCCATAAACAACTGGCAATAGGGGCGCATAGCAGTACATCCCTACCAACGAACAACAAACAAGGGACAACAGAGAAAAAATTAAGAATTCTCCTAGCTGAGG
Organism: Trichocoleus sp. FACHB-90; assembly: GCF_014695505.1. Taxonomy (NCBI): domain Bacteria; kingdom Bacillati; phylum Cyanobacteriota; class Cyanophyceae; order Leptolyngbyales; family Trichocoleusaceae; genus Trichocoleus; species Trichocoleus sp. FACHB-90. The sequence continues at coordinate 189,806 of NZ_JACJOK010000073.1, forward strand.
ACAACCTGATTAATCAAAAAGTGGCACTCAAGCAGCTAGGAACTTTAGGTTACGAAGCTGATGTCGCTGCCAATGGTCAAGAAGTCTTGGATTTATTAGCAAAAATTCCCTACGACTTAATTTTGATGGACTGCCAAATGCCCATCCTTGACGGTTATGAGGCAACGCGAGAGATTCGGCGGTGGCAACAAAATGGTTTTCGTCGCACTGCGATCATTGCTCTGACGGCTAACGCGATGAAGCAAGACCGAGAACGGTGTCTCAATGCTGGGATGGATGACTATCTCAGCAAGCCTGTATCGCGGGAACAGTTAGCCGGACGGCTTGAGCATTGGAAACAAGAGATTTTTCAGAAGCTAAATCCCAAGGTAAATCCCAGCAATGCGGATGTTGTCACACCTGAAAAAAGTGAAAATTTGCCAAATTTAATTGACTGGGAGCATTTGCATCATCTCTCTGAGGGTAGCGAGGAGTTCGAGATGGAACTTTTGCAAATGTTTGTTGAGGAAGTTCAGAGTCATATAGAGATCGGGAAAAGAGCGATCGCTATTAATGACTTTACCAGCATTCAGCAAGAAGCCCACCACATCAAAGGTGCCAGCGCTAACGTCGGCGTAAAACAGATGCGGCTTTGTGCAGAAAAGCTGGAACAACTAGCTTTCCAGAAGCAGATTCAGGAAGCGGCTGACACAGCATCCGAGTTAGAAACATTGCTGTGGCATCTTCAATCGCTTGTGGATGCAAAACTGAAATCAAGTTTTTGATATTTTCTCGTCATGAATTATCAAAAAGTTACTGAGAGCATCGAACTGGAATTTCAATCCAAAACTCAGTTCCTTGCTCTGGTTCTGAAAAACACTTCAACACTCCACCATGCTTTTCAATAACAATTTGGTAGCTGATAGATAGTCCCAAACCTGTACCTTGACCAACTGGCTTAGTCGTGAAGAAAGGGTCAAAAAGACGGTTTCTAACATCTTCCGTCATTCCTAGCCCATTGTCTTTTATTTTTATTACCACCCGTTCAGCGTTCAAAACCTCAGTCTGAATCCAGATAGTAGGTGGTTGTCTGCTGTCAGTTGTCCGTTGTTCCTTGCTGGAGGACTGACAACTGACAACTGACGCTTCCACAGCATCAATCGCATTATTGAGAATATTCATAAATACCTGGTTCATCTGTCCAGCATAACAATCTATGCTGGGCAAATTGCCATACTCTTTAATGACTTGAATCGCCGGATGTCCGGCTTTCTCTTTCAGCCGATTCTGCAAAATTAATAAAGTGCTATCTAATCCTTCGTGAATGTCAACTATCTTCATTTCCGCTTCATCCAAGCGGGAAAAGTTGCGTAGAGATAGAACAATTTGGCGAATGCGGTCAGCTCCCATTTTCATCGAAGACAGCATCTTGGGTAAATCTTCCATGAGAAATTCAAGGTCGATAATTTCAATTTCCTCTTGAATCTCAGGAACCGGATGGGGATAGTGCTTAGCATACAGTTGCAGGAGGTTTAGCAAATCTTGAGCATATTGATTGGCGTGAACCAGATTACCGTAGATAAAGTTGACAGGATTGTTAACTTCATGGGCCACACCAGCAACCAATTGACCCAAACTGGACATTTTTTCAGTTTGAATTAATTGACCTTGTGTATGTTGCAATTTTTGCAAGGTTTGCTCCAGCTGGTTTGTTTTTTCTCTCAACTGGCTTTCCGATTTTTGCATTGCTTCTTCGGCAAGTTTGCGCTCGGTAATATCAGTAGAAATACCGCAGACTGCATATGCAAAACCAGCAGAATCATATAAAGGAAACTTGAGTGAAATGTAGGTATGTAAGCCGTCTTCGTGAATAATATTTTCTTCCCAGGAAATTTCACTTCCAGCTTTCAATACTTCTTGATCATTTGCTGTAACTATATCAGCTGCCTCTTTGTCAATTATATTGTAGTCAGTCTTACCTTTTATCTGCTCTCTGGTGATGTTGGATAAGGTTTCAAATCGGCTGTTAATCAGAGTATATTTGCCCTCAGTGTCTTTAACGTAAATAACTGCTGTGGAGTTATCGATAATATCTTGTAGCTGCTTTTGGCTTTCCCGCAGTGCTTGCTCCGAATGCTTACGGCTAGTGATTTCAGTATTCAAACCAGCTATACGATAAGGCTTTCCCAGTGCATCTCGAAACAAGCTACCGCGAGAAATAACCCACCGATAAGAGCCATCCTTGTGTCGTAAGCGGTGTTCTGATTCGTAATAAGGATTTATTCCATCCAAATGAGCTTGGAGGGTGCCTAATACCCGTTCGCAATCGTCGGGATGCAGGCTTTTTTTCCACTCGTCAAAGTTATTAGGAAATTCATGTTCCAAGAAGCCAAGCATCCTTTTCCAAGAAGCTGAAAAAAAGACTTGGTTGGTTTCGAGATTCCAGTCCCACACTCCATCTTTAGACCCTGTAACAGCCAGCTCCAAACGCTCTTTGTCTTCAGGCGATAACGCTTCCGTTTCTTTGGGTGCTATTATTTCACCTTTTAATTTTTTAGGGTGCAATAGCTCATTTGTAAGATTTGTCATTAGGAACTCCAGCTCAGTTTTTGTTATCAGTTGGAACCATTTTGTATCACTTGATACTGCAAATTTAATTAAAATCTGTTCTTGTTGTTAATAAAAAAGACGCGATTATTATTGATATGAAAGTTAAGCGATCGCATACTCACCCATTTGACTTAACTTGTTTGGATAAACAAGTGACAGAATCATATTTATTGTCATGCCATCAACGTACAAAAATTTGGGGCGGCTATATTTTATGCACCCCATGAATGTAGCACTCTGAAATTAGGAATCTACTATATATTAGTGCATTATTATATCTAAACATATCTTTTTTGGCAAGATAAATATTACTAGCTTCTGGAAGCTCCCTGTGGAAAAACTTATGCACTATTCTATTCTCTATTTAATTCCTCAAGTTAGGTCTTTATTTAGAATTCCCGAAATGAAGAGCGCGATCGCTATCTCAAAGAAAAATTTTATAAATTGCATAAAAAATAGGAAGCGAATTTGCAACTATCGCCTCCTATCTTCTCACTATTACTACTGAATTATAAAATTGTGTGCATGAAATCTAAGGAAAAGAAACGCGGTAAACCCCATCTAAGAAAGCTATGATTGCATCCCGCATCTCTTGTGCGCCTCGCCATACAGCTTCTAACTTTTCTCCGGAAGTCGGTACTAAACGAGCAAGTTCAACAACTTCTCCAACATGATCGACTTCAAGTTCTTCGTGAAGGATAATCCAAGTCAGTTTCTCAGATGCGATCGCATTTTGTCTGCGAATTTCCTGCCCCAAACATTGGTCAATTTGCAGTGCGCTGACTTCACTAGCAATAAAACCCCCAAGTCCTTCGTAAGGATCTTGGATGAAGAAAAGCTTTTCACCGCGTTGACCGAATTCGCGACCAGGTGCCAGAAGTTCTTCAGTATAATCACCTAAACACCAAGGTTCCAGACCATCAACCATACGCTGTAGCATGACGCTGTGAATGCGAGAAAAGTCTCCCTCGCCAAGTTCCTCGTTCAACTGTTTGGCAATGATACTACGCATATAATTGTCATCTATCCGAGCAGCCAAATTGGCAAGCCAACGCACGAAATTTTTGGATACTCCCCCTTCTACATTCATATTCATGGTGAAGATCCAAATCGCAGTAAGATTGACTGGTTCTTGCTTAAGCCTTTGGAAAATCGGGTGTTCCGCAAGAGTTTGCTGTTCGTAAAGGCGAACAATTTCTTCTGCTGGAGGTAAGGTGCGCTCTAGTATTTGCATTATTTACCCTGACAATAGGACTCGGAATTTGACAACGAGCAAACTTCAAGGTTTAGTCAAAATTTCCACACAGTCTCTTAAACTTATGTAGTTTTAGATTGCCCGTACCTTTATAATTACTTTGTATTAGAGTTATGTCATCCGAAATTTCACTGAGAGTAAATTTATTGATATTAATTACTGACAGTGCAAATAATCTCAGTAATCTTCCTTAATGTGGGCTTAATGTGGAGCGATCGCACTAATTAATGGGAGCATCCCGTTTTTGCAAATATAAGCGCACAGGCTAGAAGCCTACGGCTAGACAAACAAAGCGTTTGCGTTGGCAGGATTTGTGTATTTAGCCGCGACTTTACTCGTCGGACATTTTTACAAAATTGCGATGCTTCCCTAATTAATCGCGTAGCGCTCCTTTTTTAGCCTGCTTACCCCAGATAAGTTGTCTGCCTTACGGATATTGTAAAAAGCTGCAAATCGTACACCCTTAAACGATTAAGCAATTAATACTGTTCACGAAAAGCTAAAAAGCCAAAACCTGCGTAGGTTGGACATCCCTAAGAAAAGCGAGTGAAACAGAAAACTTCAATTAGGCGCTCCAACTTAACTGTGCTTATCTGGATAATTTACCCGCCATATAATGTTTGCGGAAAAGTGAGATTATCCTAAATTTATTCAGGTTGGCTAGATATTAGCAACCTACCGATTGTCTAAGGTTGTAAGATAAATTTTCCTTGACTGCTGCGGCTTTCAATTAAGTGATGCACTTTGCTGGCTTCTGCTAATGGAAACCTACCACTTATCTGTACATTCAGTTTTCCCTGTTTGATATATTCAAACAACGTATTCAAGGATTCATTATATAAAGTATTTTCCAAAAACCCGTACAAGCCAAAGCCAATAACAGTTTTATTTTTAGTGAGTAAAATTGTTGGGTCGAAAACACTACTACCGCTGGAGGAACCGTATACAATCAACTTACCAAAGTTAGCCAGACATTCTAAACTTTTGAGAAATATTTCGCCTCCCACTGCTTCAAGAATCACGTCAACGCCTTTGCCATCAGTAGCACGCAATACCTGTTCATGCCAGTCAGGTTCCCGATAATTTACCAATGTATTAGCGCCTAAAGATTGGGCAAATTCCAGCTTTTCAGGTGAGCCTGCTGTTGCAATTATCTGACTAGCACCGAAGATTTTCGCTAGCTGCACGGCTACACTTCCTACACCCCCTGCCGCTGCATTAACCAGTACACTTTGTCCGGGCTTCAGCTGAGCTACTGTTTTCAGCATATGAAATGCTGTCAACCCCTGTATTTGAATTGCGGCTCCCGAAACAAATTCTATTTCTTCTGGCAAAATTGCCGTTAAATTCTGCGGTGCAGTTGCATATTCAGCGTAGCCACCATTAGAGATAAAAGCTACCACTCGCTGCCCTATAGAGAAACCTGTAACTTCAGTTCCCAATTTCTCAATTGTTCCTGCTACTTCAAAACCAGGTATGAAAGGTAAGCTGGGAGTGAAAATGTATTGGTTCTTCCGCACTAAAGTATCAGCAAAGTTTACTCCGCAAGCGTGAATTTTGATTAAAACTTCCTCTGATTTCGGCTCTGGTAGAGAGATATCTTCTAGGCGCAAAACATCACTATTTCCATATTCAAAAAATTGAATTGCTTTCATTTGTAACTTTTTGTTTGTAGGTTTACAGATTAGTTTAAATGAACAAGGATATTTTTACTTGTTCATGACTTGTTTAGAAAACGGCACAATTTTCCAAACAGCAGGGCGACTGTCTCCTCGTTTCACCCGTTCCCTATTTGGCGATGTTCGGGTGCAGAAAAAGTATAAAAATTATAAAAATTATAAAAGGTACGACAGTGCAAGGGCAATAATGCAGCGCTAGATGAGATACCCCCCAGCTCTACTGCCGAGTAAGAGCGCACATTGCTATTAGTTAAACTTAGTGGCTCTTGCTTTGAAGAGGGTGCAGTTGAGCGCGATCGCAAATTGTGTAAAGGTGCCTTTGTTAAAAATAGCGCCTAGAATCTTCAATATCAATTGCTTCAGCCGCGATTAATTACGTCTGAAGCAACATACTCCTGAAGCTTTCCAAGGGAATATCACCACAACGCCCGCACTGGTGGCTCCTCTTCATCATCATAATATGGGCCACCACCTGTGGTATTCCTCCCGGTGCGAGTGGGAGATGGTGTTGCTGTGGGAGATGGTGTTGCTGTGGGAGATGGTGTTGCTGTGGGAGATGGCGTTGCTGTGGGAGATGGCGTTGCTTGTGGAGTTGTTTGTGGAATTTGGGCAGTTTCGTTGCTTGCTGGTGCAGGGGAAGCGGTGGAATTTGATGTTCCAGCCCTAGGAGGAATCACTTCGTTGCCATTGCTACCAAGGGGAGATCGTAAACCTACCGCGCTGCCTACTAAGGCGGCAATAAGCATTACTAGAATTACGGCGACGAACGGACTACTCATTAGAAGGGTGGGGTAAGCCTACATTTTCATGTTAACTAAAGATGGCTCGGTGAAGATAGAAGAAGTGCGATCGCGCTTTTGTTGCGGATGGCAATTGGTTTTTAAGGAATTAGCTGGTTTGTGAAACCTTTGCCTCTATCTATTTGTATAAATTTAAGTGTTACAAAAATGAGAATCTAAGGTAAATATTTTTGCACAACGCTCCAGCCTGTCAGCGTTACCCAGACGAATCCAACCAGCAGAACCAGATTAGTTGCGACATGAACCGAACGCGCCCAAGCTCGATTCGAGCTAATTAAAGTAGCACTCCCAGCTGAAAGTAACACCAGCGCCACCACCGCCCCTCCAGCGATTAAATGCGCCGAGTGACCCAAGCTGCCATAATGACCTAGTGTTCCTACAATCCCAATGGCTAGCAGCAGCAAGACCAAACCCACCATTATTGCGCCAGTAGTGTAGTGAAAAGGTCGCAACCATTGGGGTCGGGAATGCTCTTGCTGACGCGCCCTAAACATCCAAATGCCAGTTACGCCCAGCAGTAGATAGGCGACGAGTGACAAACCCATCGACCAAGCAGCAATTTTCCAAAGCCAAATAAAGGAAGGTAGATTCACTCTTTAACTCATCCAGCGCCAAATATAGCAGTTTCCGCATACTATCTTAATATTTTAGCTGATTATTAGTTATTCGTTGGCGTTGGAACGTTGTCAGGTTGTTAGAACCTAATAAAATCTCAATTTGACAACCTTACAACTCTTACTTGACTAATGACTAAAAAAAAGGCTGTCGATACCGACAACCCTTGGCAACGCTCAAATTTTGCAAGCTTATTACCCTATAGAAGTGGTTGTTAAAGATTCAGTGGTTTCTAGGATTTTCTTTTTCTGAACTGCCACTTTTTGCTTGTTATCCTCTGTTTGTTCTTTGTGTTCAAAAATTTTATTATTAAAATCAGAATCCTTTTTTTCGTCGATACACAGGCGATCGCACGGTATGTTATCTGAGATAATTGCACTTGCCATCATGCCTGAATGAATTTCCAGAAGTGCTTCTGGCAGTCCTTCAAACACTAAGCGTTGTCCGGGAAACACAACACGCTCAAAGTACCAGTTCGGAATGTTACTAATCCGAGCAATTTGAATGTGGCTTGTAGCATTGACGTAGCAGCAGAGAATGTAATTGGTTTTACCAGAAGGGAGGGGATCAAGTATTTGAGCCATAACTGCCGAGCAGCTTTGCGCCACTAGAATTAAACTACATTAATTAAGTTAACACCGAGCGATCCCCGTTTGCTGTAAACTCCACTACCAACTGAGTATTCTTCTCATAATTATTTCTCAAGATATAAAGAAAACATTAAATTTTTAGAAATTGCAACTTGCGATCGCAAGCATGAATCGGCATCCCGCAGGGGGGAGACTTGGGATTCGAGACCAACGCTTTTTCTCCCAAGTTGTAGGCTGCGCCCTTGGAACCCCAACCCAACAAATCCCAGTTTTGGATTTTTGACTTGTCTTCCTTGTCCCCCAAGTCCCCTTTTTCGCCTACACAGCAAAAATTAGCGCTACGCTCTTGTGAACTCAATGTTATCGTAAAGTTATATAAACAGATTTCAGAAACTTAATAGCTCAATAGTGCTGCTGTAGCCGATGATACTGGGCTAAAAATGGCTTCTTAAGCCGCTGTAGTAGGCAAAAATACCAAAAATGGCTCAAATCTCGATCAAGTCTTAGTCAAAATAATTCTTGAGAACGTTCTGGGAAAGCGAGAAGCTTTCTTAGACGGCATCCGTTAGCCAAGTTTGAATAGTCGTGAATCTGAATACAAAGAAAAAATAATGGAAAATCGAATTCTCTACGTCCGCCTACCCTGCAATCCCATCTTTCCAATTGGGGTTGTGTACTTAGCAGATCACGTACACAAACTGTTCCCAAACGTACAACAACGGATATTTGACTTGGGAACAGTACCGCCTTTAGATTTCGCCAGTGCGCTAGATACCTGCGTGGATGAATTCAAACCAACACTGTTAGTCTATTCCTGGCGCGATATTCAGATTTACGCGCCGGTAGGAGGCAGAGGTGGCAACCCACTGCAAAACGCTTTTGAATTTTACTATGCCCCAAATCCCTTAGTGAGATTGCGGGGAGCATTGGGCGGCTTGCGAGTGACGACGGCATACTACACCGAACTTTGGCGCAACCAGGGATTAATTAAACGGGGGCTGAAACGCGCTCAGAAATACAACCCAAACGCTCAAACTGTTGTCGGTGGCGGTGCTGTCAGCGTGTTTTACGAACAACTGAGTAAAAGCTTACCAACGGGGACAATAGTTTCAGTAGGTGAAGGCGAGGCGTTGCTGGAAAAAATGCTTCGAGGGCAAGAATTCCGGGATGAACGGTGTTATGTGGTGGGAGAGACAAAGCCACGCGATCGCATGATCCACGAAAGCCCCACTTCCATCGAAAAAACCGCCTGCAACTACGACTACATCGAAACCATCTGGCCTGAATTTCAATATTACCTGCAAGACGAAGATTTCTATGTTGGCGTGCAGACAAAACGCGGCTGTCCGCACAACTGCTGCTACTGCATTTACACCGTCATCGAAGGTAAGCAAGTACGCATCAACCCAGCGGATGAAGTTGTAGCCGAAATGCAACAACTTTATAACCGAGGTATCCGTAACTTCTGGTTTACCGATGCTCAATTTATCCCAGCCCGGAAATTCATCGACGATGCCGTTGAACTATTGCAAAAAATCATCGATGCCGGGATGAAAGATATACATTGGGCAGCTTACATTCGGGCAGACAACCTGACACCAGAATTATGCGACCTGATGGTGAAAACAGGGATGAACTACTTTGAAATCGGCATCACGAGCGGTTCTCAGGAACTGGTGAGGAAAATGCGAATGGGCTATAACCTCCGCACAGTATTAGAAAACTGCCGCGACTTAAAAGCAGCTGGATTCAACGATCTAGTATCTGTCAATTACTCATTTAACGTAATTGACGAAACTCATGAAACTATTCGCCAAACCGTTGCCTATCACCGGGAACTAGAGAAAATTTTTGGTGAAGATAAAGTCGAACCAGCCATCTTCTTTATAGGACTGCAACCGCACACCCATTTAGAAGAATACGCTTTCAAAAATGATATCCTCAAGCCAGGATATAACCCCATGAGCATAATGCCGTGGACAGCCAAAAAACTGCTGTGGAATCCAGAACCCCTTGGCTCATTCTTCGGTGAAGTTTGCCTCCAAGCATGGCAACAAAATCCCAACGACTTCGGACGCGAAGTTATGAAGATTTTAGAACAAAGACTTGGATGTGCAGACTTGGAATCAGCCCTGGCTGCACCAATTGAGCCAAAGCCGAAACAGCTGGCAACAGTCTCCTAAAATATACTGGGGCAGGCATATTGCCCACCCCACAAAACCTCAAAATCTCTCCCTCTCTTTTGTCTATATTTAGCGCACTCTGCGCCGGAAGCGGTTAGTTTAACAAAAGTCCAAACCATGTTAGAAGGCTCAATTCTCCAACAGCTAGAAGCAGCCCACAAAACGGGCAAAAGACCAATAAGATTTGGGGTGTACTACAAAAACACCCTAGTATCCTTGTGCCATGCCCTGGAAGACCACATTTTAACTGAGGACAGTTTACCTCTAGTAATCGCAGCCTTCCAGCGGGGGAAATGGTATCTGCAAGAAGCGGATCGCTATGGAGAAATAGCACAAAAGGCGGGTCAGATTGTGATCATGGCGGCAGGGGAAGCGGGTTTTAAAGAACACCCCACCAGCCAGATGCCCAACGTGGCATTAGTGGGTTTAGATCCAGCCGATCCGGTAGCTGAAGAATGGCACCTGATCATAATTTCGCCTACATACACAGCAATGGTGCTTTGTCAAGAACTGTCTGCGGAAGATTATGGTACAGCAGGACAACCAGCGTCAGACTTAGAGCGCAAATTTTATGGATTATGGACATTTGAGCCAGAGTTAGTAAAAGAGACAGTAGATTTAGCGATCGCGCACATCGCCCCCTACGATCCAGAACTTGAGAAAAAACTACTCGCCACAAGAGACAAAATTAATCCATCTTTAGGTTCACCAGAGCAGCTAAGCGCGGTTGTGTCTCGCGTGGTAGATTATCTCCAAGATGGGCAAGAGGACATATCTACAGGCGAGCATTCAAATATCCCTACAGGTTCTCGCCAACAAGCGCTGGATCGCAACTTGCTTGCCAACGAAGTCCAAGCATTTCTACGAATGGCGCAGCTGATGGATATGGCGGATGTCACTAACCCAATGGCAGCTGCTGAAGTCGTGGCGCTCTCCGAAATGATGGGACAGATTCTAGACTTACCTGCTTGGCAGATGAAGCGTCTGCGCCTTGCGGGGTTGCTGCACCGCATCGATCCTTTGCAGGGGGCGGAAAGTATTTTGGAACCCAGTATGTCGAGTATGTCGAGGAGTTACGACGATGAAGCACCGAGTTGTCCCCTGACTTGTCCTTTGGTGCAGGGGGCGCAAGCGTTGCGAACCATGCCACAATTACGGGCAGTGGCTCAAATCGTCACTCACCAGTCTGAATGGTGGAATGGTATGGGAACGCCTGCGGGGTTAGCTGGGGATGAAATTCCCTTGGAATCGAGGATTTTAGCGCTATTAGCAGATTTTCAGTGGCGATTAGCTAAAGCTAGAAAATCTCATCCTGACAGTGAAGAGAATTTGTCCAAAGCTTTAGATGCGTGCAGGCAAAAACAAGGCGATCGCTTCGATCCCAAACTTGTTGAAACTCTATCTCTGTTAGTCATGGGTATGCAGCAGGGTTTGATTCTACCAGTTACCCCAACTAAAGTAACAACGGCAATGTGGCTGTTAGATGCTAACTTGTATAGCGGTACAACTACACAACCCAACCGCGTTGCAAATTAGGGCAAAAGGTAAAAATACATCAAGCTAATGGCTAATAGTATTAAAACAACAATTAGCTATCCTTCAATCCTTCAATCCTTCAAATAGGAATCAATGGACATCGAAGCAATTCGCTTAGGCAAACTCAAGCAACTACCAGGTGCAGATTTAGAAGACGAAGACCTCTCTAGCGTCGATTTGCGGGGGATTAATCTCGCTGGTGCTAATCTCGTCGGTACAAATTTTAGTGGCTCAAATTTAGAACGCGCCCGTCTAGATGGCGCTAATTTAATCGAGAGTCTTTTAGCAGGGACAGATTTGCGGGCTAACTTGTTGGGCGCTAACTTGATGCAAGCTGACTTAACTGGTGCTGACTTGCGGGGAAGCAACCTGCGGGGCGCGAATTTGATGGGAACTAAGCTAACTCAAGCGTCTTTTGCTGGTGCTTTCTTAAGCGGCGCTAACTTGATGAGCGTGAATTTGCAGGGGGTAGATTTACGCAGTGCTGATTTGCGAGGCGTAAACTTGAGCGGTGCTAATCTCCAAGGTGCAGATTTGAGTCAAGCAGATTTGCGAGGTGCTTTGCTTACTGATGCAAATTTGGAAGAAGCCGACTTAAGGGGTGCAAATCTCGCTGGTGCTAATTTGTCAGGAGCAAATCTGCTTTGTGCTGAGTTAGATGGTGTTAATTTGACTGGAGTGAATTTGGAAAGAGCGTGTTTGGTTGGTACATCTGCGGCGCAAATGGTTTTTTAACCTCTTTCTTGGCATAAATTCTGGTATAAATTTCCGGTGCTAATTTTAATGAAAGTAGCGGCGGAACTGCATTACCAACTTGGGTGCGGTTAAGTTACAAAATACACAATTATCGGGGAATGTTTGCTATCAGAAAAGCGCGATCGCTCAAGAGGAGATTTTTGGCGATCGCGATCGCATCCTCATCAACAACGCCAAAACCCCCAAAAACATCAACCCCATCGCCCCAGCCAAAGGATTCTTATCAACACCAGTAATCCAGTCAGAAACCCGACCAGAATATTGCACCATTTGCCCTACATTAATGATGTAATATCCCCAAACCATACCAGCGTGCAGGCCAATCGATAAACCGAGGCGACCTTTGCTCCCACGCTTCGCCCACACTAGCGTTAAACCAAACAATATCAACCCCGGAAACCCAGGTAAAGTCCGCAAAATCTCCGCTGGCGGCTTCAGAAAGTGCAGCAAGGCAAATATTAAAACATCTGCCCATAGAACTACGCCAGGGCGATAATCCCGTTCCAGTTCATCCAGCAGCCAGCCCCGAAATACCAATTCCTCTGCCAAACCAATACCCAAAGCGCTAGCTAAACCTTCGACAACCAACCTGGGTAAAACAACTGTGGGACTTTGCCAAACCAGCCAACCCAACAGCCCCTCCAGCCAAAACAAACTGAAGGTAATAATCACACCAACACCAAGCCCAGATAAAATCTCTAATCCGTTTCGTCGGGTTCCTTGCAAACCATAGCTTCGTAGCAAATTGGACTGCTGATAGACATTCTGACCCCAAAACCTCAGCAGCAACAGAAACTCGACGAACAACAGCCCCATAGTCAGGATAGTGGCCAAGTTACTATCCTTGACAAATATGTAAATTGGTGCTGCTAGAGGCAACCAGATTGAGAGCAAGCTTAGGACAAATAAGCCCAGCCGCACGGGCGCTGGATACTGGGCTAAACGGACGAGGTTTAATTTAAACAACCTTTGCCTCTTAAGCCGCTACTCGTCTGGTTCAATTGTGCTGGTCAGACCGTGATTTTTCAAAGTTTCGCAATAAAACTCCGCGTGTTCCTGGGCGCAGGTAATTACTAAGGCAAGCCCGTTAGTGTGAGCTTCCATCATAATGCTGACGGCCTGAGGTTGCGTGATATTTGGCACCGTCGTTATCAATATCTGCACCACGTACTCCATTGGGTTGAAGTCATCATTATGGAGCAACACACGATAACGAGGCGCGAGTTTACGGACTGTTGAACGCTTTTCTACAGTTTCGACAGACACTGCTCTCCCCTCTTTTGTGTTATTTACAGTTATCTACAAGTCAGCAATTTTACTTGAAATCTCCTTTTTTCTGCCCCAGCAGCGATGCGAAGAGAGTGCGTAAGCGTTGCGAACGAGCTTGCGACTACCGCTTCTGGGTTGGATCATTCAAGGCAAACTTTAAGATTTGATCGCTGCTTTTTTTATATTACTCAACACTCGCAAAATCTGCTATCTCAATGCCCAAAACCACTAAACCCTTCGTCCAAGCTAAAATAAAGAAGTTAACATTACTTAATATTATCCTAATGCAGGCAACCCCAGCGGCTTCTACTGCCCCCATCCCTGGCACTTATTGGCAATGGCGAGGGCAGTCCATTTATTATGTGAAGGCGGGACAACGGCACCCCGAACGCCCACCGCTGTTATTGATTCATGGCTTTGGTGCCTCCACAGACCATTGGCGCAAGAATATTACTGGACTTAGTAAAGATTTTGAAGTTTGGGCAATTGACTTGCTAGGCTTCGGACGTTCCGCCAAACCGGAATGGCAGTACAGCAGTGACTTATGGCGCGACCAGCTGCATGATTTCATTACCAGCGTCATTGGTCAACCTGCTGTAGTGGCAGGGAACTCTTTAGGCGGCTATGCGGCGTTGTGTGTGGCAGCTCAATGTCCGGAGCAGGCGGCGGGTTTAGTATTGCTCAATAGTGCTGGCCCGTTTACAGTTAAAGATCCTGCCCCCGAACCTCATCCCTTTCAAAAAGTGCTGGGTGAGGCAACGCAATCAATTTTTCAGCAACCGTGGGCAAGTTTTCTGCTGTTTCAGTACGTGCGGCAACGCTCGGTGATTCGCAATACGCTAGAGAAAGTTTATCTCGACAAGAGTGCGATTACAGAGCAGTTGATAGACGAAATATATCGTCCTTCCTGTGACGATGGTGCTGTGCAAGTGTTTGCCTCGGTATTTAGAACCTCCCAAGGCGAAAAAGTTGATGTTTTATTACAGCAGCTGCGCTGTCCGTTGTTAATGCTCTGGGGAGAAGCAGACCCTTGGATAAATGCTAAAGAGAGGTCAGAGAAGTTTCGCAAATTCTACCCTCAACTGACAGAGCATTTTCTGCGGGCGGGTCATTGTCCCCATGATGAGGTGCCAGAACAGGTGAATGCGCTGATTCGCGACTGGGGATTAAACAATGTTGAGTGTTGAATGTTGAGTTTTGAGTTTGTCAAGAAATTTTCTTAATTGAAAACTCAAAACTCAAAACTCTATTACCAGGGATTCCCAATTATGGTGAAAGCTGCCCAGTAATAGGGATGCGCGAGACTTTTACTTCCTGGTCTTGACAGTTCTGGAGGTAGCACCATATTTCCCTTGAGAGTAACCATTTGATTGCCCTCAATGCGTATTTTCCCATTGAGCATCGCTATCTGCGCCTCTCGTAATGCCTGGGCTTTGGTGGGGGTTTTTTTCAATTGTTCGTAGAAGTTGCTCATCAGTCCCAGTGTTCCGGCATCGTTGACGTACCATAGACTGCCCAGTGCCGACTTTACGCCTGCCTGAATAGCTAAGCCAGCAAAGCCCATCTCTGCTTCTTCGCTGCCTAGTGCTGTCCGACAGGCACTCAGCACTAATAACTCCACCGGCGGATCGTTCCAGCCCATTTGTCGCAGTTGGTCTAATCGAAGTTTTGTGTCCCACAGCTGAATGTAAGATTTGCTGGGGGGGCCAAACTCAAATTCGGCATGGGTTGCCAAGTGGACGATGGCAAAGGGCTGCGAACTGCTGCGCTGCGACTTGAGATTGTTTAGGGTGAAGGTATCGTTTAGGAAGGACTTGCCCTCCCAAAGATTTGGTGTAATGGTAGCCAACTCCAGAGGTACTGCTGGTAAGGGGCTGTTGTTGGGGAATTTCGCCATTCCCATTGCCAGGACTTGAGCGTTTCTGATGTCTTTGTGTGTGGTATCGGTGAGGCTGAGACTGGGCATCATCCCGACGCTGTAGTTCTGCACGAGAAACTTTTGACCATCGTGGAGAGCAGCCATAGGGATAGAGCGTAAGCCTGTATCTGGGATAAAGACCAGATTCTGGATACCTTGCTGTTGTAAATCGGCGGCGATGGGTGCTATCAGCCACTTATAGAGTTGTTGGGCTGGAGCTAGGTAGCCGTTCTGTTTTCGGGGGTTAATGACTTGGGAGCGGAATTTATTGGCAATGTTGAGAACTTGAGATCGCATTGTCCCATCAACCCGCTTGCGAATTGGTACACCATCTGATGTCACCACCATTAATTCCAGCTGGTCATTATCATGCACAGTCCGAATTTGAGTTTCTGTGCTAGGGGAACCAGAGTGTTGCTGGGTTTCTGGTTTCTTTGACTGTTGCTCCTGTACCGTGTTTGTCCCATTGGGTGCAGCCGTCTGAGGGACAAAAGCTATATATATGAGTGCAGGCTTAACCCCAGTTGCTTGCTGAATTTTTTGTAGATTTGCCTGGGCATCTGCCAGTGTTGTAATTCGAGGTTGAGCGTCCAGCCCTAAATATTGCTCAAATTGCCGCGTATAGGATTCATCAAGCGCAGAAATTGAGTCTCCACTTCTATCTGAAACTGATGGCGCGTTTGCCTGTACCGATTGTTTCGGTGATGAATTAGCCTCTTGGGAAGAGTTGAGAGGGCGGTTTGCCTGATCTGTTTTACCATCGCCGGAGCTTGCTTGACCATCGCCGGAGCTTGCTTGACCATCTCCGGAGCTTGCTTGACCATCTCCGGAGCTTGCTTGACCATCTCCGGAGCTTGCTTGACCATCTCCGGAGCTGGCGCGATCGCTGCCAGCGTCAGTTTTGCTACCTCCGGAGCTTGGTTTGTTGGTAGTCGTGCCACCAGTACCGCTACCACTGTTACTACCCGTGCCGCCAGTGCTTCCCGTGCCACCATTAGAGCTGTCTGTACTGCTGCCACTACCTTGGTTGCCGCCCGTGCTGCCACTACCTTGGTTGCCACCTGTGTTGCCCGTGCCACCTGTGTCACCACCTGTGTCACCACCTGTGCTGCCTCCGCCCGACGGGTTTTGGTTGCCCCCCGGTGGGTTTTGGTTTCCGCCCGTGCTGCCACCTGTGTTCCCTGTATTGCCGCCTGTATCCCCACCAGGCGGTGGGTTTTGGTTGCCGCCCGTGTTCCCTGTGCTACCGCCCGTGTTGCCGCCCGTGTTCCCTGTATTGCCGCCTGTATCCCCACCAGGCGGTGGGTTTTGGTTGCCGCCCGTGTTGCCGCCCGTGTTCCCTGTATTGCCGCCTGTATCCCCACTAGGCGGTGGGTTTTGGTTTCCACCTGTGTTCCCTGTGCTGCCACCTGTGTTGCCTGTATTGCCGCCTGTATCCCCACCAGGCGGTGGGTTTTGGTTGCCGCCTGTGTTCCCTGTGCTACCGCCCGTGTTGCCGCCCGTGTTCCCTGTATTGCCGCCTGTATCCCCACCAGGCGGTGGGTTTTGGTTGCCGCCTGTGTTCCCTGTGCTACCGCCCGTGTTGCCTGTATCCCCACCAGGCGGTGGGTTTTGGTTGCCGCCTGTGTTCCCTGTGCTACCGCCCGTGTTGCCTGTGCTACCGCCCGTATTCCCACCAGGCGGTGGGTTTTGGTTGCCGCCTGTGTTCCCTGTGTTGCCTGTGTTACCTGTATTGGTATTAGTACCTGTTGTTGGTCTTACGTTAGCCGAAGCTGCCGCATCACCCGGCCCCTGCTCAGACTGATCTATAGTTTTATGTGTAATGTTTCCAGAGGCGGTGAGATTCACAGCACCCGAATCACCCGGTCCCTGCTCGCTTGCATCTAAGTTGCCGACGTTAATGTTGCCGCCAGTTGACAAAACCGTTATTGAACCAGCATTGCCGTCGGCTTTATCTGCTGTCGTTATATCGCCTGCGGTAATGTTGCTTCTGGCAGTTAAATTTACAGAACCTGCATTACCGGGGCCTTGATCGCTTGTGATTATATTCCCGGCGATGATGTTGCCTGAGCTGGATGTCAAAGATACACCTCCAGCATTGCCTTGGCTCTTAGCTGAAGTATCTATATTTCCAACAGTTACACCTGTTGCTCCTGAAATTGATACAGTTCTACCCTCGGCAACAATGGTGTCTCCTCGATCCATAGAAAACGCTCCACCCGCAGTAAAGACGATCCTTCCTGTGCCAGGGTCAAAGGTCAAAGCGTTGTCTGTTAATTTCTCGATTGTAATATTGTTACTAGCTTGTAGACTTATGTTGGTACTGCCAGAAATACCCTCTAGTTCTGACTCGTAGATGATTGTAGGCCCGGGGTCGCCAGAGAGTATGCGAGCAGTAGTGCCGGAAGGATCGCCTGCAAATGTGTTCGTTCCGTCCGCCGCACCGTCCTCGCTGCCGCTCTTGATTGTGATGTCTACTGGATCTAGTAGCAAGGTTCCCATAGTACCTTTCGGTGCTTGGGTATCAACTGCGCCTTTGAAATTCAGGTTTACCTTGCCTGATACTTCGACAAAGCCACCATTACCTGAGTTATCGCCACCACGGGCGCTGATGTTGCCAAAAAACTCTGTAGCTTGATCTGCCCAGACGATGACACGCCCACCGTCTCCGTTAAGAAGAGTGTTGGCATTAATTGTAGAGGTGCTATCAATGTAGGTGCGTTCGGCGTTTGGTGCTGTACCTTTACCTTGATAGTCGCCGCCGATTAACACGCTTCCACCGCCATTTGTGCCAGAGGCGTTTATATTTGCACCTACCAGCCCAACTTGGTTGCCTAGAACTTGCACTTTGCCGCCAGTTTGTCCGGAAACATTGAGATTGCCGGAGGCGATCGCTACTCCTGGTTCTGCGGGAATGCTAATGTTAGAACCTGTTAGCACCACTTGACCGCTGCTATTGACTTTTAGCCCTGTGGCATTAACCCCACCGCCTCCAGTTAACAACTGGGGAAGCGAGGGGGCTACCGAGGGAGATGGGGCGATGGGAACAGACGGGGGAAGCGGTTGAACTTCTAAACTCAGTACATTCCCTGGTTTGCTCAGACGTACCATGTTTTCACCTGGTACGGCTGTCACGGTGATATTACCCTCTGGGGCTGTCAGGGTTCCTGTGTTTACTACAGTGCCGCCCAGTAATGCTATATCTTTTCCTAGTGGTACGCTCAACTGCCCTGCGTTGACAATCGCACCGGGTTGAGAGTTGGTGAAGGCAAAGGCGTTGGGATTCCCATTCAGGGCTGCGTAGTTATTATTACCATATGCACTTAACCAGCTGTTGCCAAAGCCTATTCCTGTGGCAGTGGTAGCGGTAAAGCTGGCTGGGACATTCAGGCTTGCTCCTGAGCCAAATACAATTCCTGCTGGGTTCATCAGGAAGAGGTTGGCGTTGCCATTTGTTACCTGTATAACCCCGTTAATTACGGAAGCGTTGCCACCTGTGACGCGACCTAGTATATTTTGAATTCCTGGTAGCGATATAAAATTGGCAATTTGGTTCGCATCCAGACCAAACTGCGTAAAGCTGTGGAAAAGGTTCGTTTGATCGTTGGAAAGTTTACCGCCTGTGATATCAAAGCGATCGCCATTGGTATTGACTTGGGTGCCAGTGTCCGCATCCGGTACTATCGGTGGTGGCTGTGCGATCGCCAAATTTGTCCCCATAGGGCTGTTTACAGGCACAAAGCTCAACGCTAAAGGCAAAATTAGGTATCTTAGCCCTTTTCCTGTTTCCTTCCCTACTTGATTTTTGGCTTTCAGCAACAAGCTGATTGAGCAAACACCGACTTTCATCTTACTAATTCCTGCAAAGAAACACCCGACTCGTTTCAGAATCTGGAACTGTTACCCCAACGGCTTGCGGGTAGCAGGAAACCAGAAATTTGGTAAGATTGCACCGAGTCTTTCTGGCACTATTAGGTAGTAGATGGCTGGTAAACTTTTAATTAGCTGCCAGAGAGATGATACTATCTCTCTTGTTTTCCAGACTATCGTGCGAAAGCATCCTAACCATATTTTTAACATATTAATCTTAATAAGATGTGTTACTATAGTTTTACTTATTTAGGTATATACACTTAGGAAGATATAGATTTCCTAAAGTAAGTGGATATAACTTTAAAATATGTATTTACTAAAATTAAGTTGCTTTAGAGATGTCCCCTTCCAGACCTGTATCTGGGGGTTGCCAAACTTCCTCAAGGTCGCTGTCACCAGGGATAGGGAAAAATTATACTTCCCACCTTGCTTAGTTTAGGCTGCTTGGTTGTCCGTACCAACGGTAATTATACTGACTATTTATTGTCGGCGCAACTATCCTTTGGTAGAACTATCAGCGCCTGAGCCTAAATTTGATGTTGACTGGGGATTGGGGACTTCTGTGATTCAACCACGCCGAGTGTCGCCAGCACTCAAGACAAATAATTCGGAGATTCGACTGGCTAGAATTCTAGCCAACCGCGATCGCTTTCTCCAGGGGAAATAGCGATCGCGCGAGTAGCGCCCGGTATTTACAAAATTCCGCCCCTACCAAGGGTTCCCAATCATTGTAAAAGCTGCCCAGTAGTAGGGATGCTCAAAGTTTTCGTCTCCCCCAGAAACAAGAGACGTTGGCAAAGGGAAGTTGCCATTAGAAGTGCGAATTTGACCACCCTCAAGGCGTACTTGCCCTTTGAGCATTGCCAGCTGAGTCCTACGTAGCGCTTCTGCTTTAATCGGGGCTTTTTTCAATTCCTCGTAAAAGTTACTCATCAGCCCCAAAGTACCTTCATCTGACACGTACCATAAAGAAGCTAGCGCTGATTTCACTCCAGCTTGCACTGCTAATCCCGCAAAGCCTAACTCTGCTTGTTCATCTCCCAAAGCTGTACGACAGGCGCTTAGCACTAATAATTCTACTGGGGGATCGTTCCAGCCGAGTTGCCGCATCTGGTCTAATCGCAGCTGAGTGTCCCAAAGCTGGATGTAGGAGTTGCTGGGAGCGCCTGGTTTAAATTCTGCGTGAGTGCCTAAGTGTACAATTCCGAAGGGTTGTTTTTGGCGCTGTGTCTTGAGATTATTTAGGGTGAAGGCTTCGTTCAGGAAAAATTTGCCTGGCCACAGAGTATCAGCGACGATGGATAATTCTGCTGGAACTGCTGGTAAGGGGTTTTGCGTGGTAAATTTGGCAGCACCCATTGCCAAAACTTGGGAATTTTTGATGTCGCGGTAACGAGTATCGGTGAGACTGAGACTCGGCATCAAGCCGACGCTGTATTTTTCTATCAGAAATCCTTTACCATCGTGGAGGGCGGCGACGGGTAGACTTCGCAACCCGGCATCCATGAGAAATACTAGATTATTTATTTTGCGATCGCCTAAATCTCCTTCCAAAGGTGCGATCAGCCACTGATAGAGTTGCTGGGAAGATTTCAGGTAGCTGCGCGTTCTCAGAGGTTTGGTCAGTTCGCCACGAAATTCTTGGGCGAATTTGAGAACTTTACCTCGCGTTGCTCCTGCTATTCTCCGGCGAATTGGTGGTTTCTTGGCTGTCACAATCAAGATTTCCAGTTGGTCGCTATCCTGTGACAGGGTATTTTCTGCGCCCGTTGTTGCAACTGCCTGGGGTACAAAAGTTACATATACTAGGGCAGGTTTAATGCCTGTGGCTTCCTCAATTTCGGCAGTAATTTCCCGCGCCTCGTCTAAGCTGGCAAGTCGAGTATCGGCAATTGCTCCCAAATATTGTTGAAATTGCAGCGTGAAACCTTGGTCAATTTGTGCAAAAAACGGGTCAATTTCAACAGACGCAAGTTGAATAATCGGTTGTAGTTGGGTAAGGGGTTGTTCCTGGGGTGGTGATAAATCTCTAGACAGTCGCCTTGGTGTTGGTAATGGTGTTGGTACAGGTGTTGGTGGTGGTGGTGGTGGTGGCGGTACAGGTGTTGGTGGCGGCGGCGGCGGTGGTGGCGGTACAGGTGTTGGTGGCGGCGGCGGCGGGGGTAGCTGAGAAACATTGATGGAAAGCTGTAGTGGTGCGGAGAAGGAAACGCGATCGCTGGCGCTAATCGTCAAAGCATTAATCTGACCAATAACCCCTACTGGCGGCGTGTAAACTAAAACGTCGTTAACAGACAAAACCGTACCAGGGACAATTGGCGTGCCATCTTGTCTTGTTAGCGTTCCCCCATTAATTGCATCCAGACGTACTGAGGTAAAGTCATTATTTGTATCGTTCACTCCTGTACTTAAATCTGCCAATGTGAAGGTAATTGACTGATTTTGTTGCACTTCTGGTAGCAGGGAATTTGCTGTTATTGTCGGTGCTTGGTTGATGAAGGTGATTCTGATACCATTGACGGTGGGATCGCCGACATCAAAGGTGTTGTCATTGGGAATCAAAGTATTGACATTCGGAATGGTTTGTGTAGGCGAAATTATCTGACCGTTCCCACTACTTCCACCCGTATCAATAGAGCCTGCTGTACCGTTATTCGTCGCATCACCGACGATAAATCTAAAATTATCTCGCCCTCCATTGTGTTGAATTGCCACAGATCCGCCTTGAGCTGATCCCGGAGCAAATTGGCTAAATGCCTGAGTCTGAATGGTAGCACCACTGTCGAGTAGCCCGGTTCCTTGAACAACTCCGGAAGCCGTGATAATTACATCTCCACCTATAGTATCTCCACCATCTACATCTGTAGCTTGGGTGTTTATGGTTGTAAACCTAACATTGTTTCCCGCATCTAAAGTTACAGCGCCACCTGTAATATCAAACCCTGTAATTGAGGTATCAATAGCCCCAGTTTCTATATTGCCTGTAGCAGTATTGCCTGTAGCCGTTAAGCTCACTGCACCACTGGTATCCCTATCGCCAGAAGTAGTAATATTGCCTGTAAAAATGTTGCCGTTGGTGGCATCAATATTTACGTTTCCACCATCACCATTTTCACCAAAAGCAGTAATGTTGCCTGTAAGAATGTTGCTGTTGGTGGCATTAATAGTTACATCTCCACCATTGCCAGGACTACCAGAAGTAATAATGTCATCTGTAGTAATGTTGCCGCTGGTGGCATTGAGGAGAACATTGCCAGGATTACCATAAAAACCAGAAGTGTCGAGAGTGCCTGTGGCGATCGCGCCGCTGTTGTTGATGATTGAAATTGGCCCACCTTGGATGTCATCTGTAGTAATGTCGCCGTTGGTAGCAGTAATGGTAATAGGAGCGTCCTCAAAGCCAGTAGTGGAATCTAATATGCCAGTCTCGATCCCGCCGTTGTTGTTGGTGATTGAAATTGGCCCACCTCGTGTGATGACATCATCTATAAGAATGTTGCCGTTGGTGGCATTAATGAGAAGACTACCACCAAAACCACCGTAGAAAGGAGCGGTGTTGATAGTGCCAGTAGCGATCGCGCCGTTGCGACTGGTGAGTTGAAGATCCCCCGCACCTGTTTGGATATTTCCTAAAGTCAGACTTGCTCCGGTAATTAATAAATTTGCCTCATTACTATTGATGGCGTTTGCTGGATTCATTACAAACGAACCCACACCATCTAGATCGGCATCAGCAAGAAAAGTAATTGATGTAGCCTGCCCAAAGTCAAAGTTCAGAGTGCCGTCAGTCGTAAGATTATCAATTGTGATATTGTTAGTCGCTTGCAAAATCACATCGCCAAAGTTAACTGCTTGCTCCAGTGCAGTTTCCGAGATAATGAAATCAGCCGGAGGGGTATCATTAAAAAGAATTTGACCATCTGCTAATTGAGCATCTTGCGCTCCCGGCCCCGCACTTTGATCCGTAACCCTGATATTCACTGGATCGAGTAGCAAGGTGCCTGCACTGCCTTTATCAGCACTCGTATCCACCTTCCCTGTAAAACTTAAACCCTGCTTACCCGACACTTCCACAAACCCGCCGTCGCCGGAATTGCTGCCGCCACGGGCGCTGATGTTGCCATGAAATTCTGTTGCATCGTCTGCCCAAACGATGACGCGCCCCCCATTGCCATTGATTTTGCTATCGGCATTAATTGCCGAGTCTTTACTGACATAAGTTCTAGAGGCATTCGGCACCGTCCCTTTACCTTGATAGTCGCCGCCTATTAGCACCGTTCCCCCGCCGGAGTTCCCGGAAGCGTTGATATTGGCACCAACTAACCCCACTTTGTCGCCCAAAACCTGCACTTTGCCGCCAGTGTCGCCTTGCACGTCTGCGCTGCCAGATACAATCGCTGTACCTGGATCTGTCGGTATCCCAATGCCAGATCCTGCGAGTACCACCTGACCGTTGCTGTTGACTTTTACGCCTGTGGCGTTACTAATATCTCCACCCGTCAGCATCTGAGCTAAGGATGAATCTGCCGCCTTTTGCGTCGCTGGAACCTCTATACTTAGTAAATTTCCTGGTTGAGCAATCCGCACTAATCCACCGGGAACCGCTGCTACGGTGATATTTCCCCCTGGTGCTGCGAGTCGCCCGGTATTAACTACCACACCACTAAGTAAGGTGAGGTTTTGATTTTTTCCTACCGCCAAGTCGCCACCATTGACTATTGCACTCGCTTGAGTAGCACTCAGATTAAAAAGGCTGGGAGTTCCCGATAAATCTGCATAATTATTGTTACCAATAGCATTAAACCAATTGTTGTTACCAAAGCCGATGCTAGTGGCGGTCGTGGCGGTGAAAGAAGCAGGCACGTTTAATCTGGCGTTGTTGCCAAATATAATGCCTGCGGGATTCATCAGATAAAGGTTGGAATTGCCGCCAATGACTTGAATTAAACCATTAATTCTAGAGGCATCTCCTCCCACAACCCGCCCTAAAATATTCTGAATGTTTTGGTTGGTGAGAAAGTTGGCGGTTTGAGCGGAATTTAGGTCAAATTGGTTAAAGCTGTGAAAGAGATTATCTCCTTGTCCTGAGAGTTTACCGCCGCTGATGTCTAAGCGCTCGCCTGCTACGTTGACAATGGTTCCAGTGCCATCAGCAGCTGGGACAATGGGTTGCGCGATCGCTTGTTTTATTCTTATAACTCCCACAAAAGGCAATATTACCAGCAACCATTTTATTCTTTTTGCTACCAGTTTCATGTTGCTCTCACTTTCACGGCTACTAAATACAGAATGATTTTTATTTATTCTGGTTATTTAATATTGTTATTTTTATAGGATTATCTATCGTGTGAAATACTTTAATGCTCATCTAATGACATATTTTCTGTAGTAAAACTTGGTGACATTGATGAAGAACTTTAACTTTGCTAGAAAAAACTGAAATAAAAGCGTCTATAGCAACTTTTGGATTTTGCACGTTACTTTCGGGAAATACAAAATCATAATCATCAAAAATGATAATACCGCCAACCTTGACCAGTCTCCAACTTAAAACGGCATCTTCAAGGACATCGCTGGCTATATGTGAACCGTCAATGTAAACAACATCATAGGGTTCTAGCGATAACGAGCGCAGTATTTCCTGAGACTTACCTACTATTTTGCATACTTTTTCCGGATAGTCTGTTCGACTGATGTTATAGTTAAATTTGCTTTCGATGGATCTTAAATAACTTGGTTCGTACCGACTCTGTTCTAAACTTCCCTCGAAGGTATCTATACAAGTAATCTTACTATAATCTTGAATTAAGAGATTGTCTACAAACCAACAAGTAGACCTTCCTTCCCAACTTCCGATTTCTAAGATATTTAATCCAGAAAGCTGAGAAAGATGTATTAAATATTTTTGCCAAATATCAAGATTTATGGAGAACCAATCGGTAGTAAATTCGTAACCTTTCGATATAGTATGAAGTTGATAGCGTGCGGGAGCAAATTCGGGGTTAATTTCCAGCGACTTTTGGTAACAAGTTAAAGCTTCATTAAGCTTACCTTGCCTAGAGAAAGTGATTCCCAGGTTAAAATGTGCTTCTGCGAGGAGATTATGCGATCGCTTGTAATTCTCCACATCCCCTTGCACAAGAAACAAATTAGCCGCTTTGTGTAAATCCTCAATTGCGGCTAGATGTTCGCCCATCCTCAAACGGGCATTACCTCGATTATTGTAAGCTTGGGCAAAGTTAGGGGTTCGTAGCAATGCTTGAGAATAGTCTGCGATCGCGCCTGGGTAATCTCCGAGATCAAAGCGTGTCACACCTCGGTTGCTGTAAGCTTCAGTAAAGTTAGAATTAAACTGTAACGCCTGAGTGTAATCCTCAATTGCTCCTTGGCGATCGCCCAATCTAGATCGGACATTACCTCGATTGTAATAAGCAACAGCATCATCAGGATGAAGCCGCAACATTTGACTACAATTCTCCAAAATTCTTTGATTATAAATTTGCCAAATTTTCTGCCCAACTACAAGTCTTTCCTGGTGGTGTTGTCTGTAGGTTTGCGCCTCGTGCTGTCTCCAATGAATTACCTTATCGGTGACAGAAATACCTGTTTGACGAGTTAGAAACAAACCCAAAAATAAAGTTCCGGTTGTTAGATATTCGGTTTGCACCATTTGGAGAAGCCTAGGTAATTCTTCAACCCAGTCTCCCACTTTTAAACTAAAGCAAGGAGGGCAAAATTTTAGATTGGCAACAGCTTCCTGAAATAAATCAGTTCCCTGGCTTTTGTAAATTGGGGAAGGTTCATCTCGGAATTGCCCAATAACAGCCGTGTAAGGTAATTGCAATGATGAGTTGAGAAAATCTGGCAGACACTCTTGCGCCTCATCATCGCCATCTAGAATAAATACTTGCTGTACGTTTTCTCTCTTGGCATCAATCAAAGCTTGTATGAGAGTAGAAGTTGGCCCCCGATGCTCTAAACGTCTGATTTGGCATCGATTTTTAACCGATTTCAAATCCGGAAAATCGTGGCTACCGTCATCGTATACAACGATTTCAAAATCTCCCTTTATCGACCTTATAGCCGACTCTAAATAGGGATAGCTGGGATCGTAGTAGCGAATAATTATTCTGGTCATATATTTGATATTTTTATTGTTAAGTTTCTCGTTCCCAGGTCAGCATGGGAACGAAATTTAAGGAGGCTATGCCTCCCCTTCTAGTAACAAAGCTCAAGACAAGAATAGATAAGGCAGATCCTCATTTATAGCATTCCGAGGGTTAGCCTGGGAACGAAAAAAAGTGGATGAAACTGTGAAGCCAATTAACTTATTTGCTTGACGTATGGATGCAAGTATGGTATTAATTTAAATCATCATTACTAACAATCGTGCCAGTAATGTCAGCAGGTGAGATAATTTATTGCGCCTGCTAAACTTGGCGCAGATAAAGAGGCTATTAGCGACAGCCAAGCGACAAGCCCCTGATTCTCAACTTTTGCTCTCTACCTTTTTCGGAAAAGACTGCACCAAGGTAAATTTTGCGGTTATAGGTGGTGATGAGTGAGGAATTCAGTATATAAATGGGTATAGTTTCCCATTGTTTGCCCGTAGCGATCGCTACCTTATTGAGAAAATACCGCCCTTATTGATTTAACTAATCGCAGAAGTCAGAAAATTATATATATTTTGACATTTTAAGGCTGATAACCTTGATACATAAGCGCTTTAGCACCCTTTAGCGCTTTTTTCTCGATTGCACATTCCTTAATATTTTGTTACAAACAAGAGAGTAAGCACTCTCGCGGACGTTAAACTTTATGTTAGGCGGCCTTACTGGTTTCACCAACAATACAGGCACGGATTGGGGAGAACGCCTTCTCAATACAGTAGCCAGCAAGACAATTCGCCACTTGTTTACCCAGAGTGAGTCTGTAGAAGTTGCTGTTCGCTGCTATCCCTCCAGCAAACTTCTACAAGGAAGTATTGACAGTTTCAAGATGAATGGCAGTGGTCTGGTAATTCGCCGCGAGTTTCGCGCCCAGGAGGTCTCTTTTGAGACAGATGCCGTCTCAATTGACTTCAGCGGTCTAATGAACGGTAAGATTCTGCTCAAGCAGCCCACCCAAGCGGTTGCCCAAGTAACGCTATCAGAAGCAGATATCAACCAATCCTTCCAAGCGGAACTGGTAAAAAAGCGGCTACAAAATCTTGAAACACCTGAATTGACAGAATTATCTGGCGGCCAGCCTGTATCCTTTAGCGAAGTAAACGTACAGCTGCTACCCAATAACCAAGTGCAAATTTTTGCCCAAGCAGATTTAGGCGAAAAAGGAATGGTGCCAGTCAGCATGACGGCAACCCTAGCAGCGGAAAGGCGGCGGCGCGTTCGTTTTAAAGATGCAAAATTTCAATCTGAAGCGGTGCCTGAATCGTTAAGGGATATTTCTGATACCTTGACAAAGGTATTCTCTGAGATTTTAGATAACATGGTCGATCTGGATCGCTTTAATCTCGATGGTGTAACGCTGCGAATCAATCGCCTGGAAACACAAGGGGAAACGCTAGTTTTCAGCGGTTACGCCCAAATCGAGCGCGTTCCAAATAATCCCTAATCTTAGCTAATGGCTAATGGCTCTTAAACAATTAGCGATTAGCACTCAGCCATTAGCTAATTTTTATGTCAGTCCTGCGTCTATTTTTTCTTGGTGGGGTGGTCATGTTGCCGCTTCTGGGATTCTCTATCCTGGCAGTGGCATTGATTTTAGAAAGGATTTTTTTTTGGCAGCAGCTTATCATCCGCCAAAATCGTTTCGTGCGCGAAGTTTTGGCGCTGTACCGCAGTAATCCGCAGCCTGCCGATGTCAGGGCGCAAGCGATCGCAATTTTACAGCAAAATGCAGATTTACCGATGGCGCGGATATTTCTGGCAGCTTTGGAATTAGAAAAGCCTACCCCAGAAGACTTTCGACTGGCTTTAGAAAGTGCCGCTCAAGCAGAGTTGCCCTTGCTGAAGCGTTTTAATACAGTGTTTGATACGATTATCAGCCTTGCCCCGTTGTTAGGCCTTTTGGGGACAGTTTTAGGGTTGATTAACTCTTTTGCCTCTCTGAGATTGGGAGATGTAGGAGGTACTCAAACCGCAGATGTCACAGCCGGAATTAGCGAGGCTTTAATTTCCACAGCATTTGGGCTGATAGTGGCTATCTTTACGCTGCTATTTGCCAATACGTTTCGCGGGTTATATCAGCGACAACTTGCCTTTATTCAGCAGTATGGAGGTCAGCTAGAATTGCTGTATCGTCACGGCTACGGGCTGCGCTAGAAACTTCGGTCTTGCGGGATCATAAACCAGATGCTGAAAACTGCCATACCCAAATTCGCGGCGACTGACATTGAAAAAGCTATCAATTTTTATGAGCAACAGCTTGGGTTTACAACGCTTTTTAACTATGGCGATTATGCAGGCTTGAAACGCGACGCTGTCGAAATACATCTTTGGCAGTGTAAGGACAAATACATTGCAGAAAATACTGCCTGCCGTATCAATGTTGAGGGAATTGAGACGTTATATGAAGAATATAAATTTGCTAAAGTTATTCACCCACATGGAACATTGGCAACGCAATCTTGGGGATTGAAAGAGTTCACAATTCTCGACTTGGACGGCAACGCCATTACATTTTCCGAACCAGTTAGTTAAGTGACGACAGTTTCCAGCAATTATCCCAGCACTTCATCTACAGTAAAAATAACGTCAGGAAAAGCTTGCACAGATAGGGTTTGACCTCGTTGGTACTTCAGAATTTCTTGGTAGCCATTGGGTGAGGGCTGTCGGTATACTTCCAAACATTCCTTTTTGATATCTACCAGCCAAACTTCTCTAATGTTGTATTCAGCATAAAGGGGGATTTTCACTTCACGGTCAGTTTCAACTGTAGTATCGGCAACTTCAACTAACAAAAATATATCCTCTGATTGAGGATGTCCCCCTGCATAAAAATCATCGCGCAGTTGCAGCAATGTCAAATCGGGTTGAGGTTCAGAATTGTCTTCTAATTCCACCGGATCTTGAGCATCGACTAAAGCGCGATCGCCCAAGCGTTGAGAAAAAAGTCTGATCAATCTCCTCACGCAAGCTGCATGAAACCTGCCAATAGGCGACATTTCTACAATTTCTCCTCGGATTAGTTCCACTCGGTCGTCTTCTGTGAGAATACCCGATGCCGCCATCTGGTGATATTGTGCTACTGTAAATTTCCGCCGGAGTAGCTCAACAGACATCACAACTTCCCCATAACAACACTCAATTAATCATTATTAGCGATCGCTATGACAACCCAGCCTTAACCTGTGGGTAGTAACATATCGGTAGTTTTTACCTGGGAGATGGCTTGTGTCTGCTAGAACCTCACCCCCACAGCTGCAACGAGAGTTAGGGGTTTTAGGCGCAACCATGATGGGCTTAGGTTCGATTGTCGGTACTGGGGTATTTGTCAGTATCGGCATTGCAGCCGGAATCGCTGGCCCTGCGGTAATTTTAGCAATGGCGATCGCTGCTCTTATAGCAACCTGCAACGGTCTTAACAGCGCTCAACTAGCTGCAAATCATGCTGTCAGTGGTGGAACCTACGAATATGGCTACAAGTACCTAACTCCGAGTTTGGGGTTCACCGCAGGTTGGATGTTTCTCTTGGCAAAGACTGCTTCGGCGGCTACTGCTGCTTTGGGTTTTGCCAGTTACTTGTTGAATGCTACTGGTTTGTACGGGCGAGGATTTCTCATTCCCACGGCTCTAGCGGCTGTAGTTATTTTTACCTTAATTGTTCTTGGTGGCATCCGTCGCTCTAATGTCACCAATATTGCAATAGTATCGGTAACGCTACTATCTTTAACTTTCTTTATCTTTGCTTGTCTGCCGAGTGCGATCGCGAACCGCGCAGAAAATCTCACTCCCTTTTTCATCGGTTCCCCAGCGACGGTACTAGAAGTGACTGCGCTGATGTTTGTCGCCTACACAGGTTATGGACGCATTGCCACAATGGGGGAGGAAGCGCGGGAACCCAGAAAGACGATTCCCAAGGCGATGATTGTGACCCTGGTATTGACAATGCTGCTTTATATAGCAGTGGCGGCGGTTGGTATTGCCGCAGTAGGGTCTAATGTTTTGGGTAATACTACTAACCAGTCAGCACCGCTTGAGGCAGCAATTCGCAACGTGGGGAGTGCGGGTGGTGCTGCAATCTTAAGTATCGGTGCCATGACTGCCATGTTGGGCGTGTTACTTAACCTGATTTTAGGCTTATCTCGCGTGTTGCTGGCGATGGGACGGCGGCGGGATGCACCTAGAGTTTTGGCGCGTTTGAACCCGCAAGGAACGACACCGAATTTGGCAGTGCTGGTTGTCGGAATTGCGATCGCGCTTTTGGTGCTAGTTGGTAATGTTAAAACAACCTGGTCGTTCAGCGCCTTTAACGTTTTGATTTACTATGCAATTACAAATTTGGCAGCATGGCAACTGCCAAATAATCAGCGACTCTATCCCAAATGGTTAGCCATATTAGGTTTAGTATCTTGTCTATTCCTCGCTTTTTGGGTAGATCCGCAAATTTGGCAAATCGGTCTAGGATTAATTCTCGCTGGACTAATTTGGCACAAAATAAGGCAGTTTTAAATGATTCGTAAAAGCGAGATACCCGACTTCTTAAAGGATACCGCTGGCGAATAGGGGGTAGCACCCCTCAGCAGGGGTGAAATCCAGAAGAAAGAAGATACTAACAGTAGAGTTAGCCACATCCTCTGGATATGACACTGCATCCAAAAAATCATTGGGAAGTCCCAAAAGAAACAGCACGAGTAGCGCGGGCCTCGTTTGCGAAGGGAAACGTTTACATAAAAATGTACGACGAACTAGGAACGATATACTCTGACAGTGATTTTTTGGAGTTATTCCCAGCGCGGTGCGGAAAATCAGCAATATCGCCAGCGAAGCTAGCATTAATCACACTCATGCAATTTGGGGAGGGACTAAGCGATAGCCAAGCGGCAGATGCAGTCCGGAGTCGAATTGATTGGAAATACGTACTAGGCCTAGATTTAACAGATTCAGGATTTGACTCAAGTGTGTTGAGTGAGTTCCGAAATCGATTATGTGAGCAGGGATCAGCGAACAAACTGTTAGATTTAATGGTATTGCGCTTTCAAGAAAAAAATCTAATCAAATCAAGAGGCAAGCAGCGAACCGACTCGACGCAAGTAATAGCAGCAATCCGTCAAGTGAATCGTTTAGAGCTGGTAGGAGAAACATTAAGAGCAGCCCTCAACGAAATTGCCACAGTTACCCCGGAATGGTTAAAAACAATCATTAGTCAGGATTGGTATGAGCGTTACAGTTGGCGCTTTGATGATTACCGCTTACCAAAAAAGAAAAACGAGCGGGAAGAAATGGCGCAGCAAATTGGGTTAGATGGGCATTATTTATTAGACCAGGTTTGGCGGATAAATGATCAAGGATTAGGGGTGCGACATCTGTGGAGTGTTGAAGTCCTCAGGCGGGTGTGGATACAACAGTATACATTGCTCAATGAGCAATTGGTTTGGCGAACTCCTGACTCTACTGGCTTGCCACCGAATTCAATTTGTATTGAATCCCCCTATGATATTGAAGCTAGAAATAGTAGCAAAAGGGGGATGAATTGGACAGGATATAAAGTCCACTTCACCGAAACCTGCGATCAGAAAAGCCCTAACTTAATTACAAATGTAGAAACAACACCTGCAACCACTCCAGATGGGGAAGTGACATCAACTGTTCATCAAAAGCTAGCTGATAAAAACCTGCTCCCAAATGAGCATTTTGCCGATGCCGCCTATGTTGATGCCTATCAGTTGGTTGAAAGTCATCAAGATTATCAAGTTTCGCTGATTGGCCCAGTGGCTGTTGATACCAGTTGGCAAGCCAAGTCCCAAACGGGTTTTGATGTCTCTACTTTTATCATTGATTGGGAGCAGCAAATTGTTCAATGTCCTCAAGGGCATTTGAGTCGGTTATGGCGCTCCTCTGATGACACCAATGGCAATCCCTTGGTTGAGGTTGTGTTTGACCGCCAGACTTGTGGAGCTTGTAATGTTAGGCATAATTGTACTTCATCTTCTAGGGCACCCAGAAAATTGAAGCTGAGACCTCAGGCTGAATATGAGGCGCTTGCTGCACGTCGAATTGAACAACTTTCAATAGAATTTAAGCGAGCTTACGCTTGTCGTGCGGGAATTGAGGGCACTATTTCCCAGGCAGTGCGTAGATTTGATTTACGACGAACTCGGTATTTGGGACTGGCGAAAACCCATTTG
The DNA here is from genome assembly GCF_014695505.1 of Trichocoleus sp. FACHB-90. Lineage (NCBI taxonomy): Bacteria > Bacillati > Cyanobacteriota > Cyanophyceae > Leptolyngbyales > Trichocoleusaceae > Trichocoleus > Trichocoleus sp. FACHB-90. The sequence goes on from NZ_JACJOK010000073.1 coordinate 222,217, forward strand.
CACAATGTTGCTACGGCTTGTGCCATCAATTTAAGCCGTTTTTTTGCCTCATCAAATCATTATGCTAAAGCTCAAACTCGCCAAAGTGCTTTGGCTGCATTACGCTTTCAGTCGGCTTAATTAATTGCTTGTTTGACATCTAAATCTGGGTAGTCCTAAAGATGTAAGGATAGGAGAAATACAGTTCCATCAGAAGCTCTATGTCTGATTCCCAACCAACTTGCCCCGTTTGTCAGTCAACTCACGTCGTCAAAAACGGCA